>NZ_JACJPL010000031.1:344628-689256 GCF_014696065.1 Leptolyngbya sp. FACHB-261 | reverse complement strand
TTCCGCGACTTGCCAACCGGCGAAGAGGCTGACCTAGAAGTGTCAGTGGCCGGGCGAATCATGGCCCGTCGCTTCATGGGCAAGCTGGCCTTCTGCACCATACAGGACGAAACCGGCACGATTCAGCTTTATCTAGAGAAGCAGCGCCTCACCGAGCACATGGGCGAGGACGCCTTTAAGCGTCTAGATAAGCTCTCCGATATTGGCGACTTCATCGGTGTACACGGCACGATCAAGCGCACCGAAAAGGGCGAGCTCTCGGTCTACGTGAGTGACTACACCATCCTCACTAAATCCCTGCGGCCCCTGCCCGACAAATGGCACGGCCTCACTGACGTTGAAAAGCGCTATCGCCAGCGCTATGTAGACCTGATCGTCAATCCCCAAAGCCGCGAAGCCTTCCGCAAGCGAGCCCTGATCACGTCCGCACTCCGGCGCTATCTGGAGAACCAGGGCTTCATCGAAATCGAAACCCCCGTCTTCCAAGCCGAAGCTGGCGGCGCAGATGCCCGTCCCTTCATCACCCACCACAATGCGCTGGACATGGACCTGTACCTGCGCATCGCCACCGAGCTGCACTTGAAGCGGTTGGTGGTGGGCGGCTTTGAACGGGTGTTTGAGCTGGGGCGCATCTTCCGCAACGAGGGCATCTCCACCCGCCACAACCCAGAGTTCACCTCGGTCGAGGTGTATCAGGCTTATGCCGACTACACCGACATGATCAGCCTGACCGAAGCTCTGATTACTAATGCCACTCATGAGGTCTTAGGCACCCTTCATCTCACCTACCAGGGCACTCCTGTTAACCTGACACCCCCTTGGCGTCGAGTCACCATGCACGATCTGGTCAAGGAGCTAACTGGTCTGGACTTCACCCAGTTCAGCAGCGTCGATGAGGCGAAGCAAGCGGCCCAGGCTGCAGGCATCTACGGCTTAGACAACTGCACCAGCATTGGTCACGTGCTCAACCAAGCCTTTGAGCAAAAGGGCGAGCCAACCCTGATCCAGCCGACCTTTGTGCTCGACTATCCAGTGGAGATCTCGCCACTTGCCAAGCCCCACCGAGATAAACCGGGCCTAGTAGAACGGTTTGAGCTGTTTATTGTCGGCCGCGAAGTCGCCAATAGCTTCTCAGAGCTAACCGACCCCGTGGAGCAATACGAACGCCTCAAGCAGCAATCCGAGAAGAAAGCGGCTGGCGATGAAGAAGCGCAGCCGTTGGACGAGGATTTTGTAATGGCTCTGGAATACGGTATGCCGCCCACGGGTGGGATGGGGATGGGCATCGACCGCCTGGTCATGCTGCTTACAGACTCTGCCAGCATCCGGGACGTAATCGCCTTCCCGATTCTCAAGCGTGAGGATTAGTTAGAAGGGGAAATTCTCAACCTCTAAACTCTTAAGCTCTCAAATTAAGCTTGTAGAGAAAAAACTTGCTCTGCCCCCGGCAATTATCCCTGCCTTATATTGCTGGGGGCAGAGCGCACAACAAGGTTCAATCTTGGCAGGCTTAGTCTTAGAGCTTAGTTTTGGGACTTAATCTTGGTCAGTTAACTTCTGCCAAACCTGAACAGCTAGCATGACCGGCAAAAGCGTCACCGTTAAGATGGTCATCCCTAGAAGAATGACACCTGTCAGTCCGGCTGCTGTTAGAGAAACACCAGACTCACTCATGGTTTCTCGTTTTGCGCTGGTGGAGTTGAATTGAGCACCTGCGGCTGGGTAGCTGATTAATCCCTGGCCAGTCAGTCCGGCTGGTCTTGAAGCTAAGACAGGGTAATGCTTGGCATTGCTCACTGTGTTTTCCTCTTAGGGTTTAGACTCGGCTATCACATCGCTAGTCCATAGGTAAAGCCCCGATAAAAATAGTGTGAAGCTGTTACGTATCTCAACCCGTGAGAAGCGTCACATGCTATTGGTGATCCCTGGCACAAGCCCGAGTGAGCTCGATTACAAGGGAGCATAGCATTCCATCGCAGCTGCCCTCGTACCAAGCTTTTGAGCAGCTTTGAACTACTTGCTAGCAGCCCATGTCTCTAAAGATAGAGAATGGGAGTTTCGCTTCAGGTTGAGGCTGTCTTCTGCCAATTCAACCTGAGCTAAGCAGATCTAGACGTTGAAGCGGAACAGCATCACATCGCCTTCTTGAACGACGTACTCCTTGCCTTCACTGCGAACCAAGCCTTTTTCCTTAGCTGCGTTCATTGATCCAGTGGTCACTAGGTCCTGATAGGCTACGGTTTCGGCTCGAATGAAACCCCGCTCAAAATCGGAGTGAATCACACCTGCGGCCTGAGGAGCCACCATGCCTGCATGGATTGTCCAGGCACGGGTCTCTTTGGGACCTGTGGTGAAGTAGGTGCGTAGGCCCAGAAGGTGATAAGTGGCATGGATCAGGCTCTTCAGACCGCCTTCGCTCACGCCAAGCGATTCGAGGAAGTCCTGCCGTTCTTCAGCTGACAGATCGACCAACTCGGCCTCAACTTGTGCGGAGACCATAACCACTTCGGAGCCTTCACTAGTCGCAAGCTCACGCACCTGATCAACCCAGCCGTTGCCATTGGCGAGGTCTTCTTCAGAGACATTGGCTGCGTAGATGATCGGCTTACGAGTCAAAAAGCCCATGAAGGCAGTGGCTTTCTCTTCTTCTTCGGTCAAGTTTGCCAGTCGGGCCGGCTTGCCATCGTTGAGAACAGCCTGGACTTTCTCCAGTGCTTCAAGTTCAAGCTTCGCCTCTTTATCAGTGCGAGCTGCTTTACGAGTCCGCTCGATACGCTTTTCTAATTGAGATAGGTCAGAGAGGGCCAGTTCTAGGGTGATGGTCTCGATGTCACGCGCCGGATCGACTGAGCCAGCAACGTGGATGATGTCTGGATCGTCGAAGCAGCGCACCACATGCACGATGGCATCGACCTCGCGGATATTGGCGAGAAATTTATTGCCTAACCCTTCACCTTGGCTGGCTCCCTTGACCAGTCCAGCAATGTCGACAAACTCGACACGAGCAGGCAGGATTTCGGCTGAGCTGCTGATCTTAGCGAGCACCCCCAAACGCTCATCCGGCACAGAAACAATGCCAGTGTTGGGTTCAATAGTGCAGAAAGGAAAGTTGGCCGCTTCGGCCTTGGCATTGGCAACCAGGGCATTAAACAGAGTTGATTTGCCAACGTTAGGAAGACCGACGATTCCGGCTCTGAGCATGGGACAAGGACTAGGGCAGTTTGCCTATCTATTATCGCTGCTGCCCCGACTGCCGATGAACGCTGATACTGTTTGCTGCTAGTTTGTGCCCCAGTTTAGATGCGCACATAGATGCAGTACAGCAGCACGCCTTAGCTAAGACTATCTGGGTCAATTCCCCTGGCTCGCAACAAATCTGCCAATCGCTCAGCGCGCTGACGTTCCTGGCGTGCTGCTTCCTCGGGTGTTGCGAAGCGCTGACCCTGCGCGTCATACCAGTAAAGCCACTCTCTCTGCCAGCCTTCATAAGTGCCGTGTCCTCGGCCAATCCCTAGGTTTAGCTCAGGTAACCAAATGGGTTCAGCCGTCTGACGCACGTATGTTCCCTCGACCAGACGGTAAACCTCAAGGGGGTCGTGCCCGTCTCGCTTCTAGTAGTCAGGGTTGTAAATGACATAGTAGAGGACGCCGATTTGAGCGTACTTCTGGATTTTGTCGTTGCACTCGCTACCTGGAGTTCTAGAGACAACTTCTAGAGCTAATTGAGGAATTGTCCAATTCTCTTCCCAGAGCACATAGCTCAAGCGCCCACGTTCGCTTTTAAGTCGTGGCACCCCCAAACTTAAGCAGTCATTGGCTTCAGCGATACTCTCTGGCGCTGCCCTTTAACTGTGTTCCTAAGGTGCAACCCTGAGAATCTGCTGAGCGGTTTGAATTTGCTCTGTTGAGAAACCTGCTCGGCGTAGATTACTCTTCAAATAAGCTGCATCAAAAAAGCGACTATCGAGTTCGGTAGCCCGACGAGCGTAACGTTTAGCCTCTGGGTCAATATCTTTAGGGCGATTGGGACCGACGTTTTGCTCCTGATGCTGAGCTTGGTAAGTGATGGCAGCAGCAAACAAGGGATGGGGATTGCTCGGTTCTAACTGCGCAGCTTGCCTTGCCCCCTCAAGGGCACAACTCCAATCCCAGGCTCGTTGGCAGGCTAAGGCTAAGTTGTAGTGAGCAACTTCGTTGTCGGGCTTGAGTTGCAATGCCCAACGATTGACAGCCATCGCTGCTTCAACGTTGTCCTGTGCCAGGCGAACGATCCCCAGAGCATTGTAAGCTTCAACACTCTTGGGATCGCGCTCAATGCCCTGCCAGAGGGCGTGAGCTGCCTCAGCCTCCTGGCCTGCTAGGTGTAAGGTCCAGCCGAGACTAACATGGCCTTGGACGTTCGTCGGTTCCAGCTCAACTGCTTTGCGCAGAGCCGTAATTGCTTCAGGATATTGCTCCTGGCGTTGGTAGGCTAAGCCAAGCACTCGCTGCACGGCGGCTGAGCGAGGCGCAGTCTGCGCCACCTGCTCCAGCACAGTAATGGCAGAGGCACTGTCTCCCTGGTTGAGCAAACGCAAGCCCCGATCGAGCTCAGTTTGCACGGAGGGCTGGGCCAGAACTGCAGGACTGAGCAGCAGGACTGCTAAGCAAACGTAGCGCTGTATCCAAGAGGTCATTAGAGGTTAGCGACTGGGCCGAATATCCGGTGTAATTTGAACAGCTCGAGTGTAGAGCGACCCTGCTTCAGAATATCGGAAATCGATCGCAACATCATGGATGGAGCGGCCAGTTGGAATATCTACGGTATCTCCCTGAGCCGATTGGCAGTTGCGGTTATCAAACTCCTCTGCAACACAAACGCGAATAGCCGTTGCCGGATGATCAAACCACGTGCGAGTGGGTAAAAATTTGTTTTGAACGCTAGTCGCGTGACGAACTCTAATCCTGCGATTGTCGATGACTGTAACCACCACCCATTCTTCGCGATCCAAATCACCAGGGGAGAAAACACTACCCTGTTGCACGTTACCAGTCGCGGCATCACGTAGCCGAAGTTTATAGATAGTCTCAGCCGCTTGGGCTGAATTAATTAGGACTTGGGTCACTAATACAGAGGTAAGAGCAGCGATAGAGAGCAGAGATTTTTGCATAATATTTTGCATGGCATTTGCCAGTAGTACCCAAGAATATCCACAAGATAGGATTTCCCTAGGGAAGTTACTTCATCCGGTTGAATCACCTGAGTGGGTGAACGACTCAAGCTCTTCGAGTTCAAGCTTTAAGGAAATCATTGATGAAAACCTTGGCGCTACGTCTCCGACCCGGCCAAGATTTAATGCAGGCTCTAGGTGAGTTTGCAAACGAGCAACAACTCCAAGCTGGGTTCATCCTGACTTGTGTGGGTAGCTTGAATCGAGCCGCACTGCGCTTTGCCGGTCAGCCAACAGCAACCCTTTTAGAAGACCGATTCGAGATCGTTTCCCTAGTTGGTACGCTTTCCGTGCATGGCTTACACCTGCACCTATCTCTGGCTGATAGTACAGGCCGAACGATTGGCGGTCATGTCAAACAGGGGTGTCGGATTTACACCACAGCAGAGCTAGTGATTGGGGAACTGGAACATTGTGTGTTTGAACGTGCTCCTGATCCAGACACTAGTTATCTGGAACTGCAAATTAGGAATTTAGAATTCCAAGACTAATCAAGCCTAAGCAAAGTTTGGAGGAATGGAGTTGCGTTCGCGCTTGTTCCGCTTCCCTGGATTAGGGCGTGGGCTAAAGCCTTTGGCTGCACTGCCCTGTTGAAGTTGCAGATCAATTAAGTGTTTGAGATCAGCGCGTTTGATCTCTGTGCCTCGGTTAACATCTCCAGGCGTATCGAAGAAGACCAAGGCATTGACCACGTTCAGCGCTAATAGTTGAAAGAGAATGTCGATGACGCCTTGTTTGCGGGCAACTAATGGGTCACTCTCTAGTCCTTGGATGCCTGTTGCTGCGTCTTGCTCTGTGGGATAAGCGTAAACAACCGTCTTTTGCTTCTCAGGTTGATGGCGACTGCTCAGGGTCGTTACAATCCAGGCTTCCTCTGGCGACTGCACCACAAAATACTCAAGGTGGCCGAGTTGCTGAGCCAGACTCTTGAAAACGGGGGCCGCTAGCTGAATCGCACGGGCCGCAGTATCGTCGGGAGCATTGTGCAGCAACTCCGCAATTTGGGCGTCGAGATCCATAACGCGATCCTAAGCCTGAGGATGATGGGGATGGCGTTGCTGACGAGGGGACTGGGCAGGCGGTTGGCTGCGCGCTGTCCTGGGTGGTTCTGTTGGAGGAGCTGCTTGTTCGTGAAAAACGGGTCGGTGTGTCTGGGCGGCCTGTTGCCCCTCAAAGATGGCACCGTAGGACTCTAAGAACTCGCTCTGAGCGCTGAACTGACGCTGACTTTGCTGGATCTTGCCGACTGCCCAACGAGCCGTCTCAGCCACACGGGGATCAGAATCGCCTACAGCATTGAGTAGCAACTGAGCATTGCGGCTACTAACCGCTTGGATGCGAGTCAATTCGCGGACTGCATTTTGGCGCACCTCTGGATTTTCGTCTTGCAGCGCCAGGGTTAGGGCTCGTGACACAGAGACCAGATTGTCGTAACCGATCTCGGATAGCGCCGCCAGGATCAGGCTGCGCTGCTCGGGCACCGATTCAACCATCGCCTGCACAAGCGGGCGAACTGAACGCGGGTCTTTGAGCTTCTTCAGCTCCCACGCTGCCAGTTTACGCACTTGGGGATCACGGTCCCGCAGCATTTGCGCGAGTTCGTGGAAGTGGTCTATCTTCTGTGCCTGTCCCATGCTGCTGCTGTTGGGAGGTAGGCTTTCGCGGGCAGGCTGACGGTTAGGGGGGCGGCGCAACTCCTGCGTCACCTCTGGGTCTTCCTGGCGCTGATTGAGCAAGCGTAGATGCCGATTGAGCCCTGCATAAGCCAAGCCCCCTAGTGCTAACAGCAGCATAATCGCGAAAGCGGTCCAGCCATGATTAGTGATAATCGGCTGTAAAGCGGGAACCGAATCCGAGCTGAATGTGCCACTTCGCTCAGTCGGGGTACTGACTTGAGCAATGGGCAGGTAGGCGCTGTTGGCGTTAGCGTCCCCCAGGCGAAGCGTGGTGAAAGAGAACCTAGCGGGCTGAGGGAGGGCCATCAGGCCCGCGTCGCTATCAATCGGCATAACGCGCAAGCAACGGCAGGGCAGGCAGTCAGGAGGGATTATTCCCTCGCGCTTAGTCTAGTCGATGAGTCCCCCTCACGACTATTTAGATTTCAACTAGTTTTTCAGTTCCAACTTTTAGAACTAGCCCAATTCACTAGAGGCTCGTCGCCAGTACTGGATAAAAGCTCCACATTCAGCACTCAGCATTGCTGTGGCTAAATCATCTCCGTAGCCAGCGGCACTACCTTTGGCCGAGAAGTACAAGACTGCCCAGCGTCCCCGCTCTTGACGGGCCAAATACTGGCCTGAGGGGTCAGCAAACTCGTAGCCATAATCAGTGGGGTTGATAGGGTACATAGGGCCGTAGTGCTCGGAATGCACGCTTCGAGGTTACCCTTGACTCTCCACAAAAGTGCGGACTATCTCCGCAGCCTTTGTCGGGAACATCAAAGCCGAATGAGTCTTTAAAGCTCCACCTGCGAGGCTAGCCCAAATTTCAGGAGCATGGCCACAATCGCAGGTTGTTTTCAGATCTAGTCTATCTAGTGGGTTGATCTGCTGGGTGCATGAGTGAAGTTGTCCGCTTGATTGATCCAGTCGATCTAACTGCTATGACTCATGGCATACATAGAAAACGTACTTAGAACATGAGGCGATAGCACATGAAGCAGGGCCTGATAGGCTTAAACTATGACCCTGGCTCCCTGGCGCTCTATTCTGGCACGGGCATTGCATCGAAACCGTAGCCTGCCCTACGCCCGCTATTTTCAGTTGGCCACTGTTAGCGCCGATGGCCGACCCGCCAACCGCACCGTTGTCTTTCGTGACTTCTTGGAGGGTACCAACCGCCTCAAGATAGTTACGGACGTTCGCAGCGAGAAAGTGGTTCAGCTGAGCCTACAGCCCTGGGCAGAGGCTTGTTGGTACTTCCCCAACACCCGCGAACAGTTCCGCTTACAAGGACAACTGCTCCTGATTGATGCCAAGGCTCCGGAGCCTCAGCAGTCTTGGCGCTACCAGGCCTGGCAAGTGCTCTCCGAGGCCGCTCGCGCTCAGTTTTCCTGGCCCACACCAGCGCAGCCTAGACAGCCCGAGACTCTATTCACGAGCGCTGCTCCTGATGCCGTTGAGCCCTTGACCAACTTCTGCTTGCTGCTGCTAGAGCCTGTGAGTGTGGACCATTTAGAACTACGGGGCAGTCCTCAGGACCGGACAGTTTATCAGTTGTGCGAAGGAGACTGGACTGTGCAAAGTCTTAATCCATAAACTAGATCTGCTAAAACCAGAGCTGCCTAACTGGTAAAGCTTCAGCAACTTGAAGCACTGAGTTAAATTAAGACAAAATTTTAGCTAACGGTACAATTAGCGGCACAAGAGAAGAGTATAATCCCCCTCCAAGAATCGCTTTTGGGGGGAGAGGGTGACAGGGTGGAGTTGGATTCAGAGTTGAAACGCTAAGTCTAGCTTAGACCGTCCTGCCAGAGAGCATAGAGGACGGTCATCTCTAATTGCTTTCAAATTGCGTCGTATTGAGCCTGCATGTCTACGTTGGGTGGAGAGTTATGCCTGCCAACTTAAATTCGCCGTTGAATTCACCAGGAGTGAGTGAACCTGCGGTTATTAACTTAATCAGTCTCTACGTCTATCAAGCAATTGTGGCCGTTCAACAGCAACAACCCGAGTTGCTGAGCGCAAAGGCTAAGGCATTTGCTTGGCAAGAGCGTCGAGCTACCTTCATTGACAAGTTAGCAGCGGAACTCAGAAAAGCTGAAGACGTCGAGGAGCTGATTTCGCAGCTTAAACGCATTCTGCACTTATTGTTGGCTCCAGATTTTTTCGGCTCTGACACCTTTCAGATTCTGATGGAGCGAGTTTTTCAACTTACATATCCTGAAGCTGATTCTGAAGTTGATATAGAAGAGGCCGGGGGTCTGGCCAGTGATCTGGGCACTGATCTCAGCATAGATAGTGAGGTCGGCCTAGGTATTGGTATTGGTATTGCTGGGGATATTAATGCAAGCAATCCTCAGGCAGAATTGCCAGAGAACTACGGCATGGCCGTTCTGCTATTGGACGCAGAGAATTTGCACGTGAGCGCGGAAATTGAAAATTTTCTAGCTCAAGTCTGCCGGTATCCCCTTCAAGTCAAGGTCGCCTTTGGTAATTGGCGCAATCTGGGCCGAAGAGATGCTGAGTTGTACAGCCGTGGCTACGAACTCATCCATGTGCCCCCAGGCAAAAATAATGCTGACTTGAAAATGGTGGACTTCGGGTCTTCGATCTTGAAGCTTTACCCTTATACCCAGGAAGTTCTGATCTGCTCATCCGATCGGATCATGGATTGCCTTTACACCTCACTGCATCAGTGTGGCGTCAATGCCTATTGGATACGCCGCCAAGGAGAAGCGCTGACTGTAATCAGTAGTCAGACAGGGGAAACCGCAATTTACACCTCGGCCAGTCGCAAAAAGAACCTGCCTCAGACACGCTTAGTTGAGATCGATACTTCTGAAGTGCGACAATTATTTCCTTCGCCAGAAGCTTTGATTCTAGAACTCAGGAATTTAGTAGAACTAGAACAGGCACTCTCCTCTTCTGAGTGGGTCACCCTATCTAGGCTGGAAGTTTTATTTAAAGAAAAGTACGATTTAGAACTTTCTGAAGCTGTTGTGGCTCACCGCCTAGGCTATCGAGCTCACGAAGCTTTCAGACGGCGCTTGGGGGGCTTTCTGATTCATCAGACTCAAGATCATTCTGAGGTGTATGTCACTCTGCTGCCCAGTTCTCAGCCGTTATCTAGCCAAGCCAATTGGAGCCCTGCTCTGCTATCACTCAACTCAGAAGCTGCAATAGAAGCAGCATTAGCTAGCTTGATCGAGCAGTTAACTCAGCAAACATCAGGAGGCTATATCCCAATCTCGGACTTAAGCCGGGAATTTAATCGAGAGTACGGTTTGGCGATTACAGTAGTCATCCGCCGCTTATTTTTAGGTAAAAGTCTGCGCAAGTTCTTGCAGAGGCGGCCTAGCTTTCGGTTGGCCCGGCTTGGTCCAGAGTGGCAGGTTGCCCTGGTCAAATTCTAGTTTGACTCCTAGCGCTGTAAAGGCCCTGTGAATCTAGACCTGTGAATCTAGAAGACCTTCTGAGGTCTAGACACTAGTCGTAGGGTTGATCGTAAAACTCACTTCATGTGGAAGGTTAGAGTTAGCCTTTATGATTCGTGGAGCCCCCACCTGGTATGGATGCCCAGCGCGCCCAGTATGACGAGCTACTTGCTTGTTACAGCGAGCCAGCAGAGGTGCTAGAGCTACTCAAGCAGCACCGGCCCTATCTGGAGCTTATGCCCAGCATGCGGCGGCCCCTGGAGAGCATTATCACGATTCCCTTACCCATTGTGCGGTTACGGGATCGCACCACTCGTGAGTACAGCAGTCACCGGGTTGCAGCTGATGTTGGTGTTCTGCTCTGTGACCCAGAGTGGAAGGTCAAAACTGGCATTGAGATCTTTATTTTCATCCATCAACCCGAAGAGAACTTTTCAGACCTCCTCAGTCGTTGGCGGCAGACGGAGATCCTGCTTGGCCAGGAATATTATTGGGTGATGCCCCGTCGCTACAAAGACATTCTCAATGAGGGGGCAGAGGATTTTTATCCTCTATTTGTTCTGTTTCCCGACACGCCGCAGCGCATCATTAAAGGTCTAAAAGGAGCGGCTCTGCCCTATATCTGCCATACCCCCATCTCCGAAGCGTTAGCGGAGGATGAAGCTGAGCTTGAGATTCAACCCCAGGAGTAACTTCCCTGCAGCAACTGTGGGATTGTGCTCTGGGCCCAAAACAGTAGAAAGAAGCTACCTGATAGCAAAAGATGATTGCCCAACCAGCCCAGGGTATGTTCTGGTGCTTCAGGATGACCCAGGTGACGGCTAATCAAACACCAGCACAAGCCCACCCAGGCAACGGTCATGGCGATCATTGGCCAGGTTAGAGACTGAGCCATGTCGGAGTAAGACCAGCCAAAGCTTAAATACAGAGTGACTAGCAGGAAGCCGGTGAGCTGACGGTAGAGGTCTTCAGGCAGGAAGGCAGTGATTGGGAAGATGCGCTGATCGAAGAACTTCACCATGCCGCCAAGAGCCACCATGTAGGAACCGTAAGCCAGGGCTGCTTCCACCGTTGTTTACTCCTTGGGTATGCGCGTATCGGTGCTTTAGTAGGTATATCTTCCCAGTTATAGTCTGACTCGCCTCACATTGCTCCATCGACTGGTGGGATTTTTGAGTTGGCTCAGCCTACCACAGGAGAGAAACTATCTAAGTTGGCATAAGCTTGCTCAAAGCTTGGTTTAGGTGCACGGCTAGGCTAGCTGAACTGCGACCCGAATTGGCAAGCTAAAACGCCTTGCATTGGGCTGTCAGTTGGGCTGTTAGTTGGGCTACCAGTTGGGCTGTCGGTGTGAACTACGGTGAAGTTTTACAACCAGTTTTCCAGCTCAGGGCAGGCACTGCGGTAGACTGATGCTCGACAAAAGGTCCAGCGGTCTCACACACCGTTTACCTGTAGATTGGAGCCTTTTCAATGTCTCATTCCGTCAAAATCTACGACACTTGCATCGGCTGCACACAGTGCGTCCGGGCTTGCCCGACCGACGTGCTGGAAATGGTGCCTTGGGATGGCTGCAAAGCGCAGCAAATTGCCTCTTCCCCTCGGACAGAGGACTGTGTTGGTTGCAAACGTTGCGAAACGGCTTGCCCCACCGACTTCCTCAGCATCCGGGTCTACCTGGGCGGTGAGACCACCCGTAGCATGGGCTTGGCTTACTAAGCACTTTTACAAGCGCTTAGTTTGCATTTGTTTACGAAAAGCAAAACGCACTCATTATTTTATCTTTGGCGTTTGTGGTGTTCGTCTGTGGGAGGGCTTGGCGAAGTCCTCTCTTTTTTTGGCCTTTTTTGCAGCTTGGCTGAAGCTGCTGAGACTTTCTGAGGCAAGACCCAGCTTGCAAGTTGGCTAGGTGAAGCTGGGATTGGTATGAGCCTGGTTTACGCTAAGGCAGGAGAACACTTTGCCCCTAGCTAATTAATGCAACGCCGTCCAGAAGATTTGCTCAACGCCTATTGGCCTCAGCTTGCCATTATTGGAGGGCTTTTGCTCCTGTTGCTAGTTGTAGTGAGCCAGGGCTTGTTGCTCGTGCAGCCAGGCTATGAGGCAGTCGTGTTTAACCGATTGACAGGGCTGGAGCCAAACACTCGCGCCACAGGCATTCATCTGCTGATCCCACTGGTGGAAGAGCCGATCCTCTACGACATTCGCACCCAGACCTACACCATGGCGGGGCGAGCCGAAGAGCGAGCGGTTGCTGACGATTCCCTGACCGCCCTGACTGCCGATGGCCAACGCGTCGATTTGGATATCTCCGTGCGCTATCGCCTTGACCCCGCCCAATTGCCTCCCCTGCACCGCAATACAGGGCCAGATTTTCTGAACAAAATTATTCGGCCCGCTTCTCAGGCCGTGGTGCGCAATGATGTTGCTCTCTATTCAGCGATTGGTGTCTACTCGGGTCAACGGCAGGAATTGCAGGAACGGATGGAGCAGGACTTAGGCGGCTTGATGGGGCAAGAAGGCTTAGTTCTCCAGAGCTTGCTGCTGCGTAATGTTGACTTCAGCCGTGAGTTTCAGGAGGCGATTGAGGCCAAGCAGATCGCCGAGCAAGAGAAAGAGCGCGAGCGCTATCGAGTCGAGCAGGCCCAACTGCAAAAACAACGGCGCATCGTTCAAGCTCAGGGCGAAGCAGAGTCATTGCGCTTACGAGGCGCAGCCTTAGCCCAGAACCCGGACGTCATTCGCCTAGAGTATGTGCGTCGCCTGCCGGACGACACGCAGACAATTTTGGCGGATCCCAACGTGATCCTCAACTTTAGTGATTTTTTGAGTTCTCAGTTGCCCAAAGTTGAGCAATAAAGCGGTGTAGATGAGCACGAGAAACAGAGACATCCACCGGCTCTTGGTGAGTAATGCTCTCTAACACCGGCAGCACTTCGGTATCTAGAGCGATCTGAAATCCGTCTAGAGGCCAGAGCAAATCTGAGGTAAAGCGTAGATCATGGATCGTAACGGGGCTGCCGTCTCCCTCCAGTTCTGCCAATGCTAGAGGACGCACCCAACCTTTGCCAGTTGCCTCTAAGGTCTGAATCACCTCGGCGTAGAGCCTCTGCTGCTGATAAGGAAGGTAAACAATTTGACAGGGCACGAACATGGAAACAGAATTCATGTGTACGATTGTAACGGGATGTCCTGTCAGGAACCGTTGAAACTGTAGGTACCATTCAGGAGGATCAAGCCTGGCTAGCCTAGGTAGCATCCTGAATTCCCGCTTGAAGTGAATTGAAGATCAGAGGAAACCGGAAGTGTCTACTGAGACGATTGAACAGCGTTCAACTGCCCGGAAGCTCGCGCCGCGCTACCGGGTCTTGCTTCACAATGACGACTACAACTCCATGGAGTATGTGGTTCAAGTGCTGATGAAAACGGTGCCGGGTATGTCCCAGCCGCAAGCCATCGACATCATGATGGAAGCGCACAATGCTGGAAAAGCCTTGGTGATTACCTGTGTTCAGGAGCATGCAGAATTCTACTGCGAGTCGCTAAAGAGTAGCGGCCTGAGCAGCACGATTGAACCAGCTGAATAAACTTCTGATGCACCGAATGCTCATAGGCTGGGCTGGCTACCCGGTGCTGGTTCGACTGGTCTTGTTCTTTGTGCTACTTGGCGTGCTCTGGCTACCGTTGGCAGTTCCGCTGTATGTGCTAACCGGTGGTGGTCAGTTGTCGGGTCAGCTAGCGGTAGTCTCGCTCTATGCACTGCTGTTTGTAGCGCTTTATGTCTGGGGTCGCTGGGTTCGTGCCCAGTTGGCCCCTTTCAAAGCGTATGGGTTGATTTGGCGTGGACGGGCCGCACAAGAGCTTGGGCTGGGCATCAGCTTTGCACTGCTAAGCCTGGCAGGTCTGTTTGCCTTAGAAGGCTCTCTGGGCTGGTTGAAGTTTGCTGTGCCCCCCGTGGTGAACTGGGCAGGTGTAGGTTTAAATAGTGTGGCGGTTGGGCTGGGGGTAGCTCTCGCTGAGGAACTTTTGTTTCGCGGTTGGTTGGCTGGTGAGTTGGCGCGAGACTACGGTACGGCTGGAGCGCTGCTAGGCAGCAGCGTGATCTACGCACTGCTGCATTTTATCAAGCCAATACAGGCGATCTTGGAGAGCTGGCCACAGTTTCCAGGGCTTTGTTTACTGGGGCTAATCCTGATTTGTGCCCGTCTAGCAGGGCAAGGACGGCTGGCGCTGCCAATTGGTTTGCATGCGGGCTGGGTGGGCAGCATCACAGCAGTGAACATTGTGGGCCTAGTCCACTACACCGGTGCTGTGCCGCCTCTGGTAACCGGGATTGGCAATAATCCACTGGCGGGCCTGATGGGCCTAAGTTTCCTCGCGTTAATTCTGATGCTGGTTCTGACTCGCCTAGCACTACAGGGGCAGGATTTGCATAGAGCGGGACAAAGGCTGATCAGTTAGCTCAGAAGAAGTATTGAATTGTAAGTGACTTAGGGGTTGAAAATTGGACTGCCTAACTTTCAACCCCTGAGCCTTTAAGATCTGGAAAGTTTAACTAAAACCTTATGGCTTTTTCGCTGCTCTGGTAACTTTTTGACGGGAGACTTTTGCAGCAGCCAATCGAGGTAGAGCACCAATAGTTGTAGCTTTAGAAACTGGGTCAGACCGGAGAGGTTTTCCTCACTGAATAACTCGTCTAGAAGCTTGTCTAAAACGGTTTCAGCGGATCTGCGTAGCAACCAAGGTAGAACCACACTGAGAACGAAGGTCAGGATCGCGTTCATGGGCAGGCTGAGGGGCTAGGGGGTGGACGGCACTCATCAATTGCTGGAGGCTGAAGCGTACTTGGCCTGGGGTACAGTGTTCGGGAATCATGAGTGGGAGCCTGGAGTAGGTGCATTTGTAAAGTAGACGGTCAAAATGAGCACCGGGTTCCACGTGTTGAGCCAGTTGTAGCAACAAAAGTAGGACAAGCAAGCAGCTTGTCCCGGCCGCAATTAGCGGCAAGAGATCGGGGGCTGATTCTAGTGTTTGAGCTGGATGAGTGCTTTAGTGAGAATGCTTGCGTCCTTGCGCCATTCACTAGTGGAATCTTGAGCCTGATGCAGCACTTCGTTGCGGGCTGCTGAGCGCAGGCAAATGCGGCTGAGGGCAGCAATGACAGTGGAAAGAGTGTAGCGTTCGACCAGGGTGAGCAGGAGATTGAAATCGCGTTCGTCGAAGGTTGAACCTGGAATCTGAGACATAGCAAGCAATCCTAGAGCACTGACTCAGTTTTTGCTGAGTAGCCTGAGACTGAATAGATTCACAAATAAATAGAACAAGCTGGAAAGCAGGGAACACAGGACCTGAGAAGCAGCTAACAAGTCAAGACTTCAACTCAAACCCTCACTGAGGGATATTGGCACTGACCGCAAAATCAGCGAAGTCTGCGTAAGTTGAAGAAGGCGTCGCCCAAGTGCGGTCATTGCCTCCAAAGAAGGTAGAGAAAAAGATGCCTTCTATCTTGAGATCCGAGGTAGTTCGGAACAGTAGGTCGTTCTCTGAGAGCACGAGTTTGCCATCAACCCAAACCCGAATCACCCCATCCTTAACATTGGGTTTATTTAAGACCACTGCTTGCTCTAAGCGATACCAGCGATTGGGTTGAAAACGCCAGTTGCCTCTGCCTAGAGAGGAGCCGCGCTCCTCGCTGGTGGGCAGATAAGCGTAGACTTCGCCGTCACCTTGGCGTCGCCACATAAACCGGGTCGAAAAGCCATTGGTTCCATCGGGAATCTTTCGGCCGTTATTCACCCTGCCGCCAAAAAGACCTGGTAGCTTGCCGCCTTTCACAAAGCTGAAATTGCTGGCAAATTTGACGTAGTAACGCAAGTAGAGAGAATCCCTGGGAGGTAAGCCCAAATCTGCATAAAACTGGGCACCACCTACTGGTGCACCACTGGCTCGGGTCACCGTGGGGCTGGCGGAATTGGCTGGATAACTCACCCTGAGAATTTTAGAAAAGCGACCGCTGGGATCACTGATCCTTCGAGCATTACTAAGCCCCCAATCACCATGCTCCCTGAGATGCCATTTATCCATCCACTCCTTGTTGGCAAAACTATCAGACCAGAGTGAGGAAGATCCTCGGCTAGGCGTTCCACTATTTGCTCTCAGAGCAGGCATTACCGAAAGCAATGTGCCCGCTGAGAAATAAACCAACAGCTTACGCCGCTTCAGCATCATATTCTCTCCAAGCTAGAAGTCATTGAGCTTTAGGCAGGTAGCACCCTGACCCTGGCCTTGAGAAAGCAGTGTCAATTCAGCACAAAATTTCTGCACAAGCAGGCGATAGATTACAAGCTGTCCTGCTTTCTTCTGTTTGTTTGGAAAATTAGCAAAATGGAGTGAGTGTCCGGTTTACAGTGCGGTCAAGATGGCCTGCGTAAACGTGCAGATTAGGAACACTACGTTGGGAACACCAGAAGTTGAATGGGTAGCTACAGAAGGCGTGCCTAACACCTGAATCGGTGTATTGCTCATCCCCCATAAAAGCCGCCTTCACGCTCTGTTTACTAAAGCTTCTTGTCGCTTCAGGAAAAATTTGAGAGAAATGTTTGGCTCCTGACATGAACTTGTTTGATTAAAAGCTTAGTTTAGTGATATTTGAGACATCTCCTTGGGAGATATTACTGAACTTGGTAGGATCTGAAAAGCTGCGCCAACAGCGATGCTGAAGTTCGGCTAGATATCTGCGAATAGCCAAATATCTGGGCCTGAACGGTCTCACAATTGCTAGAGAACATCAAGCTTGGGGCCAAACATCAGCTCAGGTCAGTCTCTGGAATAGATGATGTTGATACCGCAACAATCCAGGCAAATCCTGGTAGCTTTAATCTTGCAGACTCACAATGATCATGACTGTTAATAATGGGGGCGTCAGCAGATGGAACTGAAAGAGCGTCTACTGCAACTAGCAGAGAATGAGTTGGCTGAATACAGCACCGACGCTCGCAAGATGGAAAAGCTCCGTCCCAAAATTGTGTTTCAGACCAACCGAAATCAGCAGCAGCAACTCAAGAGCGAGTTAGAGGCTGAACTGACAGGGGGACTCAATGACTTGCTAGAGAAACAGCGGCAAACCGTGGCTCTACCCTTTTGGGGCATTGCAGGCTTAGGGGTACTGGAGGGATTCGTTGGCTTTCCGGCGGGCTGGGTAGCCGCCTTGGCGGGTGTCGGTGCCGCCTTTGGCATTCAGTGGTGGGGTTGGAAGTTGCAAGCTCAGCGCCTGCTGCTCAACGCCCTAATTGACATTGAGGAACGCGCCAAAGCTCCTTGATCTGCTCCCCCTCAATCTGAAGAAATCAAATTAAGGAAATCTGTGTAATCCCTGGTGCGGACTGAGACCAGGCTTTAAGATGCAGCTTCAACTGTCTCAGCAAGCGAAGATAGCGAAGTATGGTCCGGCAATCTGGCTACTATCGGTTTCCTACCATTCAGGGCAACCAGATCGTTTTTGTTTGCGAAGACGATCTCTGGAGCGTTGCAGTAGAAGGTGGGATTGCCGTTCGGCTAACTTCGAATTTGGGTGAAGTTTCCCATCCTTTTTTGTCACCCGATGGCACAGGGTTAGCCTTTATTGGGCGAGAAGAAGGCAATCGTGAGGTCTACTGGATGCCTGCCGAAGGTGGGGCCGCAACTCGGCTCACCTTTTTGGGGGCGATGACCTCGGTAGTGGGCTGGAGCCCGGATGGGCAATCAATCCTATTTGCTAGCAACTCAGCGCAGCCCTTTGGTCGTATCTTCAATCTGTATCAGATTAGGCCTGAGGGTGGCATGCCTGAACGTCTACCGTTCGGGTTAGCTCATACCATTTCCTATGGCTCAGAGGGTGGCGTTGTGCTGGGCAGAAATACAGCTGATCCAGCTCGCTGGAAACGCTATCGGGGGGGTACAGCAGGTGTACTGTGGATCGATGCACAGGGCACAGGTGAATTTCGCAAACTGATCGATCTCAAGGGCAATTTAGCGGCACCAATGTGGGTGGGTGATCGAGTCTTTTTTATCTCTGATCACGAAGGCGTTGGCAATTTGTATTCCTGCACATCAGCGGGAGAAGATCTGCAAGCTCACACCCATAACCGCGATTACTATGTGCGCAACGCAACCAGCGATGGTCGCCGCATCGTCTATCACGCGGGTGCTGATTTATTTTGCCTAGATACTGAAACTGGGTCTCAGAACAGCATTGAAATTGATTTTCGCAGTCCTCAAGTTCAGCGACAGCGAAAGTTTGTGGAAGCAGGCGAGTTTTTAGAAGATTACACGCTGCATGCCGAAGGTCATTCGACCTTGGTTACGAGTCGAGGCAAAAGCTTTTATTTTGGCAATTGGGAAGGAGCTGTTACGCCGCTGAATCCAACCGATGGCGTGCGTTCTCGGCTGACTCGCTGGCTCAACGATCAACGACGACTAGTGACCATTGCAGATCGCGATGGCTTTGAGGCTCTAGAGATTCACAACCCCGGTGTGAATCTAGAAGTCGAGCGCTTAGAAGAATTAGATTTGGGCCGCGCCCTCAGCTTGGAGATTTCGCCTACTGAGGACAAAGTGGTTTTGTCCAACCATCGGCAGGAGTTGGTCCTGGTCGATCTGAATACAAAGCAGCGCCAGGTTCTAGATGCGAGCCAATACCAACGCATTCATGGCTTTTGCTGGTCCCCCGATGGGCAATGGGTGGCCTACAGTTGTGCAGAGAATCAACAGACAGCCTCAATCAAAATTTGTCGAATTCAAGATGGTAGTACTTATTGCCTAACCCCACCCAGATTCAAAGATATTCGCCCGGCTTTCGACCCTGAGGGCAAGTTCATTTACTTTCTGTCGTATCGAGAGTTCAATCCGGTCTACGACAGTATGTATTTTGATTTGGGCTTCCCACGCGGCATGCGCCCATTTCTGATTGCCTTGAAGAAAGAAACGCCCTCGCCTTTTGTGCCAGTTCCCAAACCTTTGAAGCCAGGTAAAGCTAATGGCAAACCAGAGGCCAAAAATGGCAATGGCGAAGACAAGCAGGACGAGGACAAAGGGAACGACAAAAGCGTCGAGAAAAAGATACCCACGGTTGAAATTGACTTTGATGGAATCGAGCACCGTGTGGTTGGATTCCCAGTTCCCGAAGGGCGCTATGGCCAAATTTGGGGTGTGAAAGGCAAGGCTCTATTCACCTCATTGCCAATCAAAGGCAGTTTGAACGGTCAAGCGGATGAAGAAGCTGAAGCCGAATCAACCTTGGAGTTCTATGACTTTGAGGAACAAAAACGCGAAACAATTGCTACAGAAGTCACCAGTTTCAGGGTCGCGAAAGACAACGAAACAGTGATTTACCGCTCTAAAAAGCGCCTACGCATCTGTGCAATTGCGCCTCAAGACAAGAACAAAAACAACGACAAGCATCCAGGCCGAAAAACCGGTTGGCTCGACCTCAAGCGTCTGCGAATTTCTGTTGTTCCCTTGCCGGAGTGGCAGCAAATGTTGCGCGAGATTTGGCGCTTGCAGCGAGAGCACTTCTGGAAAGAAGACATGGCTAGTTTGGACTGGGAGCAGGTGTATCAGCGCTATGCTCCCCTGCTCAGCCGCGTCAGTACCCGTTCTGAGTTTTCAGACTTAGTTTGGGAAATGCAGGGCGAACTGGGCACTTCCCACGCCTACGAATACGGCGGCGACTACCGCAAAGCGCCGCCTTACCAAGTCGGCTTTTTAGGTGCTGATTTTACCTACGATTCGGCTGCCGATGGCTACCGAGTTGCGCATGTGGTGCAGGGCGACTCCTGGCAAGACAAGGTAGACTCACCGCTGCATCGGTTGGGGGTGAATGTGCAGGTGGGCGATCTGCTCTTAGCCGTGAATGGGCAACGGGTCAGCCGCGAGTTGCCACCCCAAGCCTTGCTAGTTCACCAGGCTGACTGCGAAGTAACCCTGACCTTTGCTGGAGCCATCCCAGAAGAGCCTCGCACAGTCACCGTCAAAACCTTGGGCAACGAAACCCGAGCCCGCTATCGCGAATGGGTAGAGCGCAATCACCAAACTGTCACCGAAGCGACCAATGGCCGAGTGGGCTACGTCCACGTTCCGGATATGGGACCGAGTGGCTACGCTGAGTTCCACCGCTATTACTTCGCAGAGGTACAGAAAGAGGCACTGGTTGTTGACGTGCGCTACAACGGCGGTGGCCATGTTTCGCAACTGCTGCTGGAGAAATTGGCGCGCAAACGCATTGGCTACGACATTTCACGCTGGGGTAAGCCAGAGCCCTATCCCGCCGATTCGGTACTGGGACCTGTCGTGGCGATCACCAATGAACACGCAGGCTCCGATGGCGATATTTTCAGCCATTGCTTCAAGCTCATGCAGTTGGGCACCTTGATTGGCAAACGCACTTGGGGCGGTGTTATTGGCATCTGGCCCCGCCATGCTCTGGCTGATGGCAGTGTGGTGACCCAGCCGGAATTCTCCTTCTGGTTCACGGATGTGGGCTGGAGTGTGGAAAATTACGGCACCGATCCAGATATTGAGGTAGAAATCACGCCTCAAGCTTGGGGCCAAGACCAGGACCCCCAACTCGAACGAGCGATTGAGCTGGTGCTGGAACAACTGGAACAACATCCGGTTCAATTGCCTGACTTCGGCCCTTATCCCCAACTGAGGTTGCCCGGATAAAGCCCGTTGACTCGCTGCCCTTAGCGCCACAAACTCAGCAAGGCCAGCAGGCCAAAGCCCCCGATCAAACTGCCGGAGAGGCGATTGACCCAGCGCAAGGTGTGGGACTTGAATCGGTGGCGAAACCTACTGGCTATACTACTTAGCGCTAGCCACCATAAGGCCGAACCTAGAAAAACGCCTAGTACCAAGAGCCCGGCCGAGCGGTAGTCGCTGCCATTACTGGCAAGTCCCAACCCGGCAAAGACGCCCACGAACGACAGAATCGTCAGGGGATTGGTCAGAGTTAAAAATAGGGCTGAGAGGTAGGCTCCCCAAATGCTCTGACCTTGGACTCCCCGATGCGCTTCCGGGCTTTGCAGTGGCACCCCTTGTTCAGTGGGTTGAGCCAGAAAGGTTGTGATGCTTAGGTAGCAGAGGAACGCTCCCCCTAGCAGCCGGATCCAGATTTGCTGGCTTAGCAAGAGGCTCGAAATGAAGGTCAAGCCAAAGCCTGCGATGCATCCGTAAAGGGCATCGGCGGTGGCAATTCCCATGCCGGTGATCAGGCCAGAAAAGTGTCCTTCTACCAAGGTGCGGCGAATACACAGCACCGCCATCGGCCCAACTGGGGCAGCAAGCGAAATTCCAACAATCAAGCCACGGAGCAAAAAATCAAAGCTCATTGCGATCTCCAGAAGGGCTATTAGGTGAAGGCAGCGGCAGAGCAGGCGTTTCTTTCAGAGTGGAGAGCACGATCGTGGTGCGCGTGCGCACGATTCCTGACAGGCCCTTGAGTTGGTCACTCACTAGGCGCTCCAGATCGCGGGTGTTCAAGCAGCGCACTTTGAGCAAGTAGTCATCGTCACCGGCAATGTGATGGCATTCCTGAACCTCCGGCAGGTTCTGAATTAGTTGCAGAAAAGCAGCTCGGTGTTCGGGTCGCTCCAGGGTGACGGCGACAAAGGCCGTCAGGTCATAGCCCACCGCTTCGGGCTGGATCAGGGCTGCGTAGCCGCGAATCACGCCGCGTTCCTCTAGTCGCCGTACCCGATCAGCAGCGGCTGGAGCTGACAGTCCTAAAACACCAGCTAACTCGGCCCAGGTTGTGCGTCCTTGCGTCATGAGCTGACGGATAGCTTTTAAATCTATAGTTTCGAGCAGCATTGACCTTGGATTAGAAACAAATACATCTATATCACTTTCTAATCGAAGACAAAACCGGCGCTTGACAAGGCAGTAATAAAACGATAAATTAACCCTAGATAATTTAATGTTCAACTGTCTAAGTTGCCTCAATTTCAAGGTTCGAGAGAAGAGGTCTGCGCCCTCGGTGCCTACGTCAAGTTGTTGCGAGCAGCTGAATCCGTCAGCGCTCGGGTTCATCAACGTATGACCGATGCAGATCTCACAAGCAGTCAGTTCGGGGTTTTGGAGGCGCTATGGCATTTGGGGCCTTTGTGCCAACGAGACATCGGTAAAAAGTTGCTCAAAAGTGGCGGCAACATCACGATGGTGATCGACAACTTGGAGAAGCGGCATTTGGTTGAGCGCAAGCGAGACGCCAGCGACCGTCGTTACATTACCGTCTGTCTAACTGAAGCTGGACAGCAGTTAATCGCTGAGCTCTTTCCTCGCCATGTCACGGCTGTGGTGGCAGAACTCAGTGTGCTGAGCGTGGCTGAGCAGGAAGAACTGGGTCGACTCTGCCGAAAGCTCGGCAAGCACGAACTGAGCTAAGCCCCATTTTTTTTGCCCCAATCGTTCAATGTTGAAGCGTCTAGGGTCAGAAAATCTTGGCTAAAACCTTCAAGTCAACTCTTTTCAGAACCAAGGAGGATGGAATGATTACTCTACGCCCTAGCGATGAGCGCGGCCATGCAAACCACGGTTGGTTAGATAGCTACCACAGCTTTTCCTTTGCTAGCTACTATGACCCGCAGCATATGGGTTTCCGTAATTTGCGGGTGATTAATGAAGACCGAGTTCAGCCTGGTCATGGCTTCGGCACTCACGGTCACCGCGACATGGAGATCCTCACCTATGTGATTGAGGGAGCGCTAGAGCACAAAGACAGTATGGGCAATGGCTCGGTGATTCATCCAGGCGAAGTGCAACGCCTGACCGCCGGAACTGGCATTACTCACAGCGAATACAATCACTCGCAATCTGAGTCGGTTCACTTGCTGCAAATCTGGATTTTGCCCCAAGCGCAGGGCATTAAACCCGGTTATGAACAGCGCCAATTCAGCCTGGAAGAAAAGCGAGACCAACTGCGTTTGATTGCCTCCCCGACAGGCCGCGAGAACTCAGTCACAATTCACCAAGATGTTGACTTGTTCGCCACTGTTTTAGCTGCTGATGAACAGGTGATTCATACCCTCAAACCTAATCGGCACGCTTGGGTACAAGCCGTCCAGGGCACTGTTACCCTCAATGGTTTGACCCTTAAGGCTGGTGATGGGGCTGCGATTAGCAGTGAAGACAAGATCACGATTGAAGCCAAAGCTGCGGCAGAGGTATTGCTGTTTGATTTGGCTTAAAAGAGTGGCTGCTTGAGTCAATTGAGAATGGCTCAAGTAAGGCTCTAAGTTTAGGCGTTGCACGTTAAGCAAGAGCAATCTAAGTGCAACGCCTAATTTAAGAGCCAGATTAATGGCCAAATTAATGGCCAATCGAATATTTAAGCTGTTGTGCTAGTCGTGCTGTTGGTTTTGTTCAGTTTGGCACTTCTATAGGAATACTATGAGTTTTTTGAGCCCAGATAGCCTCTCGTCCAATGTACGTGCCGCCATTACCTATCAAGATTTAGTACCCGGTCAGGCATTATTTCAGCAGGGTGATCCTACGGCTGCGATGTTTGGAGTTGAATCTGGTCGAGTGCGCTTAAGCCGCAATACTTCTGAGGGCAAACTGGTCACTTTTCAAGTGATCCGAGCGGGCGAAAGCTTTGCCGAAGCGGCTCTGTTCTCTGAAACTTACACCTCGGATGCGATTGCTGAAATCCAATCGCGGGTTGCTATTTACCCCAAGCAGTTATTAGTAACTGCCTTTCGTGAGAATCCAGATCTAACCGAGGATTTTGTGGTTCAGTTAGTGCGTAGCATTCAGGTTCTGCAATCTCGCTTGGAATTGCGAGACGTCCGTTCTGCGCATCAACGGGTGCTGCAATATCTGCGGATTATAGCTGAACCTAACGATACCAATCTGGTGATCTTCGACCGTCCGCTCAAAGATGTTGCTAATGACCTTGGCTTAACGCCTGAAACCCTTTCACGGGCGCTGGGCCGACTAGAGCACGAAGGCGTGATCTCGCGGGCCAAGCGACAAATCAGATTGCACGATTCAGCTGTCGCTTGACGCTATTAGAAGCTGATGAGTAGGCGGTTAGTGACTGTGCTAAGTTTTATGACAGCCGTTTCATGACCTTCGGACTTCTATGAGCCTGGAAATCCCTGCCTCGATCAAGCCCTGGCTGAATTTCATCCACCCGTTCCTGATGTGGGTGCTGCTCGCGATCTCGATCTACGCGTTGTATCTGGGGGTTCAACTTCGCAGAACCAGAACGGCTGAAGGGGATCTCAAGAAGGAGTTGATCAAGGGCCGCTATAGTATCAAACACCACCAAATCGGCTCCGTGCTGCTGGCGCTGATGATTATCGGTACAGTAGCTGGCATGGCGGTCACCTACATCAACAATGGCAAATTGTTTGTCGGTCCGCATTTAATCGCGGGTCTGGGCATGGCTTCGCTGATCGCAGTCTCGGCGGCTTTGACTCCCTTTATGCAAAAGGGCAATGATTTCGCTCGCTACACGCACATCTTTCTGAACGTGACTTTGCTGGGGCTATTCGGTTGGCAAGCGGTTACAGGTGTGCAAATCGTGCAGAAAATTATTAGCCAAATGTAGTTGAGTTTGCTTTGAATTTGTCCCTTTGAATTTGTTCCACTATTTCTTGTTGGTTTAGTCCGCTTCGGCGGACTTTTTTTTGCCCATCCAATGCCCAAGGTCGAGCGCGAAGGTTGTGGTGGACATAATCGATTGCTATTCACCCCTGTGTATGAGTTTGGCATTGCCAAGCCCTTAGCACTGCATTGAAACTGCTCGTCCAGCCTCTGTTTCCTATGTAAAGTTTTGAAGAAGAAATCAGCTTTTAGGCTTCTATTAAGCAGTTGTTAATCCTGCGTTAGAGTTTCTATATTTTTCGCTTAACGCTAGGCCGGTAGATTTTGATCGGCTTGCTAGCTCCGTAAGAATACGGAAATTGTGGTCAGCAGGGTAAAACCAGGCGCGTTTGGCGCTGGTTGCTGACGCTGGGCCTAATACCTGCAATTGTCGATTGATTAGAGAGGCATTTATGGCGGACTCCATTCGCTTTGCGACCTTTAACGCGTCCCTAAACCGCAATGCGGAAGGCCAACTGGTTACCGATCTATCTACCCCCAACAATGCCCAAGCCAAAGCAGTCGCAGAAATTATTCAGCGCAGCAATCCAGATGTCCTGCTGATTAACGAATTTGATTACGATGCTGAAGGCCAAGCGGTTGATCTATTTCGACAAAATTATTTGAGTCTGAGCCAGAACGGTGCTGCTCCCGTTGAATATCCCTACGCTTACGTTGCCCCTTCTAACACGGGCGTTGCTTCAGGTTTTGATTTAGATAATAGTGGCTCGGTCGGCGGTCCTAATGATGCTTTAGGGTTTGGTTTTTTCCCTGGACAATATGGCATGGTGGTGTACTCCAAGTACCCGATTGAGACCGCCAACGTCCGTACCTTCCAAGATTTTTTGTGGAAGGACATGCCTGATGCCCGCTTGCCGGATGACCCCAATACAGCGCAGCCCAACGACTGGTATTCCGCAGCAGAACTGGATGTGGTTCGGCTCTCTTCTAAGAGCCACTGGGATGTGCCAATTGAGGTGAATGGCGAAATTATCCATGCGCTGGTCAGCCATCCAACGCCACCAGTTTTCGATGGTCCTGAAGACCGTAACGGCACTCGCAATGCTGATGAAATTCGCTTCTGGTCGGATTACATCACGCCTGGACAGGGTAGCTACATCTACGACGACCAGGGCAGTAGAGGCGGGCTGACGCCTGGGTCACGCTTTGTGATCATGGGCGACCAGAACTCGGACCCATTGGATGGGGACAGCATCCCCGGCGCAATTCAGCAGCTTCTCGACAATCCACTGGTCAACACCAGTGTGACGCCGACCAGCCCCGGTGGCCCAGAACAGGCCGCCCTGCAAGGCGGTGCCAATACCAGCCATGCAAGCGACCCTCGCTTCGATACCGCCGACTTTGCCGACACGACGCCAGGCAACCTGCGGGCTGATTACGTGTTGCCATCAAACAACTTGCAGATTACTGACGCTCAAGTGTTCTGGCCCGAAAGTAGTGACCCTCAGTTTTCGCTAGTTGGGACGTTTAATCCGACTCTGCCCGGTGGCTTTCCCAGTTCGGACCACCGTCTAGTTTGGGTGGACACGGTGATTCCCAGCCGCAGCACCGTCAGCAATGTCAGCTTTTTGGGTGAACTCACGTTTCCCACCGGTTTGCAGTTTAACGGTACTCAAGTGGGTGGCTTATCGGGCATTACCTATGACCCGAGCCGCAACCTTTACTACAGCATTGCGGACGACCGCAGTGAATTTAACCCGGCCCGCTTTTACACGCTTTCGATCAACTTGAGCGATGGTCGCCTCGATAGCGGTGATGTCACCTTTGAGGATGTGACCACGCTGCGCGATGCCAGTGGCAATCCCTTTGCTCCTTTGAGCCTGGACCCGGAAGGCATTGCTCTCACCGAGCAAGGCACGGTGTTTGTTTCCTCAGAAGGAGAAGTTCGCCCAGACTTGGGACGGGTCACAAATCCCTTTGTCAACGAGTTTTCACTCACGGGTCAGCAGCTCAGCGCTCTGCCCATCCCGGACCGATTCCTGGCTTCCCCAGACAATAGTGGTATTCGTAACAACCTGGCCTTTGAGAGCCTGACGATTTCGCCCGACGGTCGCTACCTCTACACCGCCACCGAGAACGCCCTGAAGCAAGATGGTCCCGCTGCCGATCCCACCCAAGGCAGCCCCTCACGCATCCTCAAGTACGACTTGGTGACCCGGCAGGAAGTCGGCGAATTTGTCTACCTCACCGAGCCCGTTGCGGCTGTACCCAACCCACCGGAGGGTTTCAGCACCAATGGCTTGGTGGACTTGCTGGCGATTGATAACAGTGGCACTTTGCTGGCGCTGGAGCGTTCGTTCTCGACTGGGGTTGGCAACACGGTCAAGCTATTCGAGATTCGCACCCAGGGTGCCTTAGATGTCAGCGGCCAAAACGATTTGTTCGACGAAGCAACCGGCGCTCCCTTTGAGATCGACCCGCCAGTTGCTAAGCGCGAGCTGCTGGATTTCGCCAGCTTAGGTCTGACCCCAGACAACTTAGAAGGCATTACCCTGGGACCCAAGCTGCCCGATGGTCGCCAGTCCCTGATTGTGGTGGCCGACAACAACTTCAGCCCGGCCCAGGCCACTCAGTTCATTACTCTGGCCTTGGATGTCGACAACATCCCCGTGGTGCTGCCTCAAACTGAGACGCCGCAGGTTTTGGACACCGATGAGGCGGTGCCCAGCGGTGCGATTGCCGGTGATGCTGACGATCCGGCGATTTGGGTCAATCCCACGGATTCGGCCAAGAGCTTGGTGATTAGCTCGCTCAAGGATGGAGGCCTGGCGGTCTTTGACCTCAATGGCGCTCTGGTGCAATCGGTTCTGCCTGCCGAGTATGGCGACATCCGCTACAACAACGTTGATGTGCTCTATGGCTTTGAGTTGAGCGGTCGGACGGTGGACTTGGCGATTGCTTCCGATCGCGAGAACGACACGCTGGCGATTTACCAAATCAACCCGGCCACCGGACGGCTCAACAATGCCACGTCCAGCGCTATTCCTGGCTCGATCTTCGGCCTGGATGATGGCGAACAAACCGCCTACGGCTTGACGACCTACACCAGCCCGATCAGCGGCAAGCAGTTTGTCTTCGTCAGCCAGCGCGAAGGCGACCAGATTGCACAGTTGGAGTTGGTAGACGACGGCAGTGGCAAGGTCACCGCGGTTCCGGTGCGGACGCTAACTGTGCCCATTCCTGAGGGCGGCGAACTCGAAGATGCCCAAGTCGAGGGCATGGTAGCCGACCGCGAGTTGGGCTATCTGTACGTGGCCCAGGAAAACAGGGGCATCTACAAGTTCTCGGCAGAGCCAGGAGGCAGCACAACCGGAACCCTGCTCGACGCCGTGAAACCGGAGGGCAGCAACCTGGAAGCCGATGCTGAGGGCTTGACCATCTATTACGGAGCCGATGGCAAGGGCTACTTGCTGGCCTCCAGCCAGGGCGACAGCACCTTTGCGGTTTACCGACGCGAGGGTGGCAACGCCTATGTGGGCAACTTCGCGGTTGGCGCCTCGGGCAGCATCGACAGCGTTGAAGAATCGGACGGCGCTGACTTGATCAATGTGCCTTTGGGACCGCAGTACCCCTTCGGTTTGCTAGTCGTGCACGATGGCGCCAACGATCCTCAGGTGGTGGCAGCGGACGACGGAGAGCTGGAAAACACCAGCACCAACTTCAAGTTTGTGGGCTGGCAAGATGTCGCTAATGCCTTCCCTGAGCCCCTAGAGATTGACCCTAACTCGTTCGATCCGCGCAACCCTACGCCGATCACATCGCCGGTTGCTGAACCAGCGATTCAGTTGAAAGCCATCGGCACTTATGCCAGTGGCATTTTCGATGCGGGTGGTGCTGAGATTGTGGCTTACGACCCGCAGTCGCAACGCCTGTTTGTGGTCAACGCTGAAAACGCCACGATCGATATTCTCAGCGCCAGCAATCCCAGCCAACCGACGCTATTGCAATCGATTGATATCTCAAGTTTGGGCGCGCAGGTCAACAGTGTTGATGTCTACAACGGCATCGTGGCAGCGGCGATTGAGAATGAGAATACGCAGGCGCCTGGCGTGGTTGGCTTCTTTGATGTCAACGGCCAGCTGTTGAATTCAGTCACTGTGGGTTCGTTACCCGACATGGTGACCTTCAGCCCCGATGGTCGCAAAGTTTTGGTTGCCAATGAAGGCGAACCCAGCAGCGATTACAGCGTGGATCCAGAAGGTTCGATCAGCATTATTGATCTCTCAGCTGGCGTGGCTAACCTTAGTCAAAGCGATGTCACCACAGCTGATTTCCGGGCCTTCAATAATCAACTTGGCGCCTTGAGGAGCGAGGGCGTTCGCATCTTTGGTCCCAATGCCAGTGTGGCTCAAGATATCGAACCGGAATACATTACCGTCTCTGAAGATTCCAGCAAAGCTTGGGTTTCTTTGCAGGAAAACAACGCGCTAGCTGTGGTGGATCTAGCCACCGGAAAAGTTACCGACATCTTGCCATTAGGTGCCAAAGACCACAGCCAAGCGGGCAACGGTTTAGATGTCAGCGATCGCGATGGCGGCATCAATATCGCGCGTCAACCCGTGTTGGGCTTGTATCAACCCGACGGCATTGCCGCTTACGAGGTTAACGGTCAAACCTTTATCGTCACTGCCAATGAAGGCGATGCCCGCGATTACGATGCCTTTGCTGAAGAAGCGCGGGTCAAGGATCTCAGCTTGGATCCCACGGCTTTCCCCAATGCTGCGCAATTGCAAGCCGATGACCAATTGGGCCGGTTGAATGTGACTACTGCCAACGGTGACACCGATGGCGATGGCGACTTTGATCAGCTTTACGCCTTTGGTGGTCGCTCATTCTCGATTCGCACGGCCGAAGGGCAACTGGTCTTCGACAGTGGCGACGACTTTGAGCGAATTACTGCGGCTCTGCTGCCCAATGAGTTCAACTCAGACAACGCCGAAAATGGCTCCTTGGACAGCCGCAGCGACAATAAGGGACCTGAACCCGAAGGCGTGACCACAGGCGTGATCGACGGGCGCACCTATGCCTTCATCGGCCTGGAACGCATCGGCGGTGTCATGGTCTACGACGTCACCGATCCCTACAGCGCCAGCTTTGTGCAGTACATCAACAACCGCGATTTCAGCGGCGATGCCGAGACGGGCACAGCAGGCGATTTGGGGCCGGAAGGCTTGGCTTTCATCAGCGCTAACGATAGCCCCAACGGCAAACCCCTGCTGGCGGTCGGCAACGAAGTCAGCGGCACCACCACCTTGTATGAAATCAACCTGACTGGCGCGATCAACGGCAGCAATCGGGGCGAAACCCTGGTCGGTACCGCAGAGGTTGACCTCATTCTCGGTTTGGGCGGCAACGACACGCTTGCCGGTCTGCAAGGTAATGACCGCCTCTACGGCGGCAACGGCAACGATGTCCTGCGTGGCGATCAGAACATCCGCACTGCCGGTGGCCTCAATGGCGGCGACGACCTACTCTATGGCGGCAACGGCAACGACCGCTTGGGCGGCAAAGCGGGCAATGACCTGCTGTATGGCGAGGCGGGCAACGACCAACTCTGGGGTGACGCGGGCGATGACCTGCTCGACGGTGGCAAGGGTAACGATCAGCTCAACGGTGGCAAGGGCAGCGATGTCTTTGTGCTCAGAGCTGGAGACGGCAGCGACTCGATCTATGACTTGCGCCTAGGCCAGGGCGACCGCTTGGGTCTAGCCAATGGTTTGACCTTCGCAGACTTAAGCCTGACGCAGGGCACTGGCGGCAAAGCTGATGACACCCTGGTCCGCTTGACCAGTAGCGGTGAGCTGTTGGCAACACTCAACGATGTGCAAGTTAGCAGCCTGACCTCGGCGGCATTTGTGAGTGTCTAAGAGGTAACTACGGCTTGAGTGAGGGCCCAGTGGCGACTTGAAAATAGAAGCCGTGGCAACTAGCTGAATCTATACATTCACCTCTAGCAATCCCCCTTAAGTTCTCTCAACTGGGAAACTTGAGGGGGATTGGCTCATCTTGCCCTTAAGCGCTCACCACTTTGGCACGCACCCGGCGCTTACGCTCAGATTTCTTCTTCAAGCCAACGGCTTGGGCTTCATCACTGTCTGAACCAAACTGTCCCCGCACGACTTCTTTCATCGCCAATACAGCGTTGTGAAAGTTCCATTCTGCTAACCGTGCCGCGTTGACTGTGGCCCGGTACATCGCCTGTCTTTCGGTTTCCGCTTGCTGCTGCATGATCATCGCCTGATAGGCGGCTTGCAATGCCTTGGATGTTGCTTCAATGCGGGCGGTTTCGTAGTTAGGAATAGCACCCAAACCATTGAGGGCATCGATATCCTGGCTAATCACTTGAGGAGACAAACGACGATTGCTACTTTGGGTCGACATAGTAACGGTGTGAGTGCAATACCTTGCTAAAGTGCCCACAACTCGTGAGAATGCCACGCCGCCCCTTCGCTGGCGTCAACCGATTGCTTACCCTCAAACCCTGCTTAAGCATTGGCCCCAATGATCATTAGATTTGTGCTTGCTCCCATCTCAATGCAGCCGCTTGCACTCAGTAATATCCGCAGTGACATTGCCAATGGATCGACTGACATTGATGATCATCCTGCCTGCATTACTAATGGCTTGAGCCGCATTCCGTAATCTCCGCGATCACAGAGCTATTGCAGAGAGCAACTTGTCGATGGCAGGAGCGGCGCTATAACAATTCCCCCCGCAAAACCGTAACTGCCTGACCGCCTAAAGCCACGCGCTCACCGCTACAGCGCACGCGCACGACCCCGCCCCGTGCCGAAGCTTGATAGGCGACAAACTCCTGCCGACCCAAGCGTTGTTGCCAGAATGGACCGAGGCAACAGTGGGCCGAACCCGTCACGGGGTCTTCGTCAACGCCAGAGCCGGGAGCGAAGAAGCGTGAGACAAAATCGTATTCGGGCGAAGTGGCGGCGCTGGTCACAATCACACCTCGAACGGGCAGTTTTCGCAGCAGCGTGAAATCGGGATTGAGAGCCCGAACCGTTTGTTCAGACTCCACTTCGACCACATAATCAAACTGATTTTTGCCCACGTAAACCGGCCTGACTGCTAACGCCTTCAATAAATCTGGAGGGGCTGTTGTGGCTTCCTCTAGCTTGGCGGGAAAGTCTAGTTCAATCCAATCACTGCGTCGCTCCGCCGTCAGAAGGCCGCTGAGCGTGTGAAATCGCGCTTGTTCCTGGGGCTGCAAATGTCCTGCTTCCCACAGAACATGGGCACTCGCCAACGTCGCGTGACCGCAGAGAGCAACTTCAACCGCAGGCGTGAACCAACGCAAACTGAAACCATCGGCTTGACGGTGCAGAAAGGCCGTTTCAGACAGGTTCATTTCCTGTGCTACCTTCTGCATCCACACTTCATCTCGTGGCTCTGGCAAAATACAAACTGCGGCAGGATTACCGGCAAACGGTTCAGCGGTAAAGGCATCGACTTGAGTAATCGTTAGTCCCATTGCAACCTCTTTAATCACAGCTTGAAAGCGAGCCGACCGTTTATAGCAATTCTGCCGGAGCCACCGGATTGAGCATGACGTAATGCCAATGATCTTCCCAGACACCATTAATTTTCAGGTATTGTCTGGACAGCCCTTCATTAACGAAGCCTAACTTCTCAACCACGCGGATCGAACGCTGATTTCTAGGCATAATATTGGCTTCGACGCGATGTAGCTTTAAGCTCTGAAAGGCAAAAGGCAGCACAGTGCTCAGCGCTTCGGTCATTAAGCCCTGATTGATCCATTGGCGATCCAGCTTGTAGCCCAAGTGACAAGACTGAAAAGCACCGCGAGTGATGTTCGTTAAAACTAGGTCGCCAATCAAAGTATTAGATAGTGCTTCCTTCTTAAACAACCACAAGCGCAGCGTTTGACCTTCGGCCCAACGCTCCAGTTCCTTTTGTAATTTTCTGCGGTGAAATTCCAAGGTGTAAAAGTCTGGCGGTACCGTCGGGCTCCAGGGCTGAAAGAACTCTCGATTCCGCTCAAAATAGGCCAGAACCTCAGGCGCAGTACTGGCATCCAGGCGCTTGAGCACCAATCTGGATGTTTGAAGTTCCATGACTTAGGCCTGGACTTGGTGGCCCGCCTGCCTGAGCACGGCAATTGCCTGTTCTAAATGTTGTTCTCGAACCAACAAGTAGTCGGTATCGTAAGTTGACACCGCAAAGATGCTAATGCCTGCTTGCGCTAATGGATTAGCCAAGGCAGCCAGAATCCCAGTCAAGGCAAAATTCAACGGACCGGCAACTTTGAACCCTTGCCAGTTGGCCTCATGGATCACGCCATCAGGCACCTGGCTCTGCGGACAGACAATCGAGAGTTCCTCAACGGTTTTAACCACGGCAAAAAATGCACCGCTCACCGCCCAAACTGGAATTGGCTCCGTTGGCTCCAACCGGCAAACCGCCAATCGCTCAGCTAGCACGCTGAGCTGTAGTCCTGCTGCCGTGGCTGCCTGTGTGGCAGCTGCCTGGGTTGCTGACGCTGGCGTGGATTCAGACTGCATCGACGATACCTCTAGTAGATTGCCATCGGGATCGCGCAAATAAACCGAGTCGATAGGACCCAGGGCACCGGTTCTGCGCACTGGTCCCTCTAGCACTTCAACCCCACACTGCTGCAGATGTTCAATGACCTGAGTCAACGCAGTTTCGCTCAGCAGGCACAGATCCGCAGAACCCGCCGTAGCTCGCTCCGCCTTGGGTTCAAACTCCCGGCCCAGCTCATGCAAATTGATTTTCTGTTGACCAAAGTGCAGTGCCTTGCGTCCCTCGCCAAAGGTCACCACCTCCATGCCCAACACCTGAGCATAGAACTGGCAACTCACCTCCAGATCGCGAACCGTCAGCACCAAATGATCGAGTCGCTGAATCTTCATGCTGAGCGGCTCAAGGCTTGATCACGGCGTCTAACAGCACCTCTGCGCCGAACCGGACTGGATCGCTGCAAGGCAAACCGGTGTCGGCCTGGGCTTGCTCTACGGCGGCTCGGGCGGCAGCCTCATCCAGGTGAGCCGTATTCAAGGCAATTGCCACCACTGCTGCTGGCGCAAAGGCTCCCCCTGCCGCGGCTAGCGCTTCGTAAAGCGGCACAACGGCGCTGAGTGGGGGAATCGGCACCTGCTCAATGTTGCGAATGTGCGCCTGCCCGGCTCGGTGCACCAGGATCAAATGCGTCGGCTGACTGCCGCGCAACAGAGGTAGGGTCGCGGTCGAGCCGGGATGCAGCAGCGAACCCTGGCCCTCCACAATCAGCAAGTCGTGGTCGTAGCCGTAGCGCATCACCAGTTGCTCCACGGCACCCGCCGCGAAATCCACGCGGATCGCATCCAAGGGAATGCCATCGCCTGCGATCATTAAGCCAGCCTGACCCGTGCCCAAAAACTTAGATCGCAAGCCCCGCTGACGCGCTACCCGTTGCACCTCCAAGCCCGTCGACATCTTGCCAACCGCCATATCCGTGCCTACCAGCAGCAACCGCCGACAGGGAAGCAGACGCGCCTGACCACTGCCCACCTTCAGCCCTGGCGGTTCCTGACGAATATCCCAAATCCACTGCTCCGGCTGAAGCAGCGCCTTCAGCTCTGGATCGGTGGCCATTAGCGTGTGCAAGCCGTTCATCACCGATAGGCCTGCCGCAACCGCCTGCTTAATTTCTTGTCGTCGCGCCTCGGGTAAGATTCCCCCCGAGGGCGCCAGACCAATAGCCAGCACATTCGGTTGTAACGTCAAGGCTTCGCTGACTGAGGCCACAATCGGTGCCTGGTGCGCAATGCCTGTCAGTTCTGCCAACGAGCCACCGGCGCATTGCTCATCGATCACCGCCACAATCGGCGCTTCGCTGTAACGCAACAGCGACAGACCAGTTTTGCCACTGCTGCCGAGGATGCCCTCGTGCAACAGCACCGCCACTCGATGCTCAGGCGTTAGCCGCATGGCGTTGCACTCCCAATCCAGGCCGATCGTTTGGCATCACGCGTCCGTCTTGCAACGTTGCTCCCGCGAACGGGTCATCGACCAGGTTGAGCTGGCTGTCGAGATCCAAACGGTCAGCCAGGGGCGAAAGCTGAGCCAATGCCGTATTAGCCAGCGAACTGTCGGAATAGCAGCCAAACATAATTTGCAAGCCGCAAGCTTGCGCCGTATGCACCATGCGTCTGGCCTCAGTTAAACCGCCACATTTCATTAGTTTGATGTTAATCCCCTGCACTCGGTCTGCCAGCCGCACAATGTCATGGCTAGTCCAGCAGCTCTCATCGACAAACAGCGGCAGGGGCGATTGCTGGTTGAGCTCAGACAAGTCAGCTTCCTGGCCTTTGGCCAACGGTTGCTCAACGTAAGTCACCTGTTGCTCGGCTAACCAGTCGCACATCTTGACTGCATCCGCTAAGCTCCAACCGCCATTGGCATCTACGCTGATCGGCTGGCTAGGCGCTTCCTCTCGGATCGCCAGCAGCATTGCCCGATCTGCCTCAATGCCAGCCGGATTGCCCAGTTTGACCTTCAAAGTCTTAGGCGCAGCGAAGTCCAGCCAATCGCGCACACGGGCTCGGGCCGCTTCGGGCGTGTTGATGCCAATCGTCACCGACGTAGGCACAATGCGGCTGCAATCCAGACCCCACAATTGCCACAGCGGTAGCCCCACCCGCTTGCCCAACCAGTCATGCATCGCCACATCCAGAGCCGCACGCGCAGCAGACCCAATCTCCGCCTTCCGCAAAACCTGCTCAATCGCTTGCTGGTCTAGCGGGCTGAATTGCTCCAGCAGCGGCATCGCCCGTTGCAAATCCGCCAAAATCCGCTCGCTGGTTTGAGGCTGCTGATCGGCGGCGAAGGGAGAAGCCTCGCCCCAGCCCTCTAGTTCATCTTGGATCACCGTCACCCACAAGTTCGTGCTCTGCGCCGTTGTGCCACGACTAATAGTTAAGGCAAATCGCTTATGGACGGTGAAGGGCTGAACGCGAATGCGCATAAGAGTTGAGCTGAGCTGGATTGCTGAAGGTCAATCAAGGTTAATCGCCACTACTGGGACCACACCCGTCTAAACGCTTCAGGATAATCGATGACCAGACCTTTAGCATCCAGGCGCAACTCAACCTGGATGCCAGTGCCTAAGTTTTCGTAGCGATACAAGCCGCCCTCGGGTTTATCCCCAGCGTTACCCTCTACATTCGCTTCAGAGCCAGTAGCAAGACAGGTGTAACGTTGCTGACTGGTTTGCAGTTTGATCTTAGGCACGGTTAAATGAACCGCCTTCACTTCAGCAGATTCGCCTGGGTTTAAGGCTAAACGACGAATCGCTAGGCTGTGGGGGAAGGGAGTGACTGCAAGATCTAGATCCAAGCAGCCATCCAGAGCGGACACTGCAAAACCAGACTGAGTCGTCCACTGACCGTTGCCATCAGACCACAACTCAATGGCTTGTCCACCGCCACTCAACAGATCTAGACTCAGCCTGCGCACTTGCCATTGCAAATCACAGACAATCGTGTAGCGCACCCGAAAGGGCTTTTGCTTATGCATGCCGATCAGCAGGCTATCGGCTAGAACCTGATCTTCCTGTTCGGTTAGCTGGAGATGTTCTAAGCCAGGCTGCTGCCAAGCCGTCCAGATTACATCCTGCGTTATCCACTGTGCTCTCACAGGTGCTCCCACAGATGCCCTCAGATAGCGTCCGGCCAAAAGTATCTGTGGCAATCATACGCTTAGACTGCAAAAGCGATAAGTTGTCTGCTTGAAGCAATGCCTAAGTGATAAATATTACAGTGCTAAGGATTACAGCCCTAAGACTTGAAGCCAACGCAATCCAGAAGGCCATCAAGACAGTTAAGTTGCGATTAGAAATATTAAGATTTCGTTTGTCCCTCAGCAACTAAACTGGATTATGGTCTACTTCCAAACAGTCAAGAGAATTAACGAGTAGAGCTTTCAGTTTAGGCGTGGCAAAGGCTTGAACTGAACTATTAAAGATGTATTGAAAGATATATTGATGTATTAAAGCAAGGCAAAGCAAGCCGAGTTTATCGCTAACTCAACTGGTTCCGGAGACTCAGAACTTGACAAAGAAGAGAGTGGGCACAGATGCTTGCAAAGGCATAGAGATTAAGCAATGACGACAATCTATTTTGCGACCAATCGACGTCCCAATCGGCCCACCAATCCTGATGATTTTGATAGTGAGTTTAGCAGTGATGGTTTAGCCAACTTGCGTTTTGGGCAAGCACAAGTAACCGGGCCTAACTTCGACCAGTATCAAATCGCCGTTGCCCCCGAAAACTTCTCAGTAACGCCGCCCGTTTTGGGTAGCCAAGCCGTCTTCGATCGCGTCCGGCGTGAGATGTTCCAGAACGCCAAGGACACCATGATCTTTATTCATGGCTTTAATACGTCCTTCAAAAGTGCTTTAACCGCAGCGGCTCAACTCAAGCAAATTTTGACTGCTGCCGATCCACTCGCGCCCAACGACCCCATTAAGTTGAACATGGTGTTGTTCTCCTGGCCTTCGGATGGGGCGCTACTGCTGAGCAAAACTCAATCCCGCGATATTGTCGCCTACAAAAATGACCGCTTAGATGCGGCTGCTTCGGGGTCTGCTTTTGCACGGGGTCTGCTCAAGGTTGCCGATTTCATTAATCAAGTGCCGCCTGAACAGCAGTGTAAACAGAGCTTGCATCTGCTTACCCACAGTATGGGCGCTTATGTTCTGCGCAATGCTTTGCAGGAACTCAAACGGCAGGTGGGCGAACAGTTGCCCAGGCTATTTGACCAAGTGTTGATGATGGCAGCCGATGAAGATGATGATGCCTTTGAATTCGAGCACAAGTTGCTCTCTCTGCCCCGCCTAAGCCGACGCACCAGTGTCTATTTCAACAATGGCGATTTGGCGCTATGGGCTAGCGATACGCTCAAGGGCAATCCCACGCGGCTGGGCAATGATGGTCCCATCCACCCGCAGCAGGTGCCTCGCAACGTTGCCCTCATCGATTGCACAAGAGTTGTGGCCCGTTTCGCTGAACCCTCAGAGCATGGCTATTTCCTAAATGTGCCTCGGATCGCGGCGGACATGCGGCAAGTCCTGCGCAACCGTGCCCCTGACGAAGTTTTGGGCCGTCGTTATCTAGTCGCTAACAATCGCTTCCGCATGTTGGAGCCGATAGCATAAAGCGACCTGGCACGGGGTTCAGAACGACAGTTCAGGCAAGGGTCACAAGAGTAAAATCAGGGTCAGGTTTTCGCAAGGGGTGTGAGCGAGATGACGACACAGGACTGGCAGGTAATTTCCGGCGGCGTAACCGCTCCCCGAGGCTACCGAGCTGCTGGGATTGTTGCAGGTTTGAAGCCCTCTGGTGCCCCTGACCTGACCCTGATTGTGTCGGAAGAGTCAGCGATTGCGGCTGGTGTGTTCACGCAGGTGCAAGTGCGTGCAGCGCCGGTGGACTACTGCCAGCAACGCCTTCAGGAAAAACCGGCTGCTCGCGCCATCTTAATTAACGCTGGTCAAGCCAATGCCTGTACTGGTGCTCAGGGCATGACCGATGCGCTGGAATGCGCCCAAGTGCTGGGACAGGCACTCTCAGTGCCACCAGAACAAATTCTGCTAGCTTCGACGGGGGTGATTGGCCAGCGCATCAAAATGGAACCGCTAAAAGCGGCAATTCCTCGGCTGGTGGCTGAGGCGATGGATCCCAACAAGGATCTTGAAGTGGCCGCAGCAGAGGCGGCACGCGCGATTATGACCACTGACTTAGTGCCCAAGACCGTGGCTCTAGAAGCAATGGTTGATAGTCGTCCGGTGCGCGTCGGCGGCATGACCAAAGGCTCCGGCATGATCCATCCCAACATGGCAACGATGCTGGCCTTTATTACTTGCGATGCTGCGGTGACGCCGAGCCTGTGGCAGCAGATGCTGGTCAAAGCTGTGGATCAAAGCTTCAATCAAATCACGGTAGACGGCGACACCAGCACCAACGACACTGTGCTGGCCCTGGCCAATGGTCTGTCCCGTACGCCAGCAATCACCGATGAAAACAGCCCCCATGCCCAGCAGTTGCAGGAGATGCTGACTGCCGCCTGTGTGGATCTGGCCAAGGCGATTGCTCGCGATGGCGAAGGCGCAACCTGTCTGTTAGAAATCCAGGTGAGCGGGGCGACAGATGAAGCCGCGGCTCGTCAGGTAGCCCGCACGATTGCTGGATCTTCTCTAGTTAAGTCAGCGGTGTTTGGTCGCGACCCCAACTGGGGTCGGATTGCCGCGGCGGCTGGTCGAGCTGGAGTTGCCTTCGACCCCAGCCAACTCCAGGTGAAACTGGGCGACTTCCTAATGATGGAAGCGGGAACGCCGTTGCCTTTTGACCGCGCCAGTGCCAGCAATTACCTGAAGCAGAAAGATGTGGTGATCAGCGTCAGCCTAGGTGATGGTCCGGGCAACGGCACCGCTTGGGGCTGCGACCTCAGCTACGACTACGTCAAAATCAACGCCGAGTACACGACTTGAGACAGAAACAGCTCAAGACCGACCAACGGCCCTAGTCAGCTTCGTGTTCTAGCGCTTTCTCGTCCAGTTCGGCTGCGCGGAAAACTAGATCGGCACCGATCAAGTGGCCAGTCTGCACGGGCACTTCTTCGTGCAGCGACAAAATCAGTTCTTCGCAGAAGCCCAAGCGTCCGTCTGGGTAGAGGGCAAAATGCACGCCTGCTTCCCATTCCAGCTCTTCTAACCGGTCTATCAGCTGGCGGCGTCCCTGTACCCAGGAGGCGATGTCATCTGGATCGTTGGGGTTGAAGAGAAAGAATTCTTCCATGAGGGGATGGCAGAGACGACTTGCCTAGAGTTCCCTCGATGCGTGCCAGGGATAGGGGCTTGCACTTATAGCTAGCTGGTTTGGATCTCTGCTTGAGTCTCGCTTGAATTTCGCTTGAATTTCTGGCGACTGAAGTCTTCCTCAAGGTGTTGGAGCGAATGGGGTGGATTTTACACACTAGGAGAACCGTAGCCAAAGCTACTTTTCTTAGCTTGTTTCATCTAACTTGTCTCACCTAGCTGGCCTCACTTAGAACTACCCATTCACTGCACATTTTGAAGGAGTTAAAACAATGGCTGTAACTCAACAAAGCCGCGCCGCTGGCATATTTGACAATCGCGAAGCTGTCGAGCAGGCGCTCAATGAATTGAATGCTGCTAATTTCCCGATGGATAAGGTTTCTGTGATCGGCAAGGAGGCCGAACAGGTTGAGTCGGTGGGCGGCGCTCAGACGAGTGAGCGAGTCGGCGATGAGTCGGTGGAGACTCAGAGAGGGTTGTCTGAAGATGTGGCGACGGCTAGCGCTTGGGGCACAACGCTGGTGGGCCTGAGCAGTCTGGCGCTTCCGGGTGTGGGGCCGGTGCTGGCGGCGGGTAGTCTAGCGGCGGCCCTAGTGGCAACGGTCACGGGTTCGGCGATTGAAGCCTCAACGGCTGATCGTTTGATTCATGCCTTAACCGATACGGGTATGCCACAAGAACGGGCGCTGGTTTATAGCAACCGTCTGCATCGGGGCGATTATTTGGTTCTGATCGAAGGGCCGGATGAGCAGGTTCGTCAAGCTGAATCGAGCTTAAAGAATCGCGGCATTGAAGAGTGGGCGATTTATGCAGGAGCTTAAGCGATTCCTGTCAGGCCTGTTAGGTAGGAATTTGGCTAAAATTGGCTAAAAATTAAGGCTGAATTGATCCGTTTGCCTTAGGCGCTTCTGGATTGGAGGCGGCTCAACTGTACTCGTTGAGCCGCCTTTGCGTCATCTAACTGGTCTTATCGTCGGTCCCAATCTGCAAGAGAAACCTAATCTCTATTTAGAGTCCGTCTCTGTCGGCGTCGCCGGGGATTGCACGCTCAACGCGGTCCCAGGCATCGCGAGCAGCATGCTTAGTTTTGTCCCAACCCAGTTTTGCTTTGCCGCCGTGGTTGGTTTCGTAGTCGCTCTGGAGATAGGGCTCGACTTCGTCGTAGGTGCGGCCGCTTCCAGCGTAGCGACCGTAGCCTTCGTAGCCGGTGCGATAGCCGGGTTGATAGTCTTCGTAGCTGTGGTCTGGTTGGACGTAGGGGCGAGTGGCGTAGTTCTGGCGCCAGTAGTTATCTTCGACGCTAGGGTCGATCTGCTCGGCGACGTTCTTACCTGCTAAGCCACCGGCTACGGCGCCAACTGCTGCGCCGACGACTGCGCCAACTGGGCCACCAAGGGCACCGCCAATCACGGTCCCGATTGTGCCAGCCCCGGCAGCGCCTACGCCTGTGCCGACTGGATGGGAGCCGGGTTGCCCGGTGATGGGGTCGGGATTAGCATCGGAATCGTGGTCTTTCTTGATGTTGTCGCTCATGAAGCGTACTCCCTTGTAGCATCTATCACAGCTCTTAGAGCCTAATGGGGTTTGGCTGAGGTGTCCGTCTGTCTGTGGTAGGAGCTGGGTAAAGCTAATTGCAAAGTCTCTTTAAGAAGGTAAGAAATAATACATTTAGGTTTAGCTGGGAGTTAAGGGTGGGTAAAGCAGAGGCTCTGGGTCTTGTGAATGAGTGTTTGAGACTCGTGAATGAGGCTCTAATGCTCGTGAATGAGCCTTTGAACCTCTTTAATGAGTGTTTGGGACTCGAATTTATAAATGTAAATTAAACGGTTAGCAGGGCAACAGTCTCCTGAAAAATTTAGGAAAAGTGGATGCCTTTTTTTGATGTTGAGTTTTTCTTTTGCGTGGTTTTGCTGGGGTCGTTGTTGGCTCTAGCAGTTTATGGGCGTGGTTGCTGCAAGTTAGGGATAAGGGTCTAGCGTTCCCAAAAATTACGCTTGAACTAAAAGTAAGCACGGTAAAACTAAACTAAATCTGGATTGAACTAGATTTCAGTGCGATTGAACTAGAATTGCGCGTGGTGAAACTAAGTTTTAGCGGGGTGAAACTAGGCTCAAGCACGATGAAACTAGATTTGCGCATGGTGAAACTAGGCTCAAGCGCGATGAAGCTCAGTTTGGGGCTGCTGAAACTAGATGATGGGATGGTTGGAGAGAATGCCCCCTAGCCCCCCCAAGTTTGGGGCGAAATGGAGTTTTGCTAGCTTCTGGTCCTTGGGCTTGAGTTTATGACCAGTACAAATTTAGGCGGGTCAGGGGTGGGCGCGCCTATACTGGCGGCTAACTTGGCCTGCTTGAGGCTAGGGTGGCAACTGGGCTAAAGGGGTTCTCTGAATGGCTTCAGATGGGGCTGATCACTCGGCGAACGGTGCGCTTCAGACTTGGCAGCGCAAGCTGGCTTTTTTGGAGCAGGAGCTAGCCAGGACATCGAATGCGAGTCAGCGATTTGAGCTTCAAGAACAGATTGACGAATCTAATAGACAGATTCAACGGTTGCGAGCGTCAACAGCTACGCCTCCGGTGGCAATACCCTCTCAGTCAACAGTGCAACCAGAAAAAGAATGCCTAGAAAGGAAGAAGCCGGTGCCGGAGCCTGTACGTGACCAGGTTTTTGTGAGCTACAGCCATGAGGATGCGGAATGGCTCAAGAAGCTTCAGACGATGCTGAAGCCGATGGTGCGGAACGGGACTATTGATCCGTGGGATGACACTCGCATCAAAAAAGGGGCGAAGTGGGAGGTAGAAATTGAACAGGCATTGGCTCGCGCAAAGGTAGCTGTGCTTCTGGTTAGCTCTAATTTCCTGTATTCAGACTTTATTGCCGAACGGGAGTTTCCAGCGCTGTTGAAGGCGGCTGAGGAGGAGGGACTCACAATTTTGTGGGTGGCGGTGAGCGCTTCTATGTATAAGAAGACGGCTCTCAATAGCTACCAGGCAGTGAATGACCCGTCTAAACCTCTCGACAGCCTCAGTCCCCCAGACTTGAACAGAGAACTAGTCAAAATCTGCGAGGAGATCGAAGCAGCAGCAAACCCTCAGTAGCCCCTTCGACCGCTGACGGCCAATCGTCGGAGGGGCAGGATAACTTGGCAAATGTCCCAAACAACATTCCTCTGAGTGGAGCGGGTGAGTTTGTGGGGCGGGAGGAGGCGTTAGATCGTCTGCATCAGCTCTTGCAAGAGGAACGCCGGGTTGCAATTGCAGCGGTGGCAGGCATGGGCGGTGTGGGCAAGACGGAGTTGGCGATTCGATACGCCCTAGCCCAGAAGCAAAGCTACTCCGGTGGGATTTGTTGGGTCTCGGCTCGAAGTGGGGGAGATATTGGCATTCAGATTGTGCGGTTTGCTAAAGCTATGCTCGACCTAAAGCCGGCAGAGGAACTGGATGTTGAGACTCAGGTGCGCTTCTGCTGGCAGCATTGGCCGGAGGGTGAGGTGCTGCTGGTATTGGATGATGTGACGGACTATGCGAAGGTCAAGCCTTACCTGCCCACAGAAGCTTCCCGCTTTAAGATCCTGCTCACGACCCGGTTACATCTGGGGGCATCCATCGGACAGCTTTCTCTGGATGTATTGCAACCGGAGGCGGCTCTGAAGTTGCTGGAATCGCTGATCGGCGAGGAACGACTGCAACAAGAGATCCAACTTGCTAGAGATCTCTGCAAACAGTTGGGCTATTTGCCTCTGGGCTTGGAGCTGGTAGGGCGATACCTGAAGCGGAAAACTGAGCTGACACTGGCTGAGATGCTGACGCGGTTGGAGAACAAACGGTTAGAGCATCTCTCGCTAAAAAAGCACAAGTCAGAAGATGACATGACTGCGCCGCTTGGAGTGCAAGAAGCCTTTGAGCTGAGCTGGCAGGCGTTGGATGAGACCGCTAAACAGTTGGGTTGTTTGCTAAGCCTGTTTGCTCTGGCTCCAATTTCCTGGTCGCTAGTAGAGCAGTGCTGGCCAGACATGGACCTAGAGGAACTAGAAGAAATCCGAGACTATGGCCTGCTGAATCTGCATTTGCTCCAGGAAAAGGGCAAAGGGTTCTATCAACTGCATCAATTAATCCGCGAGTTTCTGCAAGAGAAGATGGCAGTATCAGCTCAGGCAGACGAGCAAAAACGAGCCTTTTGCCAAGCAATGGTGGTGATTGCCAAGCAAATTCCATACTCGCCAACTCGTCAACAGCTTCGATTGGTATCTCATGCCGTTCCTCACCTTGCAGAGGCCGCCAAAGGGCTATCTCAATTTCTCAACGATGAGGATCTGTATTTGCCCTTTGCCGCTTCAGCCAAATTTTACGAAGGCCAAGGACTTTATACCTTGGCAGAACCCTGGTACGAGCAATGTTTATCGGCTGTCAAGACCCGCTTTGGTAATGAGCATCTAGCTGTTGCCACTAGCCTGAACAATCTGGCATTGCTCTACTATTCTCAAGGTCGCTACAGTGAGGCAGAGGCTTTGTACAAGCAGGCCTTGGAACTTACCCAACGCTTGCTAGGGGATGAGCATCTAGCTGTTGCCACTAGCCTGAACAATCTGGCATCGCTCTACTACTTTCAAGGTCGCTACAGTGAGGCAAAGCCTCTGCTTGTGCAGGCACTGGAACTCAGCCAACGTTTGGTAGGCAATGAGCACCCAGATACTGCCACAAGCTTGAACAATCTGGCAGGGCTCTACGAATCTCAAGGTTGCTACAGTGAGGCAGAGCCTTTGTACAAGCAGGCGTTGGAACTAGCACAACGCTTGCTGGGCAATGAGCATCCAATTGTTGCTGGTCACCTGAACAATTTGGCAGGGCTCTACCATTCCCAAGGTCGCTATAGCGAGGCAGAGCCTTTGTACAAGCAGGCGTTGGAACTAGCACAACGCTTGCTGGGCAATGAGCATCCAGATGTTGCCAGTAGCCTGAACAATCTGGCATCACTCTACTCTTCCCAAGATCGCTATAGCGAGGCGGAGGGCATGCATAAGGAGGCATTGAAACTCAGACAACGTCTGCTGGGCGATGAGCATCCAGATGTAGCGCAAAGCCTGAGCAACCTGGCATTGCTCTACTACTTCCAATGCCGCTACAGCGAAGCAGAGCCTTTGCTTGTGCAGGCATTGAAACTCAGACAACGTCTGCTGGGCGATGAGCATCCAGATATGGCCATTAGCTTGAACAATTTGGCATTGCTTTACAAATCCCAAGGTCACTACCGTGAGGCAGAGCCTTTGTACAAGCAGGCATTGCAAATCGCTGAGCGGGTATTAGGGGTTGATCATCTCAGTACAGTTCTCTATCGCAGAAATCTCAAATCCCTACGCGATGCAATACAACAGGAGCCAAACGCCTAAAAGCGCAGCTACCCAGCCCTGCAACTGCCTAACGAGTTTTCTCCCAAGATAAATCTCGTTCTAAAGCTTGACTGTGGTTTTAGAATTTGATATTTTCTTTCCACTAACCTTATCAATTTCTGCCTAGACGAAACAGCCTCAACTCCGCAAAACTGAAGCGCCATTTAGGGCAGCTTGCAACAACCCTAAACGGCTAACCCCCACGCTGTATCAGCCAGCCTGGAGGCTAGGAGGAAGTTTAACACTCCATACTAGCCACCCAGACTTCCTATGGTCACAGAAGCGGGGTGGCTTTGGTTTTGGTTCTCTACAAACCAATCCCATTTAGGACACTTCCCCCATGCATCTCACGCCAATTCTGCAACCGCAGCTCAACATCTCCCTGACGCAAATTGCCCGCTTCCTTGGCATCCCCGAACACCTAATCTGCCGCTACGAACACTGGCCCCACCAGCTCTTTGTGCATCGCACCGACCGAGGCGGCCAATTCATCAGCTACCGCAAATTCAGCGAATGGATCGAAGCCTGCGCCCTCACCATCCAAGGTTGCACCGACTTACGCGTCCTCGAATGGCTAGGCCAGGTAATTAAACGCGAATGCCAGCGTTTTTCCTATCCCGAAGCCGTACTTAATCACTGGCGAAAACTCTGGGAACAGCGCCACTACCAACTGCGCATCGCCGCCTGAGTTCTTAACCTGAAAACACCCCTTCCCTAGCTCCTCTTTCTGTAGAAAAAGCAGCTCAATTTCTCCTGCTTTCTCCACCCAAAAGAGAGCTGAAAGATTAACTCCTGCGACACCCAAATTCACCTCACCCAACCCAACAAAACCATGTCTTCCAAAACTCGCCTTGCCCTGTGGGACTACATTAGCCGCCGACAAAACCTGCCCGCCTCCGCCAAAATTTTGCTACTCGTTGCTGCCAACTACACCGACCCGCGCACCGGTCGTGCCAACCTGCCCATCTCCCTCTTCGTCCGTGATGGTGACGTCGAAGAAAGCGACGTTCGCCGCTACATCGTGCGTTTAGAAACCAGCAATCGGCTCAGCAAACTCATCCTACCGGGCGATGACATTAGCCGACCGCCAAGCACTTTATTTAACCTCTCGCCTCAACTCATTCTCAGTGCTCAGCAATGGGCGAGAAATCCAGAGTAACAACTGTTACATAACTGCCGCTAAGCCATCCGCAGATAGAAATTTCTAATTGAGTTTTTGAAGCTCCTCTATCTGCGGACAGTGCTGACCTGCCGGATAGAGTTGCCAAATTTTGGAATGGAAAAGAAGTCTCCACCCACTTAAAGGGGCAACCATGAAACTATCCATTCGAATTGCAGCTCTGCCAATCACTTCCGTCCTGCTATTAGCCGCCAGCATCTCGCCTGCCTTTGCACGGGACGGCTACCGCCTGGGTACTGTCAACCAACGAGTCACAGACACTCAGGCGAACGGCGTCAGCGACGACCCTGCCACCGCAACTGCCAGTGGCCGCGTCAACACAAACCGCAACCGCAACGAAGCCAGCACCACGACCAATACCAGCACCACTAGCACTGAAGACAGCACCGGGGCCAACACCGCCGACAGCAACACTACAGAGAGCAGCACCGTCACCACCGCCCAAGACGGCAGCACCACCGACGCAAGCGTCGAGCGTAGCAACACCGTCATTGAGCGTCGCACCCAAACCACCACCACAACGGTCGAGCCTGCGGCCCAGCCTGCCCCAGTGAGCCGCCCAGCCCCCACCTACGAAGACACCCGCACCGAACCTGCCGCCGTTCGAGCCCTGTGGTAGATCCCAAACTTTACGCGCTTGTAAACCGCTAGCGCCCTCTTAACTCTCTGGCTCAAAACGAGACGACTTAGCTTTTCTAGAGCTTGAAATGTTTACTATGAGCACAGTTCCAGCAATGGAACTGTGCTTTTTTAAGTCTCTAGATTAGGTCTCTAGATTTAGGAGAATTTCGCTCCATGCCTGTGCAAATACCAGTCATTGATTTCGAGCCTTTTCTCATCGGTGATCAAGCCGCACAACGAGCCGTTGCTCAACAGATTCATCAAACCTGCCACGAACTCGGCTTCATGTATTTGAAAAACATTGGCATTTCTCAAACGCTAATCGAGCAGTTTTTCAACCGGGCTCAGTCGTTTTTTGCGCTCCCCTCAGCTCTCAAAGAGCAGGTGACTGAATCCAGAACCATTGCCCCTGGCCAGCGCTGCGTTTATATGGGCCTGGGCACAGAACGCAGTGACCCTTCCCAGCCCGATGACCTCAAAGAAACCTTCGATATTTTTAGAGAAGAGGGCTACTACCAGGAAGCCTTTGTCCACAACCCAAATCCTCCCGCTCAGACGCTAACCGAGCAAACCAATCTGCAAACCGTTGGGCTGGAATTCCAGACTGCTTGCACCGAAGCCTCCTATCAAGTCTTGCGCGCCTTTGCCTTGGGCCTAGACCTGCCCGAGTCCTTTTTTCAGGTTCGACATGGGCAAAACAACATCCTGCGCCTGATTCACTATCCCCCCCTGCACCAAGAGCCCGAACCCGGTCAACTGCGCTCCGGTACCCACACCGACTACGGCAGCTTCACCCTGCTGTTCCAGGACAACGTTGGCGGCCTGGAGATCTGCACTGCCCAGGGCGAGTGGATTGCCGCGCCCCCAATTCCCGGCACCGTCATTGTCAACATCGGTGATCTGCTCCAGCAGTGGACCAACCAAGAGTTGCGCTCAACCTGGCACCGCGTGGCGATTCCTACCGGCGCTAAAGTGCAGCAGTCGCGCTATTCAAGTGCCTTCTTCTGTGAACCCAACAACGACGTTGAGGTTGCCTGTCTGAGCACCTGCCAGGGACCGGAGCGCCCACCACTGCACGCACCTGTGATCGCCGGGGAACATCTGCGTGAGCGCGCGAAAGAAACGATTAACGCCCTGAACGACAACGCCCTAAACGACAGTGCTGCCCTAGCTGTATAAGCTCATCACCTGGGTTAGGGCCAGCCGCGACTGCACTCCCAGCGTCAGCGGCGAGACATGCCCCTGAGCCAAATGCATCACACCTGCACAGCCAATCATCGCGGCATTGTCTGTGCAGAACTTCAGCGGCGGGAAAATCACCTTGACTCCCCGCTCAGCTGCCGCCTGTGTGAGTTGACTGCGCAGGCGACTGTTGGCTGCTACCCCGCCACCGGCAATGATCGTGCTCAGGTCATGGTCTAGGGCGCAAGCCAGCGTGCGCTTGGTGAGCACCCGCGCCACCGTCTCTTGAAAGCTGGCTGCTAGGTCAGCTACGGGCAGAGGCTTACCCTCACGCTCAAATTGCTGCACCAGGCGCAGCATGGCGGTTTTAAGGCCGCTGAAACTGGTGTCGTAGGGATGGAAGTTGCGGCTACCGTCGCCCAGGCTGACCTTGCCCTCTGGCAGTGCAAAAGCTTGGGGATTGCCTTCATGGGCTACTCTGTCGATCGCAGGCCCACCGGGATACTCCAGCCCCAATAGCCGCGCCACCTTATCAAAGGCTTCACCAGCGGCATCATCCCGCGTCTGGCCCAGCAGCTCATACAGACCGTGGTCGCGAACCGCAATCAGACTGGTATGCCCCCCCGACACCAGCAGATACAGAAACGGCGGCTTCAGCTCAGGCTCGCTCAAGTAGGCCGCGTAGAGATGCCCTTCCAGGTGATGCACGCCTACCAGAGGTTTGTTGTGCACCAGGGCCAGCGTTTTAGCCGCCGTCAGCCCGACCAGCAATGCCCCCACCAAACCCGGCGCACAGGTTACAGCAATGCCATCAATCTGGTCCCAACCCAGCCCTGATTGGGCCAGTGCATCGGCAATCAGTGGATTCAGGGTCTCGACATGTTGACGGGAGGCAACCTCTGGCACGACCCCCCCATATTGCCGATGCAAGTCGATCTGCGAAGCGACCAGGTTGCTGTGAACCTGATAGTTTTCCACCACTGCAACCGAAGTTTCATCACAACTAGTTTCGATTGCCAAAACCGCTACCATAAGCTGCTATTTTTCTATGGTTGAGGATTGAGTTCTGTAAGAGTAACCTAAAGAGCTAAATGTTATCGTTACGGCGTTGGGAGGTAATGTACAAGGTTACTCAAAACACTCAACACTCACTTCAATTATCTCCATCTTTCTTCAAAGAACGTTGCACTCTGTAATAAAGGGAAACAGTTCTATGCGTCGATTGCTTGCTCTCCTGCTGACCGTGACGGTTTGGCTTGGGTTAGCCTCCAGCGCCCAGGCTCAGAGCACGGCTGTGGGTTTGACCCTTTGCGCTGACTCCCCTCAGTTTCAGGAGCGCCTGGATACTGCGATTAGCAGTTTCGAGGATCGCCTGAGCTTGTATGAGCCAGGTAGCGCCCCTGCGCTCTATCTCCAGGGCAAAATTGATAAAGTTCGTGAGCGCTTCCAAGGTTATACCGAGTCTGGCTTGGCCTGTGGTCCCGAGGGTTTGCCCCACCTGATCACCGATGGCCGTTTGGACCATGCTGGTGAATTTCTTCTGCCTGGACTTCTTTTTCTCTATCTAGCTGGTTGGTTAGGTTGGGCGGGTCGTTTCTACTTGAATGAAACCCGTAAAGAATCCGAGCCTGAGAAGAAGGAATACATCATTGATGTGCCTCTGGCTGTGAAGAGCTTTGCTGCTTCCATTGCCTGGCCTTTAGTGTTTGTGAAGGAATTGCTGAGCGGCGAACTTCAAGTTCCAGATACGCAGATTCCTGTATCGCCTCGCTAGCCTTTTGTCCTCTTCCAGAGAGTTCTCGTCATGCAAGATTTCCTTAAGTTCTTGTCGGTTCCTTCGGTCACTTTGATTACCTTCGCGTCATTGGCGGTTACGGTTTTCATCTTGATCAATTGGTACTTCCCAGACATCATCACGTTTCAATAGCAGACATGCCTGACGAGTTATATTCGTCAGGCATTAAATGCTTTTTGAAACTGTGTTTCTTGCCCAAGCTAGGGCCAGCAATGGTCCAGATCCGCCTGACCCAGACCAAGGATGTAATAGCATGAGTGATCCCAGAAATCGCGAGTATATCCAGCCAGTTTTCAGCGACCCTCAGATTGGCAATCTGGAAACTCCCATCAATGCTTCTGGCTTCAGCAAATCCTTCATTAACAATCTGCCCGCTTACCGTAAGGGCATTGCGCCGCTCCAGCGTGGGTTGGAAGTCGGTATGGCCCACGGCTATTGGTTAATTGGTCCCTTCGCTCGTCTCGGCCCCCTGCGTGACACCGACGTGGCTAATCTCGCTGGCCTGCTCTCAGCAGTAGGTTTGGTTGTGATTCTGACCCTGGCGCTCTCCCTCTATGGCAATAGCGCCTATGACGTACCGGATCCGGTCGTCACGGTTACCGCTAAGCCACCAGATGCACTGAAGACATCTGAAGGCTGGAGCCAGTTCGCGGGTGGCTTCCTAGTTGGCGGCATTGGTGGAGCAGGCTTTGCCTATCTGCTGCTGTCTAACCTGGATCTGCTCAACGGCATTTCTACGGGCGTATTCAACTAGCACGACCAACTAGCAGACTGTGTCGCTTAGCGTGCCTCAAAGCCGAGAGCAACTGGTCAGAATGGCCTTGGTCACCGCTGACCAGATGCGTGCAATTGAAGCGCGAGTCTTTGCGGCTGGTCTGCCCGTTGAAGCCTTGATGGAAAAAGTAGGGGGTCTGATTGCACGACGCATTCAGACCCTCTATGCTTTGCCGAGATTTGCGCGGGTCGGCGTCCTGGTCGGCCCCGGACACAATGGCGGCGATGCCCTAGTGGTCGCCCGGGAGTTGCACTTTGCAGGCTATGCAGTCAGCGTCTACCAGCCTCTAGAACGGGCCAAACCGCTCACTGATGCCCATGCACACTATGGACGCAGTTTGGGCATTGCTCAGGCCCAGCAGGTGGCTGAGCTGAGCGCTTGTGATTTTGTGATTGATGGCCTATTTGGCTTCGGCTTAGAGCGTGAGATCACCGGCAGCATGGCTGAGTGTATCGAGCAGGTGAATGGCTGGGCTAAACCTGTCGTCAGCATCGATCTGCCCTCGGGCTTGCACACCGACTCAGGCACGGTCCTGGGTACAGCCATTCAAGCAGAGCATACGCTTTGTCTGGGCTTGTGGAAGCGAGGTTTGCTGCAAGATCAGGCCCTAGCCTATGCCGGTGAAGCAGAGTTGATCGATTTTGACCTGCCTCAGGCAGACATCGAAGCTGTCCTAGGCGCTGAGCCTACAGCTCGCCAGATCACGCCGGAAATTGCCCTGGCTGAGCTGCCTCTGAAACGCCCGCAGTCAACCCACAAGTACAAGATGGGGCATCTGCTGCTGATCGCTGGATCGGTGCGCTACAACGGCGCTGCCTTGCTCTCAGCCTTGGGGGCGCGGGCTAGCGGTGTTGGCATGCTCAGTATTGCAGTGCCCGCCTCGATCAAGCCTCTGCTCGTGGCGCAATTGCCCGAAGCTCTAGTCATTGGCTGCCCGGAGACCGAGACAGGCGCGATTGCCAGTTTGCCCGAAGATTTAGATTTGCAGCAGTTTCATGCCATTGCTTGTGGACCGGGGCTTTCCGCCGGAGCTAGAGCCGTGGTTGAGCAAGTCCTGTCGCCGCAATACACTGGCCCCCTGGTCCTCGATGCCGATGGCTTAAATATCCTGGCGGAACTGGGTTTGGAGCGACTTCAGGGCCGCTCAGCGCCCAGCTTGCTCACCCCGCACCCCGGTGAATTCAAGCGGCTGTTTCCCAATGTGACCCTAGAGGATCGGCTGAGCGCGACCCAGGCTGCGGCTGATAGCTGCGGCAGTATCGTCTTACTCAAAGGGGCGCGGGTGGTGGTGGCTGGACCGGATTCGCAAGCAGTCTGGGTGAATCCTGCTAGCACACCAGCCTTGGCTCGAGGTGGCAGCGGTGATGTCTTGACAGGGCTAACAGCAGGGCTATGGGCGCAAGCTGCGGCGTCAACCAACTTAAGCCTGCCTACCGCAGTCGCGAAAACAACCAGTGCGGCCTGGTGGCACGCTCAGGCGGGCATTCAACTGGCTCAGGAGCGGACTGAATTGGGCGTCGATGCCTTCACCTTGGCGACCTCTCTGGTGCCTGCTCTGACGGTTTGGCTTGTATAGGTCTGTGACCAGTTTGTTGTGCAAACTGTGAAAATTGAATTAAAGCGCCAGATGTAGCGGAATATTTCAGTGTGTACCCTGTCACTGTGCTGGATGACTACCTTGACACTGAAAGCCCGCCTTAGGCTGCAATACTACATGGACCAACACGGTTGGTCTGTGCGCGATCTGTCCTACGAAGCTCGGGTTCCTTATACGACGGTCAAACGTCTGAGCGAACACGCTGTTTCTCAGATTCACATTCCCACGGTCACAGCTCTAGCTAAGGCCTTGGGGTGTCAGTGGACCGAACTCGTAGAACTTGTGGAGGTGGACGAACCTGACGACTAGCTCAACTCAGATGAGCTTAGTGCAAACAAGCTTAGTCCAGACGAGCCCGGCTCATTGGGCCCCGCTTAGGCTAGCTCAACTCAAAGACATCCGCCAATACTGCACCAGGCTGCTCCTTGCGGCTATCTGCTGGCGCGTCGTAAACCACCAGGATGGAGCGAGCCGCGTCTGCTGCGCCTGAATCTGAACATAATGAGCGAGGGCATAGGGTGATGCCCTCGGCGTGGTCAGTACTCTGGCCGTGGGGCACCTGGAACAGCTCAGTAGGTCTGGATAGGCTCTGAGCGGTCAATTGAGCTGGGCAAGGCAGGCGAAAGATTTTGACCGGGCCATCTAGAGCCATGGTCGGGCCAGCCAGAATCAGCAAGTCTGAACCGTCCAGGCAGAGTTCGCGGATGCCCAAACCGTTTAGGTCTACAAAATGCTTTTTGTAGGGCTGTCCCGCTTCGCCGATCTTTTTCAGCTTGAGTGCGCTGGGGCCAGCGTCCTTGACTTGCAGTTCCAGAATCACGGCCCAACCTCGCAACACCGGTCCGCGCAGCCCTATAAAAACTTGATTGCCAATAACGGCTAAGCCCTCGATATCGAAGCCATTATCTTTGCTAGGAATCGACAAAAAAGGCCCCAGATGAATGTCCTTGCGGAGCGCATCAAGCAGGCAATTGCTTTGGTAGGTGCCCTCTAATTGAGCGGCGCAAAGCACTTGCTTGGGATGATTGGGGTGGGGACAGGTTCGATGTAACTCGCCTTCGACTAGAGGAATGCGGGCGAGTAAATAGCGGTTGCCATCGGTCTTTACCTTAGCTAGTCGCTGAATGTTTTCAGGATCGCTTTTGTCTGGCTTGGGTTTGCAGCGCTTGCTACTGTGGGAACCCACCAACCAGAGATAGTGGTCGGCAAAAGCCAACCCTTCAATATCAACTTCGGCTGGTTGTGGATTTTTCTTGTTGGGTCTGCCGGGTAGCTCTAAAAACTCAGACAACGCAAAGCGTTGGTGCTCAGCAAACGTATTAGCAGCCGTTGGCGATAGCCGCTCTAAGCTGGCGGTCTCATCGGAGGCCAGCCATAGGTGACCATCGGGTGTGAGAGTGGCAACTGATAAATTGTCCCGAAGTGCTTCAAATTGATGGTCGAACTTAAGCAGAACTTGGTGCGCTGAGGTTGTCGTTTGCATAGGCTGTCCTGGGGCTCATCGTGAGGCTGAAGCCTGAGTAGCCGAGCCACAATTTTTTGGCAGCATCGGTAAGCCAATTTAAGCCGATCCAATTTAAGCCGATCATAGAGGGGCTGCTCTGTGATGGGTTGTTCTCAGGACAGACGGAGTTCTTAAGACAAAATTGTTCTCCAAAGAACAAACTAGAAGGAAGCCCGTTGAACCCAATGGTTTGCTCCGCCCCAGTCTCCACCTCAGATTGTTTTCTTTGCCATGTTTGCTAAATGGTCGCCGCGTTTCAAAATTGCCTTGCCCTTGCTGCTGATCGTGCTGGTGTTGCTGGGGCCGGGGGTGAACCTGCGGGTGGAAAGCCTATGGTTTCAGGTGGTTGGCTACGCGCAGGTGTTCAACTTGCGTTGGTTGACCCAGGTGCTGGTGAGCGCTATTGGTTTGCTGTTGGCGGGTAGCTTTGCCGGAGCCAACTTGTGGTGGGCCTGGCGTTATGACCCGGAAGCTGAAGCAAACGCTGACCTCCGGCTTGATAGTCCGCGTCGCCGCTCTCGTCGCTTAGAGCAACGCGTTGTGACCTCGGTACTGCGTTCGAGTCAGGCTAGACCGGCGGCCCTACCTCCAGATCGCAAAGCCACTGCGCTACGCCTTTACGGTCGCGACCTGAGCTTGATTGCAGCAGCGGTGGTGGCGCTGCTGTTGGCCTTGGATTTGGGGCGCAACTGGTTTCGGCTACTGGCTTGGTGGCACCAACAGCCCTTTGAGCAGGTGGATCCGGTCTTTGGTCTGAATCTGAACTTTTATGTGTTCAGCTTGCCGGTTTTGCAGGCGTTGCAGCTTTGGAGCTTCAACCTGGTGGTGGTGACGCTGCTGGCGGTGGCTCTGGTTTATGCCTATCGTCGCGGTGCGCTGTCGCAACAGGACAAGTTTGTCGGCTTTCTGCGTTCTGACCGGCAGCATTTGGTGGGGCTGGTGGGTGTGCTGGCCTTGGTGCTGGCTTGGGGGCATTGGTTGGCCCGTTATGAGCTGCTGAACTCGGAACGGGGTGTGGTGTTTGGTGCGGGCTACGCCGATCTGCAAGCGTCGCTGCCCGCTCAGACCCTATTGGCTGCGGTGACGCTGGTGGCGGGTTTGCTGCTGCTGGGGTCCACTCGCAACCCGCGTTGGGTGAGCTGGCAAAGCCTGAGCAGAGTGGTGTTTGGCTATGGGCTGCTGTCGCTGCTAGCGGGGGTTGCTTATCCGATCCTGGTGCAGCGCTTTGTGGTGCAGCCTACTGAACTGGCCAAAGAGCGTCCTTACCTGGAGCGCAACATTGCCTTTACGCAACAGGGCTTCGGTCTGGAGGCGATCACCGAGCAGCCCTTTGAGGTGCAATTCAATCTGACGCGGTCTGACCTGGCAGCCAATAACGCCACGATCAGCAACATTCGCCTATGGGACAGCCGCCCGTTACTAGATGCCTACAGCCAGCTGCAATCGATTCGGCTCTACTACCGCTTTGCCGATGTCGATATTGACCGCTACCGCTTCAGCGATGGCGTGCGTCAGGTGATGTTGGCAGCACGGGAACTCGATTACGAACAGGTGCCACAACGCGCCCAGACCTGGGTAAACCAGCATTTTCTCTATACCCACGGTTATGGCCTGAGCATGAGCCCGGTGAATGCGGTGACTGCCGAGGGCCAGCCAGAGTTCTTCATCAAAGACATTCCGCCGGTGACGACTAGCCCTCAACTCGCTGAGCGTCTGCCGGTGCAAGTTCCGGGCATTTACTATGGCGAGCTGACTCGCCATCCGGTGTTTGTGCGCACGCGAGCGCAGGAGCTGGACTATCCCCAGGGCGACGACAATGCTTACACCCGCTACGATGGCGTGCCGGGGCTGAGTGTGGGTTCGCTGGGAGAGCGGTTGCTCTATGCCTGGTACTTCCGCGATCCGCGCATTCTGCTGACGCAGAACTTCACGCCGGAGAGCCAAATTCTGTTTCGCCGCGCCATCCGGGAGCGGGCGACGACGATTGCGCCGTTTCTGCGCTACGATGCCGACCCCTATCTGGTCCTGGCAGATGGCAAGCTCTATTGGATTCTGGATGCTTACACCACCAGCAATCACTATCCCTACTCGGAACCCTTGAGCTTGAGTGCGACTCGGGCTTTGCCTACAGCCACGCCCACCGGGTCAGATGCTACGGGAGCAACCCAAGAGGGTGAAGATCCGGAGACGCAAGCGCTTCAGCATCCGGAGTACCGCGACCCTTTGGAAGGGCTGGGCGATCTCAACTACATTCGCAATTCGGTGAAGGTGGTGATCGATGCCTATAACGGCACGGTGGGCTATTACATTTCTGATGCCAAGGATCCGGTTATTCAAACCTATGCGGCGATCTTTCCTAAGTTGTTCCAGCCGTTGTCGGCGTTGTCGCCTGCATTAGGGATGCATCTGCGCTATCCCAGTAGTTTGTTTGCGGCGCAGTCGCGGCTGTATGCCACTTATCACATGCGTGATCCGCAGGTGTTTTACAACAAGGAGGACCAATGGCAGATTCCTCTGGAATTGTTGGGTAGTGAACCGATTGTGGTGCCGCCTTACTATCTGGTGATGAAGTTGCCAGGTGAGAGTCGGGAGGAGTTCATTTTGATGACGCCTTTTACGCCGACTCGTAAGGATAATTTGATTGCCTGGGTGGCGGCTCGCTCGGATGGACAGGCGTATGGCAAGCTGCTGGCCTATCAATTTTCGAAGCAGGAGTTGATTTACGGGCCACGACAAATTGAAGCTCGGATTGATCAGGACCCGGTGATTTCGCAGCAGATTTCGCTTTGGAATCAGCGGGGTTCTCAGGTGTATCGAGGCAATTTGTTGGTGATTCCGATTAACAGTTCGCTGCTGTATGTGGAACCGTTGTATTTGGAAGCGGAGCAGAGCCGGTTGCCGGAGTTGCGACGAGTGATTGTGGCCTACGAAAATCAGGTGGTGATGGCACCGACTTTGGATGAGGCGTTGGGCATTGTGTTTCGAGGGACGACGCCAAGGGCTCAACCGGCAGGGAATGTTGCTGCGAGTCCAGATGCGGGGGGCGACCCCATTCCAACTCTGCCTTCTGTGGCTAATTTGCCGACGGGGGGCAATCCGATTGCTAGTGATTTGGTGCAGCAAGCGCTTCAGCAGTGGGAGGCGGGGCAGCAGGCTCTGGTGCAGGGGAACTGGACTGAGTATGGTCGATTGCAACGGGAGCTATACGAGACGCTGCGTGAGTTGGAACAGCAGGCGGGGCCGACGGGTAGACGTTAACCGCTAAAACCCCACCGCCTGCAGCACCTTACCTTGGCAAAGAACCCTACCGTCTGCGGCACCTCCCCTTAGCAAGGGGAGGTTGAGAGGGTTGAATATGTGGTGCTTTTAGTGGGCCTAATGGTTGAGCTGAACGACGGTTTTGTTCAAGATGCTGGCGTCTTCGCGCCATTCGCGAATGGTTTCTCGATTTTGGTGTTGGGTGGCTGCTTGTTCTGCTTGCCAGAGACAAATTCGACTCAGGGCAGCGACGATGACGGAGAGGCTGTAGCGCTGCATTAATACGCTCAAAATGTGTAAATCGCTGTCGCTAAAAGTGGGGGCTGACGATTGAGTCATGATGAAAAATCCTCAATAGGTTTTGAGGGGCAATCGGTGAAGATCGCCCCTTCGCTCCTTCTCTTAGGTCCCCACCTGACCCGCTTTGCATGGGGTTAACCGCAACGGAGTGCTAAACTCCGTCGTAGCCTTTGGGCTGGCACAAACCAACCTGGAGGTCAGTCGCCCAGGGTTGGCGATAACAACCCTCGGCGGCGCTTAGAAACTGGACTGAACGAAACGATAAAACAAAGCTCTGCGTTTGGCAAGTCCAATTTATCTGCAAGTCAGAACTTGCATTCAGATGCGTCTCGGCTGTGCAAGTTCTGGAAGAGACTGCCAAGCGTTCAATCAAGAAGGCCCCAGACAAAGCCTGACGAACTCGTACTCTCACTTAGGCCGCGTCGCTGCTCTTAGAGAGTCTCAGTGAATCTCGCTACTGTGTCAGGCCATTCTATAGCTGACATAGATGAATCTATCTCTGGCATAGATTGTTTTATGTCCGGCATAGATGAATCTATCTCTGGCATAGATTGTTTTATGTCTGGTATAGATGAATCTATGTCAGACCAAGATTCGATCTCACTTGACATAGTTCATTCTGTGTCAAACATAGATTGCATCTCACTCGACATAGATGAATCTATGCCAGACAAGATTTGATCTCACTTGGACATAGTTCATTCTGTGTCAGACATAGATTGCATCTCACTCGGCATAGTTCATTCTGGGTCAGCATGAGATTTGGTCTCGGTTGGACCCACTTCGTTTTGGGTCTGACCTATTTCACTTTGGGTCAGACATAGATTGCAGCTTGACTGCTCTAGGTGTTACTACGGGATAGTTAGGTCGTTCTGGGCTGGCTCCTGTTCGTTGGTTACTCCGACCTGTTGGTGTCATCTACCTTGCCTAGTTGAATATCAGCCTCTTCCTTGGTCGTTGACCCGCACCAAATGACGCTATAGACACCTGACTGTTGGTTGTCCGACACGAGCTCTATCTTGGCTGATTCCCTGATGCGGCTTGTAATCGTGAATTAGATCCTCGATGGCAATTCCATGATTACTTCGCAGTTTAGCTAGCGTTAGTTGCTGCCTGTCTTTCTTCTACTTCTTCTTAGTAGAACTGGGTCTAGCCTTGCGTGTTCTTGACTTACTACTACTACGGTTAACGGCTGTGCTAGGACGTGGAGTCACAGGTTTCTTGCTATCACTATCACTAGGTAGGGTTGCGCCTTTAGTTGCCCTCTGATTTTCCTCTTTTTTGCGTTTGGCCTTAAGTCGTCTGGAGGCGCTGATTAGGGCGTCGATTTTATCCTGATAGGCTGCAGCGCTCCCCGGTTGCTTGCCTAGCTCCTGACCTATTTCACTGATTAATTGGTGCAAATCTCCCGCTTTTTCACAGCTGAGTGCGTTATATGCTTTAAGAGGATCACGCACGATACTGCCAGTAGCACCGGCAGCAAGGATGGGAAAAATCTTGCCTTTGAACCCTATCATCCCACTGTTGTACACTCCGTAGCTCTGCATGCTGCCCCAGCGTGCACCTAACTCGAAGAGCACGTATGCAGATTCCAAACTAACTTCAGTGAGAAGGCCAATGAAGACGCGAGCATCATGGATTTCCTGGCGTAATTGGGTTTCTGTATGCGCGCCCGTTTTGAGTTTGTAACCCTCTACACTAGTACAACGGATTTTACTCGGTTCGATATGAAAGGCGTCGCGGAGCAAGTCGATCAAGGCCTTGGCCACCTTTGCGTCTGCACTGCTGTGGCTGAGGAAGATGTCAATTGAGTTCATAGATCTGTCCTTACGCTAAACACTGGCCACTACTACGAGCCCTTCTCTTCAATCACTGGAACCACTGGGCCGCGCTCTTCAAGACTCACCCTCTTCAAATTACTGGAAGTAAATCATCGGACTTGACCCCATAGTCTTGATCAAATCGTTAAAACACGCAGGTCATACCCTTATAAAGCCTACTTCAAGTGAATTGGGCTGCTGCTCCAGGGGCAGGTCGAATGCGCTTTGATTGACGTTCTAGAGTAGATTGCACCGAGTTTGATGCCCACACTGATCGACGATTGTCGCCACAATTGCCTTGAATCCACAAAGGTCCGCCGAATGCTCAGATTCTCATCTTGTTGAGAGACTTATAAATCTCTCAAGTAGGAAGAAGTCTAGCTGCCGTGCGCCGAGAGTAATTTAGCGCAGGATACATAGGCTGCTAACGGAGGCAGTATCGTGAGCTTATAGATCAAGTAAGCATAAAGTTGTTGGTGAAGTAACTAAAGCAGAGTAATGCTTGCTCAAAAAAGCGGAGTTAGAATGGTTTGACTCATATAGTCTCTCCCAGGTGAAGATCTTGAATTTAACCGAGACCCAGAAAAAACTTTTGCGGTGGTTAGTTGAAGAAGTACGAGCTGGAAAGCTAGGCGAGGAGAAAATTTGGTTTCTTCGGTCCCGTGATGGCACAACTTTAGATGGCTATAAGGGAGATGTTCCAAATATAGAGACAACAACTCTTGACGCATTGCAGAGCAGTGGCTGTCTCTCACGCGACCGAAGCCAGTTGAATCAGTACAAGTATTCTCTCACCAGCAGAGCTTATGAAGCTGTTGACTCTGATTTTGGTGCGCCCAACCTATCCGCTATCACCCATTTGATTCCCTTAACTGAAATTAAGCATTTAGATGCTGAGTTATGGGAGAGATGCCACTTTTCATTAAGTGCTGGTGGAAATGACCCTAAAGCCTGGGATAAAGCCGTTCGTACAGCACTGGTGATTTTGGAGGAGCGTTTGAGAAAACTTGGAGGAACTGAATCTATTAAGCCCGATGCTACTGGTGACACCATTGTGAACACGATTTTCGGTGTTAAAAGTTCAGTTTTGGGCGACAAGCTTAATGATAAGCAGCTTAAAGGATATCGTGATTTATATGCAGGTATGATGGCTGTTTTTCGCAATCATTACGCACATCGAGTGATAGATCCTAGCCCAGAGGTTGGTGGAGCAATCATCGTATTTATCGACTTGCTGCTCAAAATGCTGGATGATATAGACGGGGACGTAGGTGCAAGAGACTAGGCAACAGCACCCACATTCCCAGACCACCGCAATCACAAACCAGTAAAGTATAGAGTGAGAACAGAGCGCAGCTATCGTTCAAAGGACAAGACAAAATGGCAGACTCAACAGATGTCTTGCTAAAGCTTTGTGAGCAAAGATGGGCCGAAGTCAAGCAGGCCGAGGATCAGAGGTCAGCTCTCAGCAACATAATCCTTCTGATTGCCTCAGCCATAGTCGGAGTCTTCACGCAAAAAGGACTCGACAGAAACAACCTGCCATTATCTCTACTTCTTATTTTCTTAGGCATCTATGGGGCCATTGGCTCACGCAAATATCGAGAGCGTATTCACTACAGCCTCTCCATCTTAAAACTCTATCGCGACAAGCTGGACGAACTATACCCTGACGCTCAAATTGAAAAACTTAGAATCCAAGCAAAAGACTTTCACGAAAAACGCCATCCCTTAATGACAAAGATTTATCCCCATCAGCTTTGGGTAGCGCTTCATATCTCAATCGCCATCGCTGGTCTTATTCTGACGATTATTGTCTTGAGACTGTAGCGAACAAAGCATAACATTGCCCCTGACCAGTCCCGTTAATTAGCTTCTTGAGGGAGATCCTACCTACCAGAATATACAGAGAGTTTCAGCCTATCTACCTACTGGACATCACACTGAAACTCTCAGCCTTTCACCTAAACATGTACTGAAGCCTTCTACCTCACAAGAAATGACACCTGGAAGGTTCCAGCTAATAATCTAATAGCTTATTATGCGGCCTAAGCTATCGGCAGAGACGTAACCGAAAGCGTGTCTGTCAATGCTTATAGCCAAGTTGAAGTGAGGTTATCAGCGCTTACACAGCTACCGCAGGCTTTGACCAAACATGAGGTTGAAAGGCCTTATCTAAAGGAGTTTTAGCAATGTGGTTAGTGTAGTTGTGGATAATTTTGACAGCAATTCCCAAAATGACTTCCAAAACCTGCTGCTTCGTGTAACCTGCTGCTAAAAACTCTTCAATTTCTCGATCATTGACCCAACCTCGCGCCTCAATCATGCGTTGAGTGAACAGCCGCAGCGCTTGCAACTTTTGATTTGCCAGAGGTTGACCAGCTCGGAGCGCCTCAATATCTTCAGACGCCATTCCAATCATCTTTGCCAAACCGGAATGGGCTGCCATGCAGTAGCGACAGTCATGTTCGTAATTAGCAGTGAGATAGATAACCTGCTGTTCGACCGGCGTAAAGCTGGTCGCCTCAAATAAGTCCCACAAGGCCATTCCAGCTTTCAAGGTAGCGGGAGCTTCTGCAAGAATTCCCTCCAAATTTGGCACCAAACCAAACGTCTCCTTGGCATGGATGAGCGCTTCCTTCGAGGCTGCTGGCGCATTTTCAACCGTGTAGATCGTAAATTCCACGGGTCTATCTCTCCTAAAAACCGTGTGGTAGACAGAGCTGTCTACCTTGGACGGGTGCTAGTATAGCCCCATGGAGACAGAGTTGTCTACCCGGAGTCATGACCACCGAATCAAGTGCGGCCCGTCAGCAAATTCTAGAAACCGCTTCTGAGCTGTTCTATCAAAAGGGCATCCAGCATGTAGGCATCAATGAAGTCATTGCTGCCTCTGGCGTGGCAAAGCGAACCCTCTACCGCTGGTTCTCTTCAAAAGACCAACTGATTGAGGAAGTCATGAAATATCGCGCGACTCAATGGTTGTGTTGGTTTGAAGATGCGGTTTCAGACAAAGGAAACACCCCCAAAGAGCGGTTACTGGCAACCTTTGATGTTCTCCAGAGTTGGTACTCAGAGCCTGACTTCCGAGGTTGCCCCTTCATCAATGCAGTCTTAGAAATTGCTGATGCGTCCCATCCAGCTCATCAAGTCTCGATCAATTTAAGAGAAGCTATCCGTACTTACATCATGCAGTTAGCCTCTGAATTAGGAATGCATGACCCTGCTTCCTTTTCACAGCAATATTTGCTCTTAATTGGCGGAGCCAGTTTAATGGCGACTATCGAGGGCAATCCAACTGGAGCACAATATGCCCGCAAAGCCCTGTCTGTCTTAATTGACGCTAGCTAGTAATACTGAAAAGTAGCCTGTAGAAAAGATATATTCCTAATTCAAGGCCAGTTTCCCAAGAGCAACGTACAGAGCCAATTCTGAATCCTTGCCTCTTGAGGTTCCATCAAGGTCTCGAATATCAAGATGTCAAATTAAGATATCTATGAAAATGTAAGCTTCAACTTAGGAGATAAAGAGGGATAACGTGCAGCGAGTCAATAAAGACTTCTGAAAGATTGCAAGTTTATCCGCAGAGATCAATCGGCAATTGATTGTGACTTCTCACCAAGAGACTACTCAAAAAACAATAAAGGCTCAAACAGTTTTTGGGGCAGCAACCCATAAGGTTGCTGCCCCAAATAAGACGCTATTTAGGCGTTCAGTTACGCAGGAATTAACACGGTGTCGATGATGTGAATGACGCCATTGTCAGCCGCAACATCTGGCGTTGTCACTGTAGAATCGTTAACCTTGACACCCTTAGAGGCATCAATTTTCACGTCTGAACCCTGAACCGTGGTGGCTGATTTCAGCTTCACAACATCAGCCGCCATCACTTTGCCAGAGACAACGTGGTAGGTGAGAATTTGCTTGAGCTTCGGGATATCTTTGAGCAGTGAATCAACAGTGCCCGCAGGAAGCTTAGCAAATGCTTCGTCGTTGGGTGCAAATAGTGTAAATGGTCCAGAACCCTTCAGTGTTTCTACTAGACCAGCAGCTTTGACAGCAGCCACTAAGGTGCCGAATGAACCGGCATTAACGGCGGTGTCAACAATGTCAGACATTCAATTACCTAGTTTGTGTATCTGTAATGACCATAACGTAGTTGCCACAAATATTGCGTTGATTTTGTCAGTATCCATCTAAAGGAATAGATGTAGCAAATGTGGAATTTTCAATATTGATTCGGCATTTAGTAGTCGCAAAATCAAGCAATTATCTATTACTTCGAGCCCTATTTCAGATTAAATTCTGATTAAATGCTGAAAGCTAAATCTCGATTGGTTAGATACACCTCTCGTACCTACAATTCGCTAGAACTTGACCCACTACTCGAAAGCTCGCATCTGGCCGCTTCCCAGCTACCGTGCAAGCATCTTGTCGTTATCTCTCTCAAGATTGCCTGATCTGCTTGTGAAATTATTTGTAAGTCATTTCTCTTTGCGAGAATTGCTACCGCTATAGACTGTTCAATCAAATCATCCTGGTTAAACCGCTGCCCCTCAAGGCAGTGTTAGTAACACTCTCTGTTTTGTCCTAAACATGTTTCCAGATGTGGCATCTCGAATTGCCCAATTTGGAACTACTTGAACCCCTCACCCAATTAGTTCACCCGATTAGAGGAGTGACACAACCAAACTGTGCATCCTAGCCTGTGTTTATGCAAACGGTGCAGTCCAGTTCGGATTCTTCTTAAGCCTGTAGAAGCCCTTTATGCTTGATCACCTTGCCTTTGCTTTCCGGATTCGATCCATCGCAGAAGCCCTAGGCGCGGTAGAGGCTTATAGGGAACAGCGATGGAAGGTTAACGCTAAGCCCGCCAGTTAGCTCGAATTCTGTAAATCTATTCAATCTTGGGAGAAACCTCATGGCTATTGCAGTACAGCAACCAATGCCAAAAATTCTTGCGCCCGGCGAAGGCGATTCTTATCAAATGTTGGCTCACACCCTAGTCCGCAAGATCACTTCCAGTGACACAGAGGGTGACTGGGCAATGTTTGAGATGCTTGATACGGCTGGGAGTCAGCCGCCTGTCCACAGCCACCCCTGGCATGAAACTTTCTATATCCTTGAGGGCGAAGTAGAAGTACAAATTGGCAATCAGCGAACGATGGCTACCGCAGGAGCAGTAGCTCACATCCCTGCCAATGCTATGCATACCTTCAAGATCTGTTCTGCAACAGCTCGGGTTCTTGTGATTATCTCTCCTGCCGCCGCAGAAGCCTTTTACCGGGAACTTGGAGCAGAAATCACCACCCTACCTCCTGATCCAGCCATTTTTCAGAAGATCTGTGCCAAGCATGGCCTACAGCTTCAATGACCCCTCCCAACCTCCCCTTCCCTTGGCAAGGGGAGGTTGCGTAAGCGGTGGGGTTTTGATGGGTAACTCTCATTTAGAGAAATCAAAGCTCAGCCAATTTTGTGTCTGAAGCTAAACCACTTCCACCAGTTGATTGTTCAACGCTTCGAGATCAACTCCGTAGCGTTGAAACAGGTCTCTCAGAGTAGTCTTATCCGTTTCGGTCAGGCGCACTAAGCCCCACAAGAGATGTTCAGTGCCAATCGACTTCTTACCCTGAAGCCGAACAACTTGCAAGGCAAGCTCTAGAACGAACTTACTCTCTGGGCTAAACTTTTGATCACGGGACTCAAAAGCAGGTTCCTTGGTTTCAGTACCCAAGGTCACGCCATTAGCTCGCAGTAAACGAGCAGAGGTGGTAGTTGGCTCAGCCAACAAGCCAGCCAGCAAATGTTCTGGTTCAACTTGTGATTGCTGTGAACCTGCCGCCTCATTGCGAGCAAACTGGATCGCGTTGATGGCCTCTTCAGTGAACCTCTCAAAACCAAACTCGAAACCAAAGTAATTCTTGAACCGCTCAACCAGGATTTGCACAGCACTCTTTGCCTCGTAGATAAAAATGTCTTCAACTGCAACGTTGAACAGGCTGGCAATCTTCAGAGCCATGTCCAGACTGGGATCGAACTTGCCTGATTCAAAACCATTGACCGCCTGACGACTGACTCCTAACTCCCTGGCCAAGTCCGCTTGCGACCAGTGGTGCAGTTGTCGAAGCTCTTTCAGTCGGTTCTTCATCACTTGATTCACCCGCTGTCAAGTAACACTTTACATTTAGGGTCAGAGCAGTGTCAAGTGCTGCTTGACACTGCTAGCCTGCTGACGATGCTAGGGTGAGGCGCCCCCCTATCTAAATACAGTCGGACAAAAACAGCCAGAATGAAGAAGCTCCAACCGGTTTGAGCCAGAGATGAGTGCACAAGGGCAGGTTAAGATCCTTGATTTTCGCCAAGAGAAGGCAACAGACTTCCTACTTCCTAAACCTGCTGTTCTCTCAAGCTCCGGTTGGGACAGCATGCATTTCGAACTCCATCAACAGCCCAAGTTTGACATTGCTGAGCATCAGCACACCATGCACGTTATTGCTTATGGGCTTGCTTGCTCACCACTGCCCTGCTCACCAGGAGAACGCTGGTTAGATGGAAAGCTGACGAGAGAGACGCGGAGTCAGGGAGACATCGCGATCATCCCTGCGGGTATTTCCCATCGCTGTAACTGGAATACCTCAGCCCAATTTGCAGTTTTGGCAATTGAGCCTGCACTGCTCCAACAAGTTGGTCAAGATTTGGTTGATCCTGATCGCATTGAACTCATTCCTCGTTTTATGAATGAGCAAGATGCACTAATCCAAGGCGTCTTCTCCACTTTGCAAGAAGAATTAGAGTCTAGTCAAATCGGTGGCTATTTGTTAATCGATAGCCTCAAGACGACGTTAGCGATTCACCTGCTAAGAAAATATTGCGCCACGCAACCCAAGCTCTCCAGCTATGCAGATGGATTGCCTAAATCAAAGCTGCGTCAGTTGACAGAATATATCGACGACCATCTCCAAGACGTAAAGCTCATTGACTTGGCTGCAATTGCCCAGATGAGCCCGTATCACTTTTTGCGTCTATTCAAGCAAAGTATCGGCCTCACTCCTCATCAATACATCTTGCAGCGTCGGATCGAGAAGGCAAAGCATCTGTTGCAGTACAGCGAACTCAGCATTGCAGATATTGCAACTCACGTTGGCTTTTGCGACCAAAGCCACTTGACTCGATATTTCAAACGCATTGTTGGTGTCACGCCAAGGCAACTCCTACAAGCTCAACCGCAATAATCTACTAAGATCCCGCAACTTTTTTCTAGAGCCTTGAACTCCAGCCTTTCTAATCTATTGGCAAGTTCTACTAGAGGCTCAAGAATAAGCAGGGGGAATAACGTGCAAATTGAACAATCAGAAGTGGTCATCTCCACGCCTGACGGGCAAATGCCTGCCTGCTTGTGTACACCTACTGAGCAGGGCCGCAAGCCAGCCGTTCTCCTGCTGATGGAAGCCGTTGGCTTAACATCGCACATTCGAGACGTAGCAACTCGAATTGCCAACGAAGGTTATGTGGTGCTCACGCCGGATTTGTATTATCGCGAGTTGCCGAACAATAAGTTTGGCTATGACGAGGTTGAGCCAGCAATGGCGATGATGTACCGTCTCGATTTCGGCCAACCTATTGAGGAAGACATTGGGGCAGCATTGGCCTACCTTAAGTCACAACCCAACCTCTACCCCGATAGGATCGGCGTGACAGGATTTTGCTTGGGTGGTGGCCTGACCTTTCTCACTGCCTGCAAATTCGCAGACAAAATCGCGGTAGCAGCTCCCTTTTACGGCATGGTTTTAGATGATTGGATTGACGAAGTGGTCAACATTACAGTGCCCGTCTACTTGTTCTTCGGCGGTGCTGATCCTTTCATTCCGCTCGAACGCATCAAGCAAATCGAGTCCCGGTTTAAGGAACTTGGCAAAAAGTACAAGTTAAAGATTTACAGTGATGCCAATCATGGTTTTTTCTGCCACGAGCGTTCTTCCTACAACCGCTTGGCAGCCGAGGATGCTTGGCGAGAGCTTATACAGTTTTTGCATCAACATCTACAGAATGCTGTGTGAAAAGCGCTAACCTAAAAGAGAGACAAGGATTATCTGTTGAGTGCTCAGGTTTTTTAGAGATGGCACGCGCTATAAGACTCTTAAAAGCTGGCTCTGCTATTGCGAACAGTTCTTCTCCTTCATGTCTCCAATAGCAAATTAATCTCAGACACCCGGCGATACTTCATTGGAAAGACGCAAGCACATTGCTGCCTTCTTAGGATTGTGAGGGTTCAAAGCACACCATCAATTGAGGCTGTCTGGCCACGAGCCGCGAGCCAGGACAAGCGAGTGCAGAACAGTCCTATAGGAGTTTGAATTATGAACAGTTTATCAACCCGACCCCTAGCTGTCGTGACGGGTGCCTCCAACGGCATCGGCTACGAACTTGCCAAACAGTTTGCCCAAAACGGCTTTGATCTCCTAGTCACAGCTACAGGACTCAGCATCAACGAAGCCGCCAGAGCTTTTGAGCAGCTAGGTGCCAAGGTCGAGACGGTACAAGCGGATTTGGCTACCTATGACGGTGTCGAGTCACTCTACAGCCAAATTAAGGCCACTGGTCGCCCTGTTGAAGCCATTGCGCTCAATGCAGGCGTTGGGGTTGGCGGTGAGTTCGCTCGCGACACTGATCTAAAAGACGAACTCAATCTGATTAACCTGAATGTTGTTTCCACCGTCCATCTGGCCAAACGGGTGGTGAAGGATATGGTCGAGCGTGGCCAGGGTCGGATGCTCTTCACTGCCTCAATTGCAGCCATAATGCCTGGACCCTTTGAAGCGGTCTACGCAGCCTCAAAGTCGTTTGTGCACTCCTTCGCGGAGGCGCTACGCAACGAGTTGAAGGACACAGGTGTCACCGTCACGTCGCTCATGCCCGGACCGACTGACACCAACTTTTTCCACCGGGCCGGTATGGATGACACCAATGTCGGTGAGAGCAAGAAGGACGACCCGTCTCAGGTTGCCAAACAAGGTTTTGAAGCTCTGATGGCAGATAAGGACGCCATTATTGCCGGTTCGCTTAAGACCAAGATCCAGGGCAATGTGAGCAAGGTCTTGCCGGATACCGTCAGTGCCGAGCAGCACCGCCAGCTCACTGAGCCAGGAGGCAACAAGTAAGCTATATCTACATCTACTCGACTGATTTAACCAATTAAATTGAGTTGAAGAACTGCCGCTGATCAATTGCCGATCAACCCTAGCAACAGCCAATATTGATCGGCATTGATCGGCGGTAGCCACTGGCGATAGGTCCGCTGGCAAACGCCAATAACCTGTAATGGCAAGAGACGGGAAAGTTGGCCATCAACTACTAGCGCAGATACCAGACCAGCTCACAAGTTCGGCACCGATTAATTAGCTCCCCTTTGCACTTTATGGGGCGCTTGAGGACCTTCGCACTTTGGGCCAAGGAATTTTTGGGTCCTGTGCGAGTTGTCTGGCAACAGCGGCAGCTCCATAGCGATTCAGGTGGCTAGGGTCTTGAAAGTAATCGGGTATTGCTAGGTCCGGTTGATTGAAGTCTCGGACAATCAAACCTCTTAGGCTCAGCCGTCGTAAGTAACGTTGAAATTGCCGCTCGTAGCGCTGCCTAGTTGGGTCTAGGTAGTACTGGGTCAGAGGCAAGTTGACAAACACAATCGGAATGCGCCGGTTGCGGGTGAAGCGCAGTAAGGCTGTGGTTGCTGCCGTCTGTTCACCCCATAATCGGAAGGCTTGGTAATCACCGTCGAACTGACCAGGCACGCGAGGATACTGCTGATAGTAGAGCGCAGGCTGAAAGCGGTTGGGTACGGCCAGAAACCCACGCTCGTCAAGCGGACTAGCTACAGCCGAGGATGGACCATTGAGCTGAGTCGGTCGCAGGCCAGCCGAGAGCGGCTGGACTATGGTGAGTTGTCGATAGCCTGGGGACGTCAGGATCGCCTGGTAAGTTCGGTCTGGCCGACCACTATTAAAAGCCCGCACGCCATCAGCCCATAAAATTAGGCGAGGTAGGTGCTGTGGGGGCAAAATTCGCCGTAGTAGTAGATCGACAACCTGGGCAGTTGCACCATTGACACCAATATTGAACACCCTCAGCTCGGTGTAGCCCTTTTGATTGAGTGCTTGTTGTAAGACGAGTGGGTCAAGGCCTTGCAGGGCCCGAGAACTCCCCACGATCAACACATCAGCAGGACCGGCCTCAGCTAAATAACGCTGGTAATGCTGGAGTTGCTCATCTAAGCGGGGGCTATTAAACGTGGGGTAGGTAACCTCAGGCTGAGCAGGCTCAGGGCTAGAGGACCCACTTGGGGGAGTGGCTGTCTGAGCAGCGGGGGCTGCCAACAGCAGCAACAGTCCACCGTAGGTTATCCAACCATTCACAGTCGGCAGTATCAAGCGCATTCAATCTACAAGGATGCCCATCAAGCACGCTAAGAGTTCAGGCTAGAGGACAACCGCCACTCAGCAGACTCAATCTAATCCATTACTTTGAGCAAACCCATCCGCAAGCGTTCAAATGCCCCTCTGATTTTAGTTTGCTCCGTTTTCGAGAGAGGTTCCGGAGCCAGCATGGCTGAGAGAAAGTGCTTTTGGTCGGCGCGAGTAATCCTGCCTGAGGCAAAAACTCGGTCAACGACTTGCTCAAGAGGGGATTGATTCATGGTGCGGGCTAATCTGCGAGCTGGGGGGCAAGCAACTGGAGAAGGCATGACGGAAGAGATGATGGAGCTTCGATGCTGCAAATCCAAGACAACTTCAGGCCGAGGAGAGCTTCTTATAGAGAATGTCTCATTTGCTGTAACTCAGGCTTCCTGCACCCGGCTCACCCTATTGGGCGAGTAACATTGGGCGAGTAACACTTCGTTGATTGCCAGGAGTTCCTCAAGGAAAGGAAGGCACAGCCAAGAGAAAGCTCAGGCAGAAGAAAGCCGGAGTAAAGCTAGAAACTGCAAGACAAGCCATCCAGCTGCCATGACTTGCCTTACGATGAAAAATCCTGGCAATAGCCAGGATTAGGGGTCAAATGCAGGTATTTTTGGCTGTTACATAAGAGAACTTGCGGCACCCAGTTAGGACCTCAATAGAACCTTGAGACCAACTTGAGACCAACTTAGGACCAAGGGACTCTCGGCTCTGGTCTCAGTCTTCTAGCTTGGCGACTGCTCCCTGACAAACATAAGATAAGCCCAAGGTTAGCCAGTACACTTCCTCCGATTGGCTCACCCAACAGGATGAGCGCAACTCATCTAGAATTAGTGAGCCTAACGAGTTGCTCTAGCTGCTTATGCCTGAGCCTTGTGGCGAAATTAGGCTAAAGCGGAACTAGGCTAGGTGCCTGAGGGGCTCCAACTTTGGCTTGTCGGAGTTTGAGTGATTCTCGTTTAGAGCAACCGCAGGATTTTGAGTATCCTCGAACTAAGTTATGGTGATTGACCAAACGCTTTGTGCCACATTCACATTTGCAAAGCCAGTAGGCAGTACTATCGACGTACTCACCAAGCTTAATTACCGTCCAACGTCCAAACTGCTCACTTGATAAATCCTTACGCCAAGGACGCACCAGCCCTAACTTCTTCTTGTAGTCGTTGACTGTGCTTCTCCCTACTCCTAATTGCTCTGCGCATTCCAAAATAGAGCAGCCTTGTAGAACTAAGTCTCGACAACGCTCTAGCCTTGCTAAATATTCTGCAGAAGGAGGAGCAGTTCGTGGTTTAGAGCGAGAACGACGAGGGACGCCCTGCTCCTGAAGATACTGACGAACTCTTTCCCCTGTCCGGTTATATCGCCTGCCAATCTCTCTCAGAGAGAGACCTTCTGCATATAACCTTTTGATCTCATCTCCATCTGCTTGCGTGAGAGCTTGACGTTGCTCGGATGCCATGCCTTTACTACCGAAACGTGGGCCAAAAAATGAGGCAATTCAATGGCTCTGCAATCTACGCCTTTGGGTTGAGAGCGCAGAGTAGCACGCAGGAACAAATCGAGATTGTCCCTAACTTCTGAATTGGTATAGATAAATCCAAACCCAGCGACTCAACAGTTGCTGCGCTCAAATCCAAGTTGTTTTCATGGGGAAATAGTACCGCATAAGAGGACTGGTTCAAGACTTTACCTTGAGCTTCGTGTTTTGGGCAAGTGGCTCACGCCAGTCATTTGCAGGTCTCCCCAGCCTTGCTCTCATACTGCTTGGACACTGCCCTAACCTCCTGTAAAGGAGAATTGAGTTTGGGCTGCAATCCACGCCAATCTCACACACAGCATCATGAAAAGATGCTTTTGTTTACCTTTGCTTTCTAGTCCACTTTTTGGCCTGCTTTTGTCAGGCTTTTCAGTCAAGTAGTTTAGAACTAGCTTGAGCTAGAATCAAGAGGAATTGAGATTGCAAGTTTGCTAGGCTTGCGGGTTCAGATTCGGCTCACATTTGACTCATACTTGAGCAGGAGCCCAGCATGATTGATTGGGACGAGTCAACAGAAATTGCTGCCCTAGAGCGAATTGGTGGCAAAAAGGCTACTTCTGCCCTGCGGCAAGCTCTGAGCAATGAGGACAGCCATGTACGCAGGCGTGCAGTCGAATCGTTGGGAGAAATTGCTGGTGAGGTAGCAATTCCTACCCTACGTCGAATACTGTCAGACAAATCGAGTGGGGTCCGTAAAAAGGCGGTCGAAGCTCTAGAGGGCATTGGTACTGAAGCAGTCATTCCGGCCTTACAGCAGGCGCTTCAAGATGATGAACCTGCGGTTCGGGAGCGAACTGTTGAGGCGCTGGGACAAATTAGAACCGAGGCAACTATTCCTGTCTTGAAACAGGCAATTACTGACTCTGAATTCACTGTGCGTAAACGGGTAGTTGAAACCTTAGAGCTAGTTGGCGGACCCGCGGCGATTGCTGTTTTGAGCCAAGTATTAAACGATGAGTCGCCCAACATTCGTGAGAGGGCCGTTGAAGCTCTAGAGCAGATCAGAACTGAAGCATCGATTCCGGTTCTGAGTTTAGCTCTCAAGGATGCAGATTCTAGTGTGCGCAGACGAGCGGTTGAGGTCCTCGAATCAATTGGCGGCGAGTCCGGAGTTTTAGCGCTGAGCCAAGCCCTTCTGGATGAGTCAACGAGTGTTCGTCGTCGTGCTGTCGAAGCCCTGCAGCATATTGGCACTGAGTCTGTGATTCCCATACTTAGTGCAGCCCTAGCCGATCAATCGCCCCTAGTTCGTCGTCGCGTAGTTGAAGCGCTCGAAGAAATTGGTAGCGCTGCCATTGTTCCTGCGTTACGCAAAGCGTTTCAGCAAGGCAGTTAAATTTACTTAATCAAATCTACTTAACAGAGTCTTGAACACACGCCAGATGTTGTAACAGGCGTGCAAATAATACATGGAACTGCGGCTAATGTAGAGCGAAAACCAGCAAGGTTCAAGCATTGCTGGAGAGTGGCTCAATAGCTAACGCAATGGCTAGCTCAATGACTCTAAGCTTTGGTTATAAAACCTGCTCTCAAGCCCTAAGTTTCCCTTGCGATTTCTAGAAACCACTTGGCATTCTGAATCAGCGGGGATCAGACTGCGGGGGGAGTGAAATAGGGCATTGCAAGCGTACTGTTAGAACACGAGATCAGGAAGGCGGTGGTTGGGATGTATGACAAAGTTAGCAATGAGGCAGCAGTTTCTGCGTTGTACCTTGCCCTACAACAAGACGAGTCTCACATTCGCAAAAGGGCGGTCGAAGCGTTAGGCCAAATTGGTGGCGAGGCAGCTTTACCGGCTCTGTTACAAGCCTTGTCGGACCCTAGCTCTGGCGTGCGTGAACGAGCTGTAAGCGCCTTAGAGGGGATTGGCGGCGAGCATGTAATTCCAGCCCTACACTCAGCTCTGATGGATGAAGACTTTAATGTTCGCAAACAGGTTGTTGAATCCTTAGGACAAATCGGTGGCGAGGCAACGATTCCTGCCCTACATCAAGCTCTGAATGACGAAAGCTCTAGTGTCCGTAAGCGTGCTGTTGAGCTTTTAGGACAAATTGGCGGTGAAGCGGCATTAGCGGCTCTGCGTCACGCCTTGAATGACGAGTCCTTCAGTGTGAGCAAACGGGCCGTTGAAGCTATTGAGAAATTGATTGCCGTTGAGCCTGAGAGCACCGAAGGGGAAGCCCGGATGGATGTGGCTGCCCCTAATCCTGTTTAATTAGCGATTTAATTGGCTCAAGAAGACAAAAGAAATACAAGAAAAAACCATAAAAAGTCAATGTCCAACTCTCTGACCCTTTAGGTTGATTTCAAGCTAGTTTTAGGTAGATTTTTACCTTCGCGGGCCTTACTTTACGGTACATAAGTGACCCGCCAGATCTTGCCGCCTGGCTCGTCAGTGACCAGTAGGGCACCGTCAGAGCTGACGGTCAGACCCACAGGGCGTCCCCAGACTGAGGGGACCGAAGGATTAACCAGCCAACCCGTCAGGAAGTCTTCGTAGCCCCCCTCTGGTTGTCCCTGAGCATTGAAGGCAACCCGCACGACTTTATAGCCTGTTCCCTCAGAGCGGTTCCAGGAACCTCTAAAGGCTACGAACGCATCTCCTCGATACTCAGCGGGAAACTGCTCACCCCCGTAGAACGTTAGGCCTAAAGCCGCCGAGTGTGCTTGGAAGAGCACATCGGGAACAATCGCTTTACGTTCTAGCTCCGCCCGACGTGGCAGGCGCGGGTCAGGGTTAGCGCCCAAATAGGAGTAGGGCCAGCCGTAGAAGCCTCCCGGCTGCACTGAAGTTAGATAATCTGGCACCAGGTCATCCCCCAGTTGGTCCCGCTCGTTCACCGTGGTAAAAAGCTTGCCAGTGCTGGGGTTAAAGCCTAACCCAACTGGATTACGTAGCCCAGAAGCATAGGTCTGGCGATTGCTGCCATCGGGGTTCATGACCTGAATCGAGGCGCGGGGCAAAGGTTCCTCTGCCGCGTTGCCTTGAGAGCCTACACTGACAAACAGCTTGGAGCCGTCAGGGCTAAAGATTAGGTTGCGGGTCCAGTGCTGGTTGTAGCCACCTCCTGGCAGGCGGGTGATGGTCTGAGCTTGGCCCTGCAAACGGCTCTGACCTAACTGATAGGGATAGCGCACTACTGCGTCAGTGTTAGCGATATAGAAAAACCGGTTATCTGGGGAGATAGCCATACCTAACGGTTGGCGAAGCCCCTGTGCAAACACAGTGTTTTGGTCAACTACACCATCACCGTTGGTGTCGCGCAGTAAGCGAATGCGGTTGTCATAAGACTCTGCCAGAAAGATGTCGCCATTCGGCCCGCTCAACAGCCAACGCGGACGGGACAACCCCTGAGCAAATAGATTGACCTTGAAGCCTGCCGGTGCTTGAAGTCTGGCATTACTCGGCTGTGGTATCACCCGTGGGCTACGACTGACCGAATTAGAAGCGTAAGGCTTAGGCAGATCTGAGACCTGAATCAGAGTTCGACGTGCTGTCCTAGAGCCTGCCTGGGCTATTGGTGGGGCAGCCGTTGTGTTTTTGGTTGTGGGTTGGGAGGGTTCAGCAGTTGGCAGGCTGCCAACGCCAGCATTGCCCAGCTGACAAGCTGTTACTAGTGGCAGCAAAGAGATTAGAACAAGAAGACGGCTCATCTTAACTAGGAACGCAAGGGCTCTAATCTCTAATGATGATCAAAACTCGACCAGTTAAGGGCCTGGTGAAGTGCCAGCTCGAAGGCCAGAGCAGTGAGCAGGAGTACAACCCGCCTAGATCTGGCCTAGCCAAGAGGTTGTGCAAAGGGTTACTAAATTGGGCTCGGAGCTTGATTCTGGGCTTGTTGCTGAGTTTGACTTTGGGCTCATTGCCAGGGCTAGCCCAGTCCTCAAGTCCAGTGAGCCTTCCGGATGACGATCCACCTCTGCTTGATGTTGTGCCCAGTGCCAGCGACATCCCATCTGAGAAAGTGAGTCAATTTGCTCAGGCTTATCTCAAAATGCTTAAGTTAATGGCCAACCGAGAGCCAGATCTGCGTAGCGCTGAAACTGACTTGGATTCAGTCGAGGTTGAGCATCAGATTGAAGCAGACGCACGCACCATTATTGAAGGATCAGGACTGACGCAACTGGAGTACCTACAGCTGCTTGGACTTGCCAATAGCGATCCTGAATTTGGCGAGCGGATCACGATGCAACTTCAGGAAATCGGCGAAGAGGCTTAGGGTCGTGCTTAAGCCTGTAGTAGTAACTTAATTCTTAATTGAGATTTGTTGAGTGCGAATTGCGACCATAACCTACGAACGTGGTGAAGGTTCGTGTATGCGAAATTGCTTGACAGACGCTAGCCTGGAAGCACAATCCGGTCCACGCTGAGTGACGGTTGTATAGTTGGCTGCAATACCTGTGTTCGCATTGGCTCTGAACTCCTCTGGGGGCAAGCAGCGGACTGCAGACTCAGCTTCCAGGCACAGAAAAAAGGGGTCCTCAGAAGTGACTGCTCCCAATCAGCAGATTCGCGAATTCATGACTGAAATTCAGGCTGTCTTGAGCAAGCCGATCAGTCTGGTCCCGAAAGTTCAAACTGACGAACTTCGGCGCCAGCGCGATCTATTTCAGCGTCTTAACCAACACCTGGAAAGTATTCAAGCGCAGCAGGCCCTGGGAGAGGAACTCGAACAGCTCAAAGAATCGCGTTTGGCTAGGCTGACCGAATTAACCAGCCTAGAGGTGCAATGTCAGGCAGCCCAGGCGCAACAGACTAGCCTGGAGAGCCAGCTTCAAGAACACCACAGTGAGCAGCAGCGCCTCCAGCAGGAGATCGCTGAACTGGAAACGACTCGGGCCGAAGCGCTAAGGCAACAACAACTCAAGCTAGAAAGTACGCTTAGTGAGTTGGCCGAGCGGCTAAGCAGCTTGCAGGAAGCTCCTGTGCACACCTTGGAAAGCGTGCTCACCCCCTTTCGTGACCAGCTTGAAGTAACTCGTCAGCAACTAGAAGCAGAGCGCTCCAACTTAGGCACTGAGTCACAGCGTCTACTCAATCAGCTATCTGCCCTAAACGCCCAACTAGAACAGAATCTCCAGGACAAAGCGCAACGGGATGAGGCAACGGCTAGCCCAGCTGAGATAGCTGCCCCAATTGATCCCCAAGCTCTACAAGCTGCCCTACAGCATGAGTTGCAAGACGGGTTGCAAGAGCTGGAGACCAACCTCAAGCAGGAATTGGGAACCCTGAGCCAGGACTGGAGCCAGCAACTCAGGCGCGAGTTAGCAGACCTGCAGCAGCACTATAATCAACTTCGCTCAGACTTGAGTTCCTTGGTCACTCCAGCTTCAATCTCGATCCCTGAGGCTCAACCCAGCGCCACAAGCTCTTCTACCACCCCTGATTCTTCTGAACCTGATATGGATCTTCAGCAGCAGCTTATTGCCGGAGTTCTTCAAAGCCTGGAAGCTCATCTCAAAGATCAATTGAGCCAGCAACTCCGTCAGACCCTATCGCAGGTTCAGCAAGCGACCCCAGCTTCCCCCGCCTCCACTGAGCAGCTGCTGTCTACCTTAGACAGCAGTTTGTCAACCACATTTGCAGGCCTAAGCCAGCGTCTATCCCAAGTCAATCACTCAGGGTCCCGGGGCGAGGCAGCACTCAGCTCCTTGATCCAGTGGCTTAACCAATCTGGCCCTAGTGAAGCAAGCACGGCTGAACTGCCGTCCTACCCAGGGGCATATGCAGGGATGGAAGTCTTGCCCCCGGTCGTACCCGACCAACCCCGACAAAATCGAGGGGCTCTCCTAGAAGATCATGCTTATCCTGGCTATGAATTGCCAGCAGATTTGACCGAAAACAGCTTTGAGGCGGAACTGGAAGCGGCCCTGAATGAGATCGAGCTTCAGCCCTTTGCGCCTGAGCTAGAGAGCAATGCCGTTACGACTGAGGATGCCGTTGGCCTGCCTTCCCCGGTATCGGGTCTGAGTATATCGCTTCCTGATGCTTACGCTGCTCTGGGCCTGCTTGAACAAATAGCCTCAGAGTTGCAGCAGCCAAACGCGCCAGAAACTGTAGGCAGTCCTGAGGTTGTAGCCAGCCCTGAAGCTGAAGTGAGCCCTGAGGTTGCTGTCACTCCTGAGGTTGCTGTCACTCCTGAGGTTGTAGATACTCCTGAGGTTGCAGCTGCTCCTGAGGCAATCACAAGCCCTGAGGCTGTGGCAGGTCCTATTGATGACACGCCTCCTGAACTTCTCAGCCCAGAGTCTGCTCCAACGCCAGATCCTATTCCAGCTGAGGCGTCCTCTGAAGTGGCTCCCCCGGCAGCTTGGGCAGATGAGCTTGCAGATGAACTCAGCCGCTTAGATCTTGAGCATACAGGCACTAGCTCGGTTGATTTCCTGCCCCTTGAGCTTGAGCAGGACCTAGCTGAATTCGATCAACCTCTGCTCGATATTCTCTCAGAGCCTCTAGCTTCTGAGGAGGCTGACCAACCGATCCCAGAGCTTGCTGAGAGTCTGATAGAAACCCCAGATATCCCAGCCACTGATGCAGAAACCGGCGAAGCAACTGACGTAGCAACCGACGTAGAAGCAATTACTGCTCCCGAGGAGATCATTCCCCTGGAAGCGGCTATTGCCCCTGAGGAGATTGCCGCTCTTGAGACTATTGCCCCTGAGACTATCCTCCCTGAAGCAACGGCTACCGGAGTTACAGAGGAGCCTGCTCAAGTTTCTCCTCAAGCCCCTCTTGATGCCTCGGTTTCTGCTGAAGCCCCCACATCCCTTAGCTTTGCGGAAGAAGCCTTTGAGGATTTGGGACTCAGTGACCTGTACTTAACCCTTAATGACCTCTACCAAGAGCCTGTACTAGAGCCTGAAGCGAATCAAGCCACAGAAACGCCCAGCCCAGAAGCAGAACCCCAGGCTGTTAATGCGCTAGAGGGATCAGATCTGCTATTCTTCGAGCCTGCTTCGCCTAGTGACGAAAATGAAGCGCCGGAGAGTCTACCTGCTGAAGCTGAAGACACGCTGGAACTGGAGCGCACAGCGGTTCCTTTACCTGCCTCAGAATCAGATCTTGAACTGGAGCTGTTAGGGTCAGATCTTTTCGGTGATATCGCAGCTGAGCCTGAAGCCAGCTCGATAGAGACTCCAGTCGATGTAGGCGGCCCAGAACAACTAGCCAGCCTGAATGACTTCCCAAGTGAGCAGCCATCGGGGCCTCTGTCAGAGGCGTTGTCAAGTCCTGGTTCAGTTATCCCACTCTCAATAGAACTCGTAGAACCCCAGCCTGAGCCGGTACTAGCTGAGTCAGAACAACAAGTCCCAGATCTAATGTGGGCTGCGGTAGATAAGCTCGGACCCGTGGAGACATTGGCTGACTTGAGTGAGCTTTTGAGTGCTCCTCCAGAGCCACAACCGGCAACCGAGCCTGAAGCGCTACAACTACCAACAGAAGCTCTTGAGGCTGAGGCCCAAGCAACACCGTCACCTGAGCCAAGTTTAGAACTCAGCCCGGAGCCTACCTCAACCCTAGAACTAGGAGCGGAGCTGGACGACAGCCTAACCCTATCTGATTTTGCCGAGGACCTCAGCGGCGATCTCTCTCAAGCTACAGGCGACGAAGTTCTACGGCTAGATAACTTCTTCACTGAGGATGGCGATGCCTGGGTGGATGACCAGCTGCGTGAGGAGCTGAGCCAGGATTTGAGCCGTCTGGAAACCAGCCCTCCTGAAACCAGCTCGGCAGGATTCTCAGACGTCACCATAGACAGCTTGTTTGAAGAGGAAGCCAGTGAAGGACTGCTCCCTGACCTAACAATTTTGCCGACCCCAACCATTCCTGAAATTACTAGTGGAGCAGAGCCTGAGCCAGAAGCAGCAAGCCCAGAACCTGAGAATTTGTCAGTAGCGGAGTCAGGGACGGAGTCGCTGGAATCAGAGCCAGAACCCGCATTAGCAGAAGCAAGTGACAGCGCTCTTGATGAAGACCTGCTGCTCGAAAACTTTTTAGCGCCAACGGTTGAGGCTGCTCGTGCAGAAGCAGTGTCTGCTGAAGCTCCAGCGCTCACAGCCGACAATTTCTTGGACACAGAGCCAGGGCCTGAACTTACGCCTGAACCGATTCCAGCCCCGGTTACTAGCCCCGACCAGGGCGAGGAAGGTGTAACCCCTACTGAAATTACCTTGGAAAGCTTCTGGGATGAGCCAGAGGCTAGCGAACCGACTCCAGTTGAACTGGCTCCAGTTGAGCTGCCTCTACTTGAATTGGCCCCGGTTGAATTTGCTCCGGCGGAGCTAGAGGCTGAACTGAGCGCTGAACCAGGCGAAGAGGCAGACCTCTTTCAAAACCTGTCCGATCCGGCTCCTCAAACGCCAACCGCAATAGATTTGGTCAACTTAGAGGGTGCCGTCCCTCAGTCGGAAGCATCCGCTGTGGCACCTGAGGCTCCAGCAATAGCTGAGCCTGAAGATTGGCCCGATGCAGAACTACTGGCAGTCCTGGGTGATGATTTATTAAGCCTAAACGCGCGCCAGACCCCACCTCAGACTGCGGCAGAGACAACGCTAGAAACGCCAGAAACAACACTAGAGACAGCGCCAGAGTCTACTCCTGAGGTTTTAGTCAATAGCAGTCTAGCTCTGGACGATTTGGACTTTGGCGATCCAATCTTAGATACGCCAGATAGGCCAGAAGCTTTAGTAGACGAGCAGCTCACCAATTTTGCTGATGCAGCTGAGGCTGACTTAGAAGCAACGACTGATTTGGCTGCTCCTATTGAAGTTGTTGAGGAATCGCTGCCCACCGTAGCCGCCCCGATTTCGACAGAGGCAGACTTAACCCCCGAGCTTGAAGAATTTGAGGAACTGGCTGCGTGGAGTGACGATCCCCTAGCCCTAGAAGCACAAACCCTTCTAGAAGCGGTAGGGGACGAGGCAGACGACAGCGAGGAGTTTGATGAATCAGGCTTCGACAGCTTTGGTCTCTCAGATCTGTCGGACGACGATGACCTGTTAGCCGATTTTGGAGGTTTAGGGGATCTGGCTGAGGTTCCAGCTCTGCCATTACCAACCGAGACTGAGTTAATTATTCCAGAGCCAATCGAGGCCGAGCAGCTAGAAGCTGATCCCATCAGGACTGGTCAAGCTAGCCCGGTTCAAGTTGGCCCAGATCAAACTCGACCAGATCAAACTGGTTCGGCTCAAATTGACGCTGAGCCCGTCCCCTCGCCTGCGCAGACTACGCAACCTGACCTTGACCCCCTCACCGCAACTGCCGACCTCAACGATCTAGACCTGGGCACCCTAGAGCAGCTGCTATCAGAGATCGCCCCTGTAGTGAGCGTTGCCCCTACCGAGCCGGCTGCTAGTCCTCTTCAAGCTTCAGAGACGCTGACAAGTGCTGAACTGCCAACGGGCCAGACCTCTGAGGCACCCACCCCTGAGCCAGCAGCAGCCGAACCGGTAGCGGATCCAACCCCTGCTCCAGCCCCTGAGCAGATTGATGAAATTAACATCACGGTTCTCTCTCGGCCTGTGACTGGGCTGGAAGGACTCACAGATGATTCATTTGAGGAAATGGGATTTGAAGATCTCGACTTGGAGACAAGATACGAGCTGGATCTGGATGACGATCTGACCGAACTGGAAGCCTTACCCGGTCAAGCAGAGCTAGCAGATTTGACGGAGTTCGGTTTTGCAGAAGAGGCTGACCTACCGGACCTGGATGTAGAGGCTATCTTGGGCTCCGAGTTATTGGAAACCGACGAATTAGACGGCGATTTCCCTGAGATGGATTTGGATAGTGACTCGTTTGCCTTAGAAGAAACCCTACTAGAACTGCCCGAACTAGACTCTGATTGGTCTAGCGAGGATGAGGACGATGGCGATGAACTCACCCCATTAGAAGTCGATGGTGGTGCCTCTGCTTTAGACAATACGATCCTGGAACTACCAGAGTTGGAGTCCGACTGGACTTTTGATGCCGACGATGATGACAGCGCCAGCTGGATTACCATGCTGGGGACCGAGGAAGGCGGCGATGAGTCGGACGAAACTGAGGACGGTTCGGATTGGTTGACCTCTCCGGACGGAGAAATTGACGAAGACTTTGGAGAAGACACGGTCGTCCCCGGGCTGACTACTGCCCAGCCCAAACCGGCCTTGCCCCCTGATCCAATGAGTGGCACAGGAGTTTCGGGCTATCGTGCCCCCAATGAGCCCATAGGAACTGGTTGGCTAGAGACATCAATCGTCAACAGCCCACCAGTTAACAGCACACCGGCTTCATATCCTGGTTCAGAGACAGAATCACAATCAGACTGGGCCTCGATTGCGACCTTAAATCCGCCTCGTGCTTCTTCAGTGAATCTGGACAGCGAGAGCCGCTGGTTCCTGGGCCTTGATTTTGGCAGCCGTTCTCTCTCGGCCACACTGCTTGAGGCAAATAGCGGCAAACTCTATCCTTTGAGCTGGTCTTATGGGGCTGGCCGCCCCGAAACTCTCTTTGAGTTTCCCTGTCTGGCTTACCTGCACTCTGACCTGCTCAGCTCAGGCATCCAAGAGCCTCTTGAGGCAGAAGTGCTAGTTGGCCCTGACGCTTGGGCAGTGATTCAAAGGGAAGGCTACGCTGCCAAGGGTCTGTTGCTGCATAGCTTCAAGGCGCTGCTGAAAACAGGGCTCTCCTACCGAGAAGCAGAGCAATGGCAACCTCTAATTCAGTGGTCTGATCGGCAACGCTTGCCACTGCGCTGGTTGCAAGCTGCTCTGCAACAGATCTTGGCCCAGGGTTCGCAGCAGGCTCAAGCCGAGGGGCTGAACTCAGAGACCTTGAGCCGCATCTGGCAAAATCTAGCAGGGGTAAGCTTGGGCGTACCGACAGGCTGGTCAGAGACTTACTACCTGAATTTGCGGGAAGCCGTTCTCAACCTGGGTTGGGTCCAGGGGCCTGAGCAGGTGCTCCTGGTTGAGGATCCGATTGCTGGCATTCTGTCCTTGCTAGCAGCACAATCCTCAGCCGCTGCTCCAAGCAGCATAGGCACAGCTGCAGTACCGCTCAAATCTCCCTGGATAGGACCAGCGTTGCTGTTAGATATTGGCGCTGAGTCCACAGAATTTACCTTGGTCAACCTGCCGGATGACTCTCAAAGCCTGAACCACAGTGACTTTATCTGCCATAGCTTACGCTACGCTGGCGAAGGCATTGAGCAAGACATTGTTTGCCAGTTGCTCTACCCTAGGCTCCAGCAGTTCATGTCAAGCTCTGCTGAGACTTTCAGCCTAGAGGATTTGGACCTACCCTTGCCTGGCGATCCAGATCCAGCGGCGCGTTGCCGGTTGCGTCAGCGGTTAGAAAGTTCCACTCTGGGTCAGGAGTTGCAAGCTCTGGCACAGCAGTTGAAACTTGCACTCACTCAGCAGGACCGCTTCAGTGCTCAATTAGCTGGACAACCGATTTTGGTCGTACGGCGTGAATTGGATAGCCAAGTCCTCTTGCCCTTTGTTCAACGTTTGAATCGAGAGCTAAACGACTTACTGAGCGTTGCAGGGCTTTCAGTGGCAGAGGTGAAATTAGCCCTTTGTACCGGTGGCACTGCAGCACTGGGAGCAATTTCCCTTTGGTTACGTCAGAAGCTGCCCGCGGCCCATCTAATCGAGCCTGATGAAGTGGCTAAGGAACTTCAGGGGGGGCGCTTAGCGCAGGGGTTAGCGTTGCTACCGCTCTATCCCCATGTTGTCGACCAAGTTCGGCTCCAGTACGGCGATTATTTTCTGTTACTGGAATTATTGAAGGCATTTCCGCCATCAACTGCCGAAAATGCAGCAACTTTAGCGGCTCCTGTCACAGTTGAGGCCTTGTTGCAACAATTGGAGCGACGCGGCATCAATACACGGGTCTGCCGGCAGCGGGTAATTGCGATTTTGGAGGGACAATTGCCTGCTGAACTGTTTGCCTGGCAGGATGAAGACCGGCTCTGGTTAGCAGCGCAGCCAGCGATGCCAGAAGCAGCGCTATTTGACCCGATGAGTGATGGTCGCTATCGGCCCAATCTGCTGCAGTTCGAACGCCTTCGCTCCTATCTACAGGCTGTGAAGCAGACCCTCTCCCAAAACCTAGAAGAACCACTGGTCATCAATCCTCTACCTAAGCCCAACTAACCTAGGTTCTAACTAAGTCAGGTCCAACTAAGTCAGGCCCAACTAAAGGGCCTGACGTGCAAAGCTCTGAGTTCATCACCTCAAAACTAATACACAAAACTAATATGTTTGACGTGTTCACAACCCTCTCGGCGGGCAGCACGATGCTGCTGTTCATCTTGCTAATTGCCTTCAACTTCTGGCTGTTTCGGCGTAATCGCCGTGAATTACAACAGCACAAGCGTCGAGGGCTCTGAAGTCGAAGGCTCAAGCTCTAGCTACAGAGGCAGAACTAAAGAGTCTGAATCGAGAGCTGGTATTGCATTACAGCTTGAGCCCGACTAGCTCGTACCAAGCCAGTCACAGGGGCAGCATTGCGCGGTTGAGCACTGGTGGCCAGTGGTATGTGGCGGTCAGCAACAGCTAGGCCCTGGCTTGGGTCATAGCCACGCCAGCCAGCACCCGGCAAATAAACTTCTACCCAAGCGTGGAGGTGATATTTTGGCAGGTCTGGCTCAGTTTTCTGATAACCACTGACAAAGCGAGCCGCCAAGCCCATGCTACGGCAGACCTCCATGAACAGGACGGCCAGGTCACGACAGGAACCTGAGCGTTGGTTCCAGGTGACCGCAGCTGGTAAAGGTTCGCCAGTCTCGCGGAATTGTTGCTGACAGGTCTGATGAATCTGTTGATTGAGTTGGTTGAGAAAAGCGACTGTACTACCGGCGGTTGATTGATAAAGGCTTTGGGCCAACTGAACAGCAACTGGATCTAGACCGTAGGGGAACTGCCCGCCTAGATAGAGCTGGAGATGGGCGAGCATGGGGGCTGGATAAACAATTGGTAATTGGGTGGCCCAGGGTTCTAGGAGGTAGTTAAAGGGATTGGTGCACAGCGTTTCTACGTCTGAGACAACCTTAAGGCTTAAGGAATCAGTTGGCTGTCCAAACCAGAGCTGAATAACTGCGTTGTTCTCCAGATCCAAAATCTGGGCAGTTCCCTCTGGTTTGGGCACAATCTCTAAAGCAAAATCATGCAGTTTTTGAGCGCCATCACAACGGGGCCGCAACCGCAGAATATGAGGTTCTAAGTTAACCGATTGATCATACTGATAAGTTGTCGTGTGGGCAATCTGATAACGCATAAGCCAGCAAGAACAGCAGCTCCCTGTTATTAGTTTAGAGAGGTCGTTTAGGGAAGAGATTTAGGAAAGTAATTTAGGGAAGAGGTTCAAGCGCAAAGAAGGTTTCAAACATCTTTTCACCAATGCCATTCATTCGCCGTTGCAACTGATCTAGAAACTCGTGTAAGCCAGTTTGAATAATTTCCTCAATCGTCGAATAATCAAGTTCGGAGCGTAAGCGTCCTAGCGCTCGTTCAACTGGATTTCGCCAAGTACCTGTGGGAGTTCCTGTGATCTGGTGAACTGAACGCTCCGCCTCTAGTAGACAAAATTGAATGGAGCGAGGAAATTCTCGATCTAAGATTAAGAATTCTGCAATGCCTGTAGGCTTAATTCGGTGCTGACCCCGCTTGCGATACATTTCGTAGGCGCTCGCCGACTTGAGTAAAGCGATCCATTCCAGTTCGTCCAATAGCGTTCCTACATCTCTAGCTGAAGGCAGCAGAATAAAATATTTGACGTCCAAGATTCGTGAGGTCTTATCAGCTCGTTCTAAAACCCTACCGATTTGCCCAAAATTCCAGCCTTCATTACGAGCCATCGTAGCGTCCATGATGCCAGCAAATAGATGACTGGCTAACCTCACCTCAGCAAAAAATTCGTGTAGCCCTGACAGAGATTGATCGGGGCATGCGTCCTTTACCATCAGGTAAAAGCTATTCACCTGTTCCCACATTTCTGAAGAGATGATTTCGCGAACTGAACGGGCATTTTCGCGAGCGGAGCAGAGACAGGACAAGATAGAGTTCGGGTATTCTCGGTCAAAGGTGAGAAAATGAATGACATTCTCTGCTGTAGCCTCGCCATAGCGCTTCTCAAATAGCGGTAGGTCACCACTCGTGAGAATCAGAGGCTTCCATTGCTGAGCAATTCCCGTTGGTAAATCCAGAATTAAATTAAGGTTGACATCGATAAAACGCGCTACATTTTCAGCCCGTTCAATATAACGATTGAGCCAATAGATGGAATCGGCAACGCGGCTCAGCATTTGAACTTTAAACCTTTACTCGATGAAGAAAGCAAACCAAGAGACATATTGATCAAGCGAGAACCAGGCACCATTATTGTGAATCTTGAGCCAGTACCCAGGTATCCTTGCTACCACCGCCTTGTGAGGAATTAACCACCAAAGAGCCTCTTTTGAGTGCCACTCGGGTCAAGCCACCTGGATTGACGTAGACATCCTGACCATAGAGGATATAGGGCCGCAAATCGACATGACACCCCTCAAACGTATCCTCAAAAATTGCTGGAACCCGCGATAAGCACAGCGTGGGTTGAGCGATATAGTTACGAGGATTGGCTTTGATCCGCTCTGCAAATTCTTCTCGTTGCTGGGCAGAGGCATGAGGGCCTACCAACATGCCATACCCTCCAGACTCGTTAGCGGCTTTGACGACAAGCTTATCTAAGTTGCCCAACACATGCTCCAGTTGTTTAGGTTCCCAGCACAGGTAAGTGGGCACGTTAGCCAGGATCGGTTCTTCTCCCAAGTAATAACGAATCATTGCTGGGACATAGGCGTAAATAACCTTGTCATCAGCAACGCCTGTGCCTAGAGCGTTGGCAATCGCCACTCGACCGGAGCGATAAACCTCCATCAAACCGGGTATACCAATTAGAGAGTCTGACCTGAACACCAGAGGGTCAATAAAATCATCATCGACGCGTCGGTAGATTACATCGACTCGCTTTAATCCCTTAGTTGTGCGCATCTGCAAATAACCATCTGCAACCACCAAATCCCGCCCTTCAACCAGTTCTACACCCATTTGCTGAGCCAGGAAAGAGTGCTCAAAATAGGCGGAATTGTAGATGCCAGGAGTGAGAACTACAACCGTAGGATCCTGTGGTTTGTTAGGCGCTAAATTCAATAGTGTTTCTAGAAGATGGCTAGGATAGTCCTCAACGGGTCGAATCTCCAGGGTTTTGAACACCTGAGGAAAGGTGCTTTTCATAACCCGACGATTTTCTAAAACGTAAGAGACCCCGGAGGGACAGCGGAGATTATCCTCTAGGACGTACCATTCTCCATCTCGGTCCCGGACGAGATCGGTTCCGGTAATGTGACACCAAATGTTGCCCGGAGGTTTTAAGCCTATGCAGGGCTTCAAGAAACCTTTAGCAGAGTAAATTAGCTCTTGAGGAATTACGCCATCACCTAGAATTTTTTGTGCGTGATAAACGTCTTCAATAAAAAGATTGAGTGCTTGAACTCTTTGCTTAAGTCCTTGTTCTATCCGAGACCATTCTTCTGCTGAAACAATGCGGGGAATAATGTCAAAAGGCAGAATCCGCTCTGTTCCTTGAGTGTCACCATAGACATTAAAAGTTGCACCTAATTTGAACAAAGCTTTTTGAGCAGCCTGCTGTCGTTGTAGTAGTTCTCCAGGTGCTAGAGAATGAATTCTCTTAACCAAGAGGCTAGCTTCTGGCCGAGGTTTATCTTTAGCAACAAATAGCTCGTCGTAGAAATCCCCTGGGTTGTAGCTAGTAAATTTCACTGCTGCTCACTCAATCTTCTAATCAATGGATAGGATTTAATAGTCGGTCGCGCTGTAGCCAATAATACCGCTATTTCTCAGGCCGTAAAGTACGCTTTGCAAGCTTCAAAATGGCGAGGGCATCACAATCATCAAGAAAACCAACAATGGAGGATAAATCGTTGCCTGAAGGAGCGGCGATGACAAGCAATGTTGGCAGCAACTCAAAGTCCATCAACGCCTCTCAGTCTCATCTAGAATAGGGCTTTAGTCTGGGCTCAGATTTGGCATGGCTTACACAGGTGACCTCGGTAATGGTCAGCAGGTTTACGTCGAGAACCAGGGAACCCAAACGCTGATCAGCCTCAGCAGTAGCAGTCCTGGGCAGCAGCAGAGCCAACGCTGCACCCTTGAGACGGGGGCGTGGCTGAGCCCTCCCATTCTGTTTCGAGTGCCAAGGGGTCTGATCCTGCGACTGGAATCGGCCCAAGGGCAACAATTTGTCCATCTCCAAGCTGGTGGCATTAGCACTTTAGCAACGGCTCCCTCTCTACTGGACGCTGACATATTGCCACTTCAAGTTAGTCCATCACTGGCCTCTAACCAATCGGCTGTTGAGATACAACCCATGCAACCCATGCAGCCCATGAGAATGGGCAATATGGAGATGCAAATGAACCCAATGGAGATGCGCATGGGTGACTTAGAACTGCGCATGAGTTCCTCGCAACCGTCCTCAACGCCGTCTCAAACACCTGGGCGTTTCTGCTCTCAATGTGGGCAGTCTGTGGCCGCTAGCGATCGCTTTTGTATCCATTGCGGTTCACCAACCAAAGGCTAGTCTGATTGGGCATTGCCAGAACCGATAAGACTAGAAAACTCTAAGAACTTGTATCATCAACTCCTTAGTTTTCAAAGTTTTTCAAGCAGGCTTGAGCGAAAGAATTAGAACGATTCTGTTGCCAGGCTACGCAAAGGCTCAAAGACCAAAATACAGTTGGGCCTGTCACATTGAGCCTGTAATTAACGCTTTAGCTAACTATGTCTTAACTGTGAATACTGCCGTCTGGCATAGTAGCTCCGTTCAGTTTCACTCTGGACAAGTTGACTCGGCTGAGGTCTGCCTCACGCAGATCGGCCCAACTCAGGTCTGCATCCTTGAGGTCTGCCTCGCGTAGGTTAACCTGACGCAGATTCGCCCAGCTCAAATTCGCGCCCTTCAAGTTGGTCCGCATCAAATTCGCTTTGCGTAAATCTGCTTGGGTCAGATTAGCGCCATTGAGGTGAGCTTCTCTCAGGTAGGCTTCTTGCAGGTAAGCTCGCACGAGTAAGGCTTCATTGAGGTTAGCCCGAATCAATTTGGCTTGAATAAGGCAGGCCTCCCTCAGGTCAGCTCCAGTGAGATCAACCCACTTCAAGTCAGCGCCGACCAGAGAGACTTTACTCAGCAAAGCTTTGCGGAAAGAAGCCTTGCACAACGAAGCTCCACTGAGCGAAGCTTCACTTAAATCGGCGCCAGAAAAATCTCGCTCTCCCGCCGCATATCGTTTCAGTAGTTCTTGAGGCTGCATGAATTTGGCAGTCGTCTTTCTACCAATGGCAAAGCCATTCTGTCTGAGGTCTAACCACCCTGGAGGACTAATTGCACCCTTTCTAAAAGAAACCCCAGGGCAGAAGCACCTGGGAGTTTTCGTTAAGAGTAAACTCAGAAATCCAGCCTCAATTTTACTCTTCAGCTAGATCCTCCACAGCTAGGGCTTCGTCATCCCCGCCTTCGCCATCCAGCGAGACTGGAATGAGTGCTACTGCTGCAATAGAATCATCCTCGTCCAAGCGCTGCACCCGGACACCTGTCCCCATTCTTGACTGACAAGAAATGGCACTGGGGTCTTGACGAATCACAATGCCACGACTGGTCACTATCATGAGTTCCTCAGTCGCACTTAACACGCGCAGCGCTGCCAGTTGGTCGCCTTTCTTGCGGAACTTCGTAGCTACGAGCCCCATACCAGCTCGATTCTGATGGCGGAAGTCCGCTACAGGTACCCGCTTGCCGTAGCCATTGTTTGTGACCACTAACACCCAGGGACCTGCTGACTTACCTTCCTCGGTAGGGCCTTCCTCAGTAGCGCCTTCTTCAGTAGAACCCTCCTCGGTAAGGCTTTCCTCAGTAGGGCTTTCTTCTAAGCTGCTCTCTGCAACTTCTTCCAGCAAAGCCTCCACTTCGCTCTCAGCGACTGGCTCCTCACTCAGATCCACTGCCACAGGCAGTTCTGATTCTGGCGACAGTTCTTGGGCTCGCAGAATATCCAGACTGACAATCGAGTCTCCATTGCGCAGCGTCATCGAGCGCACACCGCGAGTGGGTCGGCCTAAGGGACGCAACTGCTCATGGTTGGCCTGGAAGCAAATTGCCATACCAGCACGACTGCCAATAATCACGCTGTCGGTGGCTCGGGCTCGCTGCACCCAACGTAGCTGGTCGCCTTCTTCTAGAGCGATCGCAATCAGGCCGTTTGTACGGATATTGGCAAAGGCAGATAGTTGAGTTTTTTTGATGTAACCCTTGGTGGTGAGCATCACCAGATAGTCATCATCGGCAAACTCATCCACCCGCACCACCGAGGTGATTTTCTCGCTGCTGGGAATCGGTAAGAGCTGCACAATCGGTACACCACGGGCTGTACGCGAGGCTTTGGGAATCTGATAGCTCTTGAGGCAATAGACAACGCCCCGGTCTGTGAAGAACAGGATGCTGTCGTGGCTGAAGCAAGTGAAGAAGTGATCAACGGCATCGTCCTCCTTCATCCGCGTGCCTGACCGGCCCCGCGTGGCCCGCTTTTGAGCCTCGAAGTCAGTTACTGGCATCCGCTTGATGTAGCCCTGTTCGGTGAGGAACACTACCATCTTGAGATTGGCAATCAAGTCGACCGCGTCAATCTCACCTTCTGCCTGCTCAATCACAGAGCGTCGCGGGGTGCTGAAGCTTGTTCGCAGTTGAACCAACTCAGTCTGAATGATCTCTAGAATCCGTTCCCGACGGTCCAAAATATCGAGCAGGTCAGTGATCTGTACCTGGAGGCTTTCGTGTTCCTGCTGAATTTTCTCGGCTTCTAGGGCGGTCAGACGACGCAGTTGCATCTGTAAAATGCCATCAGCCTGAGATTCAGACAGACTGAAGGTAGTCATCAACTCCTGCTTAGCAGTTGCTGCGTCTGCTGCATGGCGCAGTAAGCTAACGATGGCATCAAGGTTACTGAGAGCGGTCAGCAGTCCTTGCAGTAGATGATCGCGTTCTTCCGCCTTGCGCAACTCGTAGCGAGTGCGACGGGTGATCACCTCTTCGCGGAACTCTAAGAACACTGCCAGCGCGTTGCGGAGTGTCAGCAGTTGCGGCTCTCCATTGACCAGAGCCAGCAAATTAACCCCAAAGTTAGCTTGCAGGGGCGTGAGTTTATAGAGGTTGTTGAGGACAACCCGGGGATAAGCCTCGCGCTTCAGCTCAATTACGATGCGCATGCCATCGCGATCAGACTCATCGCGCAGGTTGGCAATCCCCTCTAAGCGCTTGTCGTTGACCAGTTCAGCCATCTTCTCGATCAGAGCTGCCTTGTTGGTCTGATAGGGCAACTCAGTGATGATGATGGCTTCGCGATCGGGGCGTCCCCGCTGTTCCAGGGTTTCAATCGAAGCAACCCCGCGCATGGTGATGCTGCCTCGCCCTGTCGTGTAGGCTTCCCGGATTCCGTCAGTGCCGAGAATCAGACCACCCGTGGGAAAGTCTGGGCCAGGAATATACTGCATCAGTTCCAGATCGCTCAGATCCGGATTCTGGATCAGCGCACTCAGCCCATCGATCAGTTCGCCTGGATTGTGCGGCGGAATATTAGTGGCCATGCCAACGGCGATACCGGCACTGCCATTCAGCAGCAATTGCGGCAGGCGCGAGGGCAATACCAACGGTTCTTGCTGTGAACCGTCGTAGTTATCACCAAAGTCTACGGTTTCAGACTCAATATCGGTCAGCAGCGAGTCTTGGGCCAAACGGGTGAGTCGGCACTCGGTATACCGCATCGCTGCTGGTGGGTCATTGTCGATGGAACCAAAGTTGCCATGGCCATCCACTAGCCGCTCACGCATCGAGAAGTCCTGGGCCATGCGGACCAGAGCTTCGTAAACAGCGCTGTCACCGTGAGGATGGTACTTACCGATTACATCGCCCACCACACGGGCGCATTTGCGGAACGGACGATCTGGCGATAAACCCAGCTCGTGCATAGCGTAGAGGATGCGGCGATGCACTGGCTTGAGACCGTCGCGGGCATCAGGCAATGCCCGTCCCACGATCACGCTCATCGCGTATTCCAGGTAGGACTGCGACATTTCGTTGCGCAGATCGGTCGGGATAATCCGTTCTTGTGAAAATGTCATGGGGTAGAACTGCGCTGAACGCCTTACAGAATCCGAAGGTTGGATCCGAAACGGGGAGAGATTGTCAATCTCGCTGAGTGAACTTGCTCATCGCTCTCCAGAAAAGCTCTAAGAGCCAACGCTCAAGAGCCGGGAGCGGGAAGCCCAATTTTTACTCAGCCTCTCTGGGTACCCAACGGTCTCAAGCATCAGATGAGCACTGGAACTGGAGCTTCATTCTAACACGCCCACCCCATCTCTCGGGGCAGGACCACTGGTCCTGAAACCCCCTCGGTGCAAGGACTTCGCTTTGTCTAGTCCCCAGCCAGAGCTAGCTGAACCAGTCGGTCGACCAAGGCAGTAAAGCTTAAGCCTGTGGCCTCCCACAGCTGTGGGTACATACTGGTGCTCGTGAAGCCAGGCATGGTGTTGATTTCATTGATGAACACCTCTCCGGTCGCTTCAACATAAAAAAAATCTACTCGGGCCAGCCCTGCGCCATCAACCGCCTCAAAGGCCTGAACAGCCAGCTTGCGCAGACGTTGGCTTAAGTCCTCAGGTACTGCCGCTGGGATAATCAAGTCCGCTAGCCCTTCGGTGTACTTAGTTTCGTAGTCGTAGAAATCGCTGCGGTAGGTGATCTCGCCCAGAACCGAAGCCTGCGCCTGCTCATTACCCAGCACCGCACATTCGATCTCGCGGGCCGTCACTCCCGCTTCCACAATCAAGCGACGGTCGTAGCTAGCGGCACTGTCCAAAGCGCTCTGGAGCTGAGCCCGGTTACGGACTTTAGCAATGCCCACAGAGGAGCCCAAATTGGCCGGTTTGACAAAGCAGGGATAGGCCAGTTCTGTTTCAACACGGGCTAGCCAATGGTCTGTCTGCGATTGCCATTGGCCACGCGTGAGCGCAAGGTAGCGAACTTGTGGTAGCTCAGCCGCCGCAAATAGAGTTTTCATCGCAATTTTGTCCATGCCTGCTGCCGAAGCAAGCACGCCAGCACCGACGAAAGGTTTGCCCATCAACCGCAACAGCCCCTGAATGGTGCCATCCTCACCATTTGGTCCGTGCAAGATTGGGAACCAAACATCTACAGCAGCAGCGCTAGCTGGAAATTGAAAGCTAGTGCGTCTAGTTTCGTTGGCTACCGGTTGGCCAGTTGCTAACACTTGCGCCGACAGCTCAGGTTCGCTCCAGTGACCGTTTTTTTGGATGTAGAACGGGCAAAGCTGGTACTTTTCCGCATTACCAGCCAAGCCTCGGGCAATCGCTTGAGCTGAGCGAATAGAAACTTCATGCTCGCCGGACTGACCGCCAAACAACAGCCCGACCTGTAGCTTGCCTGATGTACTCATTGCCTGGACTTCCCCTGCAAGTGTCCAGACAATTATCGCGATCTCGGGAGAGCAGGGGGTCGCAATCGTTGGGGATTAATTAGCCCAGTTGTACCCGTTGCTCAAATTCCTTACGGGTCGCTTCGGCCAAGTCAAGGGCTTCTTGGTGGAGAGCCGGATGGTTGACTTCTAACCAAGCAAGCAGACGGCTGAGCTGAGCGCTCATTAGATCAAAGTCAGCTCGCAAAATGACCAAGGTTGCCATTTGCTGAGCGGCTTCTGGGGCGTGGCCCTGCTGCTGAAATTGATTGGCAAGCTGGCTTAGAGCGATTTGACGAATGGAAGCTTGAGTGTCCATAGAATCTCAAAAAATGGGTCTCATTGACTTCTTCCAGACTTCCCTAGCGCTAACCGACCTGTTCAAGCCAGTTCCTCATCACCAATTCCTTATCGCCAGTTCCCCATCGTAAGATATTGGGTACGGCAACCCAGCTCGGAACCCTTGTCTTCAGCCCAACGTCCAAGCAGTCAGGTTTGTCTTTATCTTCCGTTGTCTGGACTTCCTGGATTAATATGCACACCTCGACCCGTAAACTCTTAACGCTATTAGCCCTCACAACTAGCTTTGTCGGTCTTGGTACAGGTCTAGAAACCCTGCTACCCAGCCAAAGTGCTCAAGCTGAGGGATGGGTGCTGTTTGGTCCTAGTCGTGATACTACCCTGGACTACGACTTGATCAACGAGCGCCCTAATGCCCGCTCAGTTACCTTGCGCCTATTCATGCCAGCCCAAGATGTTGCTAGCACCGAATTGCAGGTTAACTATCCTGATGCTTACATTGGCCTGCTGCGGCCAGAATTAGTGCGCGTTTACAACCGTCGCAGCCGTCAGGAAATTCCGCTCCAGGAGGCAACTAATGACGCAGAGTCAGGCAGCTTGCGTTTTACCTTCAAGGATCCTGTTGCCGCCGGTGTGCCTCTGGAGCTTCGAGTTGTGGGGTTAACTAACCCATCGCGCCCCAGTATCTATCGCTTGCAAGCGCGTCTATTAGGTACAGAAGCAAATCCCCTATTCCGTTACGTCGGTCAGTGGTTGGTCACTATCGGGGTTTCTTAGGGTTGTCTTTTAGCAACAGCGCTGAAACAAAAACTGGGTTGGGGAAATGCTAGTGGTGCAGCCTCATACAGATGGCGAAGATGGCGAAATCATCCATCTGCATGAGGGGGATCCAGGGGAGCGGACAGCATGATTGGGATACCCACTCTGTCCTGAGTTCTTGGGGTCAAAACCTTTGTTTGCCATGTTTCAACCTTCCGAGGGCCTCAGTTCTACGTCGCTATTTGAGCTGGTGCATGTTGCCCTGACAACCGGGTTGCTAACCTTTGAGCTTGAGGAGCAGATCAATCAGGTTCTGGCTTCAGAAACGGCTACAGCCATGGACTATGCAGCTCTAGAGTTGCTGCTAGATGCAGTTCATGATGAGTACGTTTGTCCCTCACGCTTGCAACAGCCAACCTACGCTGGTTTCAAGGCTGAGGCGACCTCAGTTCCTGCTCCAGTTGTTGCAGCACGCGGCTAGAACTGGGTGGCAGTTGCTGGCGTTGTTGCTGCACATCGGACCAGGTGTCAAGGTCCGAGTGCTGCGGGAGCAATCTCCAGCTCAGCCCCAGTGCTTGTAAACGCTGTAGGGTTACCTGTAGTAATTGGGGGGTGCTCATCGGCATGCCCACAAAGATCGGAAATGCCTGACGCGCACCGACTAGATAGTAGCCGCCATCTTGAGCAGGTCCCAGGACCACATCTACTGCCTCTAGTGCCTGCTCCGCCTGCTCCAGGATCGAAACAGGTAGGTGCGGACTATCGCTACCAATGCAGATCACAGATGACCCAGGCACGGCCACTTGCTGGAAGGCCTGTTGCAAACGAGTCCCCAAATCGCCTTCCGTTTGGGCAAAGCTCTGGAAGTCTGGAGCAACTTGGCTAAACCAGTCACAATCGCCGCTGTAGGCTAAATAACGTGATTGAAACCGAGCTTGACGAAGCAAGGCTAAGGTATCGAGTAGAAACGCCTCAGCTAAGCGAGCCGCCTGCTCAAAAGAGAGGGGCGGACAGAGGCGAGTCTTGACCCGTCCTGGCGCAGGCGCTTTAGCTAGCAGGAGCAGACGACAGGTGTCGGGAGCAAACAAGGGCGGTGCTAAGATTGCGTGCATAGATTTACAGATCACACCTTAGAGCCGTTCCCAACGATTCGCACTGCCGAGGCCATCCCAAACATATGACCGGCTATATCCTGGTCCTGGTGGTCCTGATCTTGGGCGGTGTTATCGCTACACTGGGCGACCGTATTGGTACCCGAGTTGGCAAAGCCCGCCTCAGTCTTTTCAACCTACGCCCAAAAAAGACTGCGGTTCTGATCACGATTATTACAGGCGTTCTGATCTCCGGCTCGACCCTGCTACTGCTGTTCTTGACCGATCGCCAGTTGCGCACAGGCTTGTTCCAACTCGGCCAAATTCAGGAGCAGCTGCGAAATGCTAGAACCGAGCGGCAGCAAGCTGAGTCAGCGCTGAAAGTGGCACAGGATCGACAGTCCAAAGCGCAGAGGCGGCTGAACCAAACGAACCAGTCCCTTGCCCAATCGTTGCAGCGTCAGCAGAAGACAGCCACCCAGCTTAAAACTGCAGAGCAGGGTTTGGCTGAGTTGCAGCGACGCTACCGTCAAGTGAATGAACAGCTGTCAACCGTGTCGAAGCAGGAAGTTGCCCTGCGCCAGACCATCACTCAGCTCATAGCCGAACGCCAACGTTTGTCTCAAGAACGCACTCAACTGAGGGTGCAACTGGAAACCTCTGTGAGCCAAGCCCAGGATCGCCTGAGTGCTTTGGAGGACCAGCGCTCTCAACTAGAGCTAGAAATTCGCTCTTTGCGCATTAGCCAAGAGCAAATTCGCCGGAGTGCTCAAGTCCTGCGCCAGGGGCCAGTCGGTCTCCAAGCGGGCCAAGTGTTAGCGACTGGCGTCGTGAATCAAGTTTCTAACCAGGCAGACGCTCGGCAGGCCATAGATCAAATCCTGCGGCAGGCTAACCGGGAAGTACAGCAGTTGATCGCGGGGATACCAGAGCGCGATGTTCAGAATGACAGTTATTTGGCCATTCAAATCACCGAACCTGAAGTCACCCAGCTGATGAATCGCATTACCGATGGTGGCAATTATGTGATTAGGATTCAGTCAGCCGCCAATTACCTAGTTGGCGAAACCAGTGTGCGGGTCTATGCCGATCTGGATCCGAACCGCGTTGTCTTTCCAGCGGGTGAGGTAGTAGCCGCAATTAGCGTTGATCTATCGCAAACTCGGGACCAGAAAGTTCTCCTGGAGCGACTAGATTTCCTGTTCACTGCGTCCAATTTTCGGGCCCGACAAGCTGGCGTTTTAGCTGATCCGCTCACGGGTAAAGTCGGGGAATTCTCACAAGCATCTGTGATCGAACTTATTCAGGAACTGCAACAATATACAGGGCGGGTAGATATTCTAGCCGTGACCAGCCGCAGTACTTACACAGCAGGTCCTTTAGCCCTGGAACTGGTAGTGACTCGTGATAACGAGGTTTTACTCAGAATTGGTTCGGAGTAGGGTGATGGGACAGTGATTCTAGGCTTTGATCCAGGTCGCGATAAGTGTGGTCTTGCGGTGATGGGTCTCGACCGCAGCGTTCAGTACCATCAGGTTGTGCCCTCCACCGGTGCTGTCCCTGAAATCCAGAAGTTACGAGAGCGATTTCCGGTGTCGTTGTTAGTGCTGGGCGATCAAACCACTGGTCGCGATTGGCGACAGCGCTTGGAAGCAGCTTTTCCTGATTTACGCATGATCACTGTGGATGAGCGCTACAGCAGCTTAGAGGCACGCGAGCGCTATTGGCAGATGTACCCACCTCGCGGGTTATATCGCTTTTTACCTAAGGGGGTGCGGGTGGCTCCACGGCCTGTGGATGACATTGTGGCTCTCATCCTAATTGAGCGCTATTTAGAGCGCTTAACGAGTAACGGGGCGCAGGGCTAAGTTTTAGATTTTGGAGTGCTAAATCCTTAGCGCTAAATTTCAGCTCGAATAACGAACGAGTAGTCGCTACCTGGCTCTAGGCGGTAATCACTTTCTTCAAGAAAGCGGTTCAGGGGCTCTTGAATCAAGGCACGACCGAGCGAGGGCTCGACTACCAATTTGCCTTGGCGGAAGCGCCATTGAAATTGCCACTCTAGCTCATTGGCAACGACGTCGCCCTCAATATGGCCTTGTTGCCAACTCAGATAAGTAATGCGAACGTGGGCAATAGTCCGAGGCAAACGAGGCACGGGTCAGAGCTTGAGTGCTGAGCGTCCATTGTAAAGGCTCATTGCCTTCTCGAACCCCGACCGAAAGATTAGTTCTACAGCGTCTCGGCTCATCACCATCACCTCAGAGAGTAACTCGCGCTCTTCTGGCCGGAAGGTGCCCAGAACATAATTTACAGTGTCACGCTGCTCCCCTGGCGCAGGTCGACCAATGCCATAGCGCAGCCGTGGAAACTCCTGAGTTCCCAAATGACCAATTAGCGACTTCACGCCGTTATGTCCGCCCGCTGAACCTGAAGAACGTAGCCGAATCCGGCCCACCGGTAAATCTAGGTCATCGTAAAACACTAGGACAGAAGCAGGCTCGAGCTTGTACCAGTCAACAACAGCCCGAACCGACTGTCCTGACAGGTTCATATAGGTAAAGGGCTTCAGGAGCCGAACTCGATGAGAGCCCACTTGCCCCTCCCCAAAAATTCCTTGGAAGCGTTTGTTCTCGCTCAGAGGAATTCGCCAATTTCTCGCTAAATAATCGATTGCTTCAAACCCGATATTGTGGCGGGTTCGCTCGTATTTGGCACCAGGGTTGCCAAGACCAACAAGCAATGCAGGTTGAACTAACTCACTCACAACCAAAGCTTAGCTGGCAACCGTCTCGTTGATGCCGGTGCCGTTCTGGCTGGGCTCAGCCGAGGTCAGCTCTGCTGCACTTGTGTTTTCTGTAACCACTGCAACTGGATCAACTTTAGCGGCTTGAGAAGGTTCAACGGCAGCAACTGGTTGTTCAACTTCTTGGCTTTCCAGTTGAGCCGCTTCTCGCTTGAATTCGTTCTCAAATTCTTTGGAAGCGTCCTGGAAGCCTCGGATTGCCTTGCCTAGACTACGGCCAATTTCTGGCAGCTTTTTTGGCCCAAAAATAAGCAGAGCTACTACCATAATCAGGGCCATTTCTGGTAAGCCAATGCCAAATACGTTCATGTGATCGCTCTCATCACGGTTCCCCTTAAGTATAGGCTCAAGTCAGTAAGAGCCTGACCTAGGTGTCTAACGCCTAGATCAGGCTCTCTAGGCCTAACACTTTAGCCTCTTCGGCAGCAGAAATAGCTCAGCTACCGCCTAGGCTACGCCAGTCAACTTTTACTCCTTCTAGTAGCAGAGAGGAGTTGTAGATTTGCAGAATAATCAGCAAAAAGACCAAAAACAGCGCCATAGACACTCCCATCAGGAGAGTGGTACCCCAGCCAGGAGCGACTTTGCCATACTCGGAATTTAAGGGCCTTAGAACGTCACCCAGCCACGTACGTTGCGACATAGTTCACCTGTGTCTAAATTCTGGACAGAAGTATTAATCGTTCGTAATATTATAGAAGAAGAAAACTCATAATTTGCAGCTCAAATGGAACCCGCAACAGTTCTTATCATCAGCATTGGTACCCTCGTTCTTGGCATTACTGGCTTTTCCATTTACACCGCATTTGGTCCCCCTTCCAAAGCTTTAGAAGACCCCTACGAAAAGCATGAAGACTGATAGGGAAGGTAAAAAAATGAAAATAGCAAAGGCCGCATCCTAGAACTAGGGGCGGCCCTTTTACATGCTCAAATTGCACGTTAAAACGGTGAGCTACTTCTTGTTAATGCGCGGCGGTTCGCGAAAGAAAATCGCGAAGAATAGTAGGCCAATCACACCAGCCAAAATCAGAACGTAAGTGATCGCTTCCATTGAGAAATTACCAATCGAGTCTGCTTATTCATCAAGGTATCAGCAAGAGGAGCAGACTTTACCAGAAAGATGTGATTAAGCCTGACCCTCTTGACTGGACCCTAGGCAGGGGCAACTAATCCAAGGAAAGCGCCCCTACATTGGCAACTAGACCTCAGCTTCCTTACGGGTGGTGCGGTCACCAACCTTTTGGAAGAAGCCAAATTCAACTTGCTCTTCGTCCAGCTCTGGATCAATACCAGCAAACACATCGCGGAACAGAGTCCGAGAGCCATGCCAGATGTGGCCAAAGAAGAACAGCAGTGCGAATACGGCGTGACCGTAGGTGAACCAACCCCGGGTGCTAGTCCGGAATACACCGTCAGAGTTGAGCGTTTCACGGTCGAACTCAAAGGGTTCGCCCAGCTGAGCTCGGCGAGCATACTTCTTGACAGCGAATGGGTCGCTCAAGGTTTGACCACCCAGTTCACCTCCGTAGAAGCTAACAGTGACGCCAGCTTGCTCGAAGCTGTACTTAGATTCAGCGCGACGGAAAGGAATGTCAGCCCGAACAACACCATCTTTGTCGGTGAGGATCACCGGGAAGGTTTCGAAGAAGTTGGGTAAACGACGAACTTCTAGCTCGCGGCCTTCCTTATCTTGAAACACAGGGTGACCAACCCAGCCTTGAGCAATACCGTCACCCTTGTTCATGGGGCCAGCACGGAACAGACCGCCCTTGGATGGGTTGTTACCGATGTAGTCGTAGAAGGCAAGCTTCTCAGGAATGCTATTCCAAGCTTGATCCAGACTAGAACCAGCAGCGACCTCAGCGCTGACGCGACGGGTGATTTCTTGTTTGAAATAACCCCCGTCCCACTGGTAGCGGGTAGGGCCAAACAGTTCGATTGGGGTAGCAGCGCTGCCATACCACATGGTGCCAGCGACCACGAAAGCAGCAAAGAACACGGCTGCAATGCTGCTAGAAAGCACCGTTTCGATGTTGCCCATCCGCAGTGCCTTATACAGACGCTGGGGCGGACGCACGGTCAGGTGGAACAAGCCAGCCAAAATCCCGACAATACCAGCAGCAATGTGGTGAGCCACAATGCCGCCAGGGTTGAAGGGGTTGAAGCCATCAGGTCCCCACTCGGGTGCCACTGGTTGTACATGCCCTGTCAAACCATAGGGGTCAGACACCCACATCCCCGGACCAAAAAGACCCGTTAGGTGGAAAGCACCAAAACCGAAGCATAGAAGACCAGACAGGAACAAATGGATGCCGAACATCTTGGGCAGATCCAGCGCCGGCTCACCTGTGCGAGGGTCGCGGAAAAGCTCTAGATCCCAGTTCACCCAATGCCAGCAGGCCGCTAAGAACAGCAGCCCAGATAGAACAATGTGAGCAGCAGCCACCCCTTCAAGGGTCCAGAAACCGCTGTAGTTTGCGTTGCCCCCGAGTACAGACCAGCCGCCCCAGGAGTCAGTAACCCCCAGACGGGCCATGAAGGGCAGTACGAACATGCCCTGACGCCACATGGGGTTCAGAATTGCATCAGAAGGGTCGAAAATGGCAGTCTCGTATAGGGCCATCGAGCCAGCCCAGCCTGCCACCAGTGCGGTGTGCATCAGGTGCACCGCAATTAACCGTCCGGGGTCGTTCAGGACGACGGTATGTACCCGGTACCAGGGTAATCCCATGAATTACAGTCCTCCTAGAGTCGAGCGCTTGAGATCGCGTTCATTTGATTCTTTCTAGTTTTCTGGTGAGCCTGCCGCTCTGGCAGCTGCCTCACTAACTTTTCTACCTAAGTACCAGCAGCTTGGACCCAAGGCAATGGCATCCTTAAGACTGCCTTTGGAAAAATGAAAACGTATAAAGAAGTGTAACCAGCCAGTGCATCCTTTGCAAGCGTTTTCTAAGCAGTGATCCCCAAGCCCAAAAGTCAGTTACAAAATTTAACTTTTTGTGAGCTAGACGGCTAAGCTGAAAGAGACGCAGGGATTGATTGGGAGATTAACTGTGGCCTGTATCCGGTTTATCAACGAGGACAAGGAAGTTATTGCTGCGGAGGGCGCCAATCTGCGCATCAAAGCCATCGAGAACGGCATTGATATCTACAAAACGATGGCGAAACTGCTTAATTGTGGTGGTAGTGGTCAGTGTGGCACCTGCTTAGTTGAAATTGAGTCCGGCGCCGAGAATTTGTCAGAGCGAACCCCCTTTGAAGACCAAAAGCTCAAGAAAAAGCCCGCAACTTATCGATTGGCTTGCCAAGCACTGGTCAATGGGGATGTCGCTGTGAAGACCAAACCTCGATAAGGTATCCTGTTGGGTATTCAATTCCAGACATAGCAGCGCAGGGGAGGTCTTTGATGGAAACCAATGTTTTGGGGCTGATCGGCACCGCACTAGCTCTATTGGTGCCTACCGCCTTTCTGATTATTCTCTACGTTCAGACAGCTAGCCGCGAAAGCAAATAGCCTGTAGCAGTCGTCCTTCCACTTAGGACTGTCCTGTCTTGAACCAGCCTAAAAGCTCCAGAGAGTCGGTAGGTAGGGCTAATTTACTTGTCCGCGCTACTGGCTAGAGAATTCTGATTCAGCTAGTCGGATTCAGATTAGTTGCATTTCTTTGCTAATCTTTATTGCTTGAAAAAGCAGGGCGTGAAATACCTTTCACGCCCTGCTTTTTCGCTTTAACCTAGCGCTCCAGCTTAGTTAGGCTAGGCAGCTGTAAAGTTGGCAGTGGCAAACTCCCAGTTGATCAGGTTATCCAGGAAGGTCGCGATGTAGTCGGGTCGCTTGTTCTGGTAATCGAGGTAGTAGGCGTGCTCCCAAACATCCATAGTCAACAGGGGTGTTTGACCCTGAGCAATTGGGTTCTCAGCGTTTAGGGTCTTCGTGACTTTGAGTGTGCCGTTATCCAACACCAACCAAGCCCAGCCACTGCCAAACTGAGTAGCACCAGCGGCTTTGAATTCTTCCTTGAACTTATCGAAGCTGCCAAAGTCAGCGTTGATTTTGTCAGCTAGGGGACCGGTTGGTGTGCCACCCCCACCGGGCTTCATAGAGCTCCAGTAGAACGTGTGGTTCCAGGCTTGAGCACCATTGTTGAAAATGCCAGCCTTCGATGGATCTTTGAAGGATACCTTAATCACTTCTTCAATCGGGTGCTCAGCCAGGCCCGCGTCCTGAACCAACTTGTTGTAGTTAGTCACATAAGCAGCGTGGTGCTTGTCGTGGTGAAACTCGAGCGTGCCTGACGAGATATAGGGCTCTAGAGCCTTGTAATCGTAGGGTAGAGGGGGGAGTTCGTAGGTCAATGGTCTTCCTCTCGATGATCACTATCCATCGCTTTGGACAGGCCCCCTTGGAAATCCCGTGGGGCTGCCGAACTTACGATAGCTTTTACGCTCAAAATTCTATAACAAAGAATTTACAAAGCTCTGCTTGCGGTTGGCTAATATTCAGATTGGGATTTGGAACGAGCTGGGCATTAAAGTGAGCATCTACATCTCGAATCAGGTTCACCACAGTGCTCTGCTGTTAGGATATTTGTAACGACTCAGACATAATTCGAGCCGCTTACTGAGAGCCGCCTGGCTGTTGCCCATGCTTCCTCCATTTCTTGAGAAAGTTCTAGACCGCTTCAAGCGGCTCCCGGATGACAGGACTCGTACCGAGGCCATCATCTACTACTGCAAGCGTCTTGCGCCGATGCCTGCTGAATTGAAGACGGATGAGACGAAGGTTCCGGGCTGCGTCTCTAATGTGTTCATCACCTCTGAGCTGCAAGACGGCAAGATGCACTATTTAGCTGCTGCCGATGCCCTGACGACCCGTGGTGTGGTGGCGATTCTGGTAGAGGGCTTCAATGGCCTATCCCCGGAAGAGGTGCTGAGCGTGCCACCCGAACCCTTCAAAGAGTCTGGCATTGTCCAAAGCCTATCCGCGTCCCGCGCCAATGGCTTTTACAACATCCTCAATCGCATCCGCGAAGAGGCGATGAAACATTTGGCGTCGGTCAACAGCCAGCCAAGGGCTAACAGCTAGCAGCCAGAGTTGACTCTGTTCTAGTTCCGTCTGTGCTCAGTTACCAGGGTCAGGCTCGTCCAGCCACCTCTGGTGTCATAGCTGCGTACCATGCGCTGGCGAATATTGTATTGGCGCAGCCAACCAGCCTCTAAAAACAGCGGTTGTCCTACTTTTACGCGCAAAGGAGTGGTGGACGAAGCCCCATCTGGCAGCAATAACACCTGGATGGGCTGGGAGCCCTGCTCAAAGCGCAGTATATTGCCCTCGATTCTGGCGGTGGAATTGATTTCCCCACCTGGATAAGTCAACTGCTGGCTCAGCTGATCACCCTCCCGTTCGAGTCGCAACTTGGTCGGATAGGTCTCTGGTGAGCGTAAATCGGGGTACAAGCTAACAGCTTCTCCATGCCATTCCCCTAGCAGGTCTTCGACCCTTAGGGCAGGACGTTCTGAGACATTAGTATCCAGCTGTTTTTCTCGAATCAGGGTGAAGCCTTGAAGCTCACCGTCTGGGTTAAACAGTTGGACCAGACGCAGGCGACGCTCACCCTCAATGAAGCCAAACTCTGCTCCGAACTCGGCAAAAGGAGCTAACTGAATTGATCCTTGAGAAAAGGCGCCATTTTCGAAGAACAGTGTGGCCCGATTGAGTGAGCTGTATTCAAAAACTTTATCTTGTGGCTCTAGTTTGCCCGCCGCATCAGGTAAGAATCGCCGCACTGTTTGCCGGATGGTGTTGTTGTCATTTAAGCCCTCTAGGCTAACCAGGCTGGGGATGTCCTCCAGAAGTTCTGCCTGCGCCGAGAGACGCATAAAAGAGCCCTGCCATTGCCCCAGATTCTGGAGCAGACTTTCCCATTGAGTTCGCATGTGATTACAAGAGAATATTCTCAAACATTTAATCGCCTCGCTGTCAGTATGGTTCTTGGTTTTTTGAGAAGCAATCTTAATGACAGGATAGGCTGTGCTCTATTAGGTAGGACAAGTGACGAGTTCGGGCACCTCCTGATATTGATGATGTTGAGTCCAAACCAATTCATGATTGCTAGCGGAAGTGTCTTAAAAGTATCTAAGTGCAGACCAACTCAGTTGCGCCTGTTTTGACCCTGCAGGAGTTGTGGGGATTACTCACTGTGCACTAGGGCGCGAAGAAGTTAGCTAAGGCAACGACCATCCAGGTGCCTTGGACCTAAGTCTTGAATTCAAGAACTTTGAGATAAAAACTAGAGCAGATAAAAACTAGGTCAGCTTGAGCTAGACCGGTTGAACTGGGGGATCTTACTTGCCAGTCATAATCCATTCGCCCTGCCAATCTTCACTGGGCGGATTGGCTAGGAAATATTGGCAACGGTCTAGATAAAGCTTTACTGTTTTGTCTTCTGGACAGAGTGGTTGGGCCTGTTCAAAGGCCTGAATGGCTTGATCAAACTGTCGCCGAAGATAGAGCTGGCGGGCATCAAAATAGGCATCTAAAAAGACAGCGGGTTTGCTTAAGGGTTCTCCAGGAGCGCCAAGCAATTCGTAGATGGTAACGGCTTGGGTTTTGCCCTTCACAACTAACCGGTCTAATTCGCGAACCTGAACAATGTCTTTGCAGTCTTGGTAAGTGTACTCACTCAAGACAATGTCACAGCCATAGTTTTTGCTGGCACTTTCTAAGCGAGAGCTGAGGTTGACTCCGTCCCCAATCGCTGTGTATTGAGTTCGCTTCTGAGAGCCAATGTCACCAGAAACCACCTCACCGGAACTCAAGCCAATGCCGATTCGAATTGGGCATTTACCAGCTTGAACCCGTTCCTGGTTAAACTCTCGAAGATGCGCTCGCATGCGCAGTGCAGCCTTAACGGCTCTGCAAGCATGGTCTGCCATTGCCAGAGGCGCTCCAAACACTGCCATCACTGCATCGCCGATGAACTTGTCGAGCGTTCCCTCTTCCAACATCACGGCATCAACCATGCGATCGAAGTAGGCGTTCAGCATTGAAACCACTTCGTCTGGTCCCATCGTCTCGGTCAGCCGAGTGTAATCCCGAATATCCGAGAACAGAACGGTCACGGTGCGCCGCTCCCCTTTCATCAGGGCATCTGCGCCTTGCTTGAGGAGTTGATCGGCTACACTCTGGCTCACGTAGCGTACCAGAGCCGTTTTCATCCGCTTCTCCTGGCTGAAGTCCTCCATTACGACTAGGCCACCGCGCACGCGACCTTGAGTCGTTTTCAATGGGCTAAGCGTAACGTGGACACTACGGGTGCCTAAGGTTTGCTCAGGGTGATATTGACGGATCCGGGTGTCGGGATCGGCTGCAAACCAGGTATCGAGGATGGTGCTGACTTGACCATCATTGGTTCGTAACTCAATCACTTCAGCGATCGATAGACCGATTGTGGTCTCATTCTTTAAGCCCAGCAACTCTGAAGCACTGGGATTAACCGTTTCGATATAACCCTGCTTGTCGGTCGAGATCACTGCATCAGAAAGGCTGCCCAGGATATCGAGTTGGTACTGCTTCTCTTGCTTAATAGTCTCAAATAGTTGAGCGTTCTCTAGAGCCACTCCAGCCTGAATACTAAACGTGGACAGTAATTCTTCATCCGCATTGGTAAAGGGACCGTTCTCTTTATTGAGTAATTGAGTTACAGCAACAACTTTTTTTCTGCCATTCTTAGTTTGAGCAGTAGAGCTAAAGACTGGCATACATAAGATATTGCGCGTGTGGTAGCCCGAGCGATTATCAGTAGAGGGATCAAAACGGCTATCGGCATAGGCATCAGCAATGTTGAGAGTTTCACCGGTAGATGCCACATGACCTGCAATTCCCGCATTGTGAGGAATGCGGATTTCAAACAGATTACCAGCTTGGTCGCGCGCTCTGGGTGCCCATAGTTGCTGATGCTCTTCATCAAGCAAAAACAGTGTCCCCCGATCGGCTTTCATTAGCTTGCGGGCTTCTTCAATCACCGTGTCCAAGGTTTTATTCAGGTCCAATCCCTGCTGCGAAAGGGACAGGGTTGCCTGCATCAAGGCTTGGAAGCCGCGCTGTGCTCGCGCAGCCATATAAAACGCCTGACAGCTCTCTAGAATGACCCCAATTTTGTGGGCAAAAGAACTGAACTCTTCTTCATCTTCTTGAACGAAATAATCATCACCAATTTTATTGATCAGCTGAGCAACAGCTACTAAACCCGGCACCGGATGAGAATCAGGCTGATTGGCTTCCCCCGGCACGTTCAGCACATCTGGATCCGATTTGCTGAAGATGGGCATGCATAAAATACTGCGCGTCTTAAAATTATGTTTATCGTCAATCTCGCGATTAAATCGGGGATCACTATAGGGATCGGTAATGTTTAGACAATCTCCTGTACAAGCTACATAACCAGCGATCCCAGCATTGTAAGGAATTCGAATGCCATCAGTGGTGCCCTCAGCAACTTTAGAAGTTAGTTCGCCCCGCTCTCGATCTACTAGAAAAATTGTGACTCGCTCAGCCTTGAGAATTTTGCCGATTTTGAGCGTGAATGCTTCTAAGATCTGCCCTAATAAATTATCAAGTTCTTCATGGCCGATGAATTCAATTGCCCGTTGAAAATGTTCCAGTTCGCGGGTCATCTGGTCCAAGATTCCAGCAAACTCTGTACTAGGAAGCTGGCTGATCTTCTCGTTAAGCGTCAGACTGCCATAAGCACCTTGACTGAAGCTGACAAGCGAACCACCCGGATACAAAGTAGACATGGTTGGGGTAAGCGCTCACGATAGGGCGTAGGTAGATACAATTTTGAGCAGCGCTCCAGGGGGCTACCTGCTCAAAGTCTAGCGACTAGCGACTGGCTTGAGTGAATGCCCCCGTGTCTGAAGCAATGACTGCCCATGCAAGTCAGAGCCCCCTTACACAGAGACCTGATCATCATCGAAAGGTTTCCCGTCTGGCGCCTGCTTGCGCCAACCTTCCCTCTGCTTTGAACCATTTAGACTTTCTCCGAAATCATCTCAACGAGCTGCGAACCAGCCTCTTACTTTGGTATGCCGAGCAGGGTCGGGATTTGCCCTGGCGACGCACCCGAGATCCTTATGCGATCTGGATCTCCGAAATCATGCTCCAGCAAACTCAAGTTAAGACTGTAATTCCCTACTACGAGCGCTGGCTCCAAGCCTTGCCCACTGTGCAAGATCTGGCTACCGCCGATCTTCAAACCGTGCTCAAGCTCTGGCAGGGGCTAGGTTACTATGCTCGGGCTCGAAATCTCCACCGTTGTGCCCGAGTGCTGGTTGCACAAGGTGGTGAGTTCCCCAAAACGCTTGCCGACGCAGTCGCACTCCCCGGTATCGGTCGCACTACGGCAGGGGGTGTTCTAAGTGCAGCCTTTAACCTACCCGTCGCTATCTTGGATGGCAACGTCAAACGGGTTCTAGCTCGCCTGTTGGCACTAGAAGTGCCCCCTAGTAAGGCCTTGAACCAGCTTTGGACCTTGTCTGAGAGCCTGCTAGATCCTGAACGAGCCCGCGACTTCAATCAGGCTGTGATGGACCTGGGCGCCACGATCTGCACGCCTCGCGCTCCAGCCTGTCTACTTTGCCCTTGGAGACGTTACTGTGCTGCGTACAATGCTGGAGTGCAACAGGAGATCCCAATGAGCGAAGCCAAACCTGAACGTCCTCACAAGCGCATCGGCGTTGCCGTGATCTGGAAAGGTGACCAGATTTTGATTGACAAACGCCGCGCTGAGGGTCTTCTAGGGGGACTCTGGGAATTTCCAGGTGGCAAGTTGGAACTCGGAGAGACGGTGCAAGAATGCATCCACCGTGAGATCCAAGAAGAACTAGCTATAGACATTGCTGTAGGCGACCACCTGATCACAGTGGAGCATGCCTACACCCACTTTTCCGTTAGCCTGATGGTCCACCACTGTCGCTATTTGGGCGGGGAGCCTCAACCGCTCGAATGCGAAGAAATTCACTGGGTCAGCTTGGCAGACCTAGATCAATACCCCTTTCCGAAGGCGAACTTACAAATTATCGAGGCACTGCGCCAACACGTTGCCTCCGTCCCTTAGCCACGTAAACTGAGTACGTTTGTTACAAACGCCGTTACAAATGGGCTCTATCAAAGCCGACTCCTCCCCCCTTGCACCACAGGGCGATCAGCTCCAAGTGCTACTGGATATCGCAACTGAAGCAGCGTTGAGCGCAGGTGCGGTCCTTCAGTCCTATTGGGGAGAGCTACGTGAAATCGAGGACAAAGGTAAACCTGACAATATTGTCACCGAGGCAGATAAGGCGGCAGAAGTTGAGGTACTGCGGGTGCTTGAGCGACATGTACCCGACCATCAAATTTTGGCTGAGGAATCAGGTAGCCTTGGCAATGCTGAAAGTCCTTTCCTGTGGGCTATCGACCCTCTAGATGGCACTACTAATTTTGCCCACCAGTATCCCTTCAGCGCTGTATCTGTAGGACTGCTATTTCAGGGAGAGCCTCTGGTTGGTGTGATCTTTGACCCCTTCCACAACGAGCTATTTCGGGCAGCAACAGGCTTGGGAGCAAGCTGCAACCGTCGTCCAATTCAGGTTTCTCAAACCCGTCAACTTGAGCGCAGCCTGCTCGTCACAGGCTTTGCCTATGACCGCCGCGAGACGGTAGATAATAACTACGCTGAGTTCTGCCATTTCACCCATCTGACCCAAGGCGTTCGTCGCGGTGGTTCTGCCTCGATTGACCTGGCTTATGTAGCTTGCGGTCGTCTAGATGGCTACTGGGAGCGGGGTTTAGCCCCCTGGGATATGGCAGCGGGGGTAGTTCTGGTTCGAGAAGCAGGCGGACTGGTCAGTGCTTATGATGGCGGCGTTTTGGAGCTAGGCACTGGCCGCATCCTGGCTAGCAATAGGCACTTGCATCAGCTTATGAGTGTGGAGCTTGGCAAAGTCAGACCACTGACTCAGAACTTTCCTTTTGAACCCTGACCAAATCGACTCAGGTTGTCTGACTCAGATTGACATTGATCAAGCTTGACGGTACCTGTAAGACACTGTTACAAACCATAACTTCACTGTTGGGCTGGGAGTTTAACCACGATGTTGCAACGCTTCAAGCGCCGATCTGCTCTTCTGCTGCCAGTCCTTGCGTCTCTGACCCTATTTGGGGGTGGACTGACGGCCTTGGCCTTGATGTACAACCTGGAGGCAAACGCCTCTGATAACAGCTTGGAGGCCGTGGAGCGTCGTGGTTACTTGCGCGTTGGCGTCGACGCCTCAATTGGAGGGGCATACATGTTTTGGAATCCTACAACTGAGTACTACGACGGCTTTGAGTGGGACATTGCTCAGCAGTTAGCCCAACAGCTTGGGGTTCAAGTCCGCCCTGTGAATATTCCCTGGACCGACCAGCTTGAGGCGCTACGCCGTAATCGCGTTGATCTGGTTCTCAGCGCCCGAGAACGAGGCAGTATTGCTAACCGTGAATTCACGGATTCCCAAGCCTACTACCGTAGCCCCCAACGGCTGCTAGTGCGAACCGAAGATGCCCAAAAGCTGACCAGCTTGCGCAGCCTAGTCGGCAAGCGCTTAGGTGTTGTTGCTGACAGTGGCGGAGCGGCTGTGGTAGAAACGTATAACCGCAACCGGGGGAACGCAGTTCGTCTATTCTCTTCTAGAGACATGGAGCGATTGCTTAGGCTACTGACCAATCGTCGAATTGATGCCATCCTGATAGATGAGCCGGTTGCAGCTTGGCAGGTCCAGCAAAGTCAGGGGCAAAGGGGAGCTAGACTGGCAATGGTGGGTCGCCCTCTGTTACCTGTTGATTTAGTCGGGGTGTTGGAAAGCAAAGACCAGGCCTTGAAGGCTGCTGTCGATCGGGCGATCGATCGCATGCGTCAGGTAGGTACACTAAAATCAATTCTCCAGCAATGGAATCTGTGGGACAGCACATCATCAACAGCACCATCCGAATCGAGCGCGGGCTCCCGCAATTTGACGTCCCTGACCACTATGCCGTCCTGGGACTTCCAATCACATCGGATCCTGCTCGTATCCGTAAACGTTACCTGAAAATTGCCAAGGGTCTCCATCCCGATAGCTTTGGCTCCAGTGATGCGGCTACGAAGGACTTTGCTAGCCAACTGTTTTCCAAGTTGGTCAGCCCAGCCTACCAGGTACTGACCAATGAGCGTGAGCGGACCGAGTATGGCGCCATGATGCGCCTGTTAGCGCAGCGGCTTCAGCGTGATCCCTCTGGCTTGCTAGTCCGCAGCGAAGCGGCTCTTGAGCTGCAACGCCTAGCCCAACGTAGCAGCATTATTGATAACCCTTACGAAGAGGCAGTCGGTACAGCTTCTAGTAAGCTTTACGACTCACTAGACACTGCCCTTGAACTAGTGGCCAATCTGAGTGAACTCAATTTGGTCTTTCTGCTATCCCGTGAGGGGACGCCCGCTGTCCGCTCCTCTAACAAGCAGGATCTAGACCAGCCGCCCGTTCCGGTGAAGTCGGAAAGAGTGAACTACGCCAGCCGTCACTTCGAGAGAGCCAAATCTTATATTCTTAAGCGGCAGTGGCAGGAAGCAGTGCAAGAACTGCGTGATGCCCTCAAGATAGAGCCGGAGAACAGTGCCTTCCACGCTCAGCTTGGCTTTGTGTATATGCAACAGAGCTTGGCGGGCATGGCCCGTATTAGCTTTCAAAAGGCTCTGCGCATCAATCCAAACGAGCCCTTAGCCCTAAAGCATCTGCCTGACGTTAGTGGCGGAACTACCTCCCGGTCTAGTGCGGCAGGCACTAGCGCGAAGGGAAAAACCACGCCCCGTAAGGGTGACTCAGGCAAAGGTGGTGGCCTGTTTGGTGGTCTATTCGGTAAAAAATAATTTTGCCTGAGCAACGGCAGAGGGTGGTCAAAGCGGTAAACTAGCAAAGCCCAAGCATCGCAAGCCGCGCGAGATCTCTTCAGGTGATTCATCAACCGCCCGCCGGGAGCCGCGACCTGCTGCCCCTAGACGTTGTCCAGAAACGCTGGATCGAGCAGCGCCTCCAGCAGGTCTTTAGTGCCTGGAACTACCATCAAATTATTACGCCGACTCTAGAGCGTTTAGACACTCTGACGGCAGGGGGGGCACTGCAGTCGCACACGGTGATGCAGTTGCGCGATGGAGAGGGGCAGACTCTGGGATTACGGCCCGAGCTGACTGCCTCAATTGCCCGAGCCGCAGTCACTCGGATGGCCGGAGCCACTCTGCCACTGCGTCTCTACTACAACGCCAATGTCTTTAGACCTCTGCGTAGCAGCAGCTATCCAGGTCCTCAAGAATCTTTCCAGTCAGGCGTTGAGCTTTTGGGCGGCGGCGGACTCGTTGCCGATGCCGAAGTCTTGCTGCTGCTGCGTGACTGCCTAGAAAACCTGGGTGTGGCTCAGAGCGGCTGGTCTCTGATTCTAGGCGAAGCAGGGCTCACGCAGGCATTGCTGTCTGGATTTCCGGAGGCAGTGCGGGAGACTGTTCGGCAGGCCATTGCTGGCCTGGATCGAGTAAGCCTGGAGACAATGCCTCTAGATCCGGCATTGCGGCAGAGGGCTCTCTTCTTACTGGAGTTGCGAGGAGAACCTGCCGAGGTGCTGGCGCGGCTAGCTGCTTTAGACTTGGCACCTCGTGAGCGGGGCTTACTCAATCGTCTCAAAGCTTTAGTCGAGCTGCTAGAGGGTGTCCCCCTAGTGTTAGACCTCAGCCTGATCCAGACCTTCGACTACTACACGGGGATTGTGTTTGAGGTCGTATCCGGAACCCATCTGCTGGGGCAGGGTGGACGGTATGACCAGTTGCTAAACCTTTATGCTCCTGAGCGTGAACCTTGTCCAGGTATTGGCTTCGTCTTAAATCTAGAGGAGCTGCACAGTTGGCTCCTGGCTACTGGGCAACTGCCCGAGCGAGTTCCAATTGCCGATTGGTTGGTTGTGCCCCTAACCCCTGAGGCGTATGCCACAGCGTTTTCCCATGCTGCTCTGTTGCGGGCAGCCCAGCTACGGGTAGAGCTTGATTTGCATCAGCGTCCGCCCGAAGAAGTGCGTGCTTACGCTCGCCGTCGTCGCATCGCTAAATTAGCCTGGGTCAGCGGTCCAGACACAATCAAGTTAGAGCATGTGGAGGGGAGCGAACCGTGATTACTGTAGCGCTGCCCAAGGGTGCCCTGCTGGAAGAGAGTATCCGTCTGTTTGCCAGCATTGGTCTAGACTTCAGCGTGCTTCTAGACCCGAAGAACCGGCTACTGCAAGTCAGCGACCCAACTGGGACTGCCAGCGCTCTGCTGGTGCGCACACAGGATGTCCCCGTGTATGTCGAGTACGGTCAAGCTCAGCTTGGGGTCGTAGGTTCAGATGTTCTGCGTGAGAAGCAGCCAGGAGTTGCCCAACTGGTCGATCTAGGCTTCGGGCGCTGTCGCCTGTCGGTAGCCGTGCGGCGAGACAGTCCTTACCGCAGCGCTCTGGAACTCCCCCCGCACTGCCGCGTCGCAACAAAATTCGTTCACTGCGCTCGTCATTACTTTCAAGCACTCGATCTGCCCGTTGAGGTGGTGCCTCTATATGGCTCAGTGGAGCTGGGACCAATCACAGGTATGTCTGAGGCGATAGTTGATTTAGTCTCGACGGGTCGTACTCTGCGGGACAATGGCTTGGTGGAATTGGAGGTGCTGTTTGAGAGTACAGCCCGACTCGTCGCGCACCCCCTAAGCTATCGTCTCAATCGCGGCAATTTAAGTGACTGGGTTGATCAGCTCCGGATGAGCTGTCAATCGACAATTTCCTGAGGCTAGCCCGAGTGTGCTGCACTACAATCAGGGCATGGGCTTCCAGGAGCTGGCTTATGCTGGTATTTCTGATGAACGAGCAGCTCGTTCCCTCCCACCAAGTGTGTCAAACTTGTCTGCTGGCCAATGTCAACGGTAGTCCGCGTTGGCAAGGGGGAACTCTCCGCTGCGGTCGGGCACTGCCTAAACTGGTTGCAAGTCAACCGGATTTGTACCAGTGCCCGATGGGCTTTCAACTCACCAACGTCGATTGTCTGGAAGACTAGACCTGGGCGCCTGGTGTCTCAGGTTATCCTGGAGAAGCGAGGCTGCCTGCGAGAAGCTGCACTTGCGGAATCCAGTTCTTCAGGAGAAGTCGTTCATGGCTTGGCGCGGCACAACAACAGTTCCGGATCGAATTCTGGCCTGCTTACCCTACTTATTGCCTTTATCAGGCGCTGTGCTGGTTGGGCTTAAGGGTGGAATTTTCAATCTTCTACCGCCTGCAGTTAGCGATCCCTTATTAACCCTAGGCGGTTTGTTGGCGCCCCTATCCACTGGCTTCATTGGGCTTGCCGTCTTCTTTGCGCTGTTTCTCCTGGTTGTGCGCAATACAGACATACAGCACTTCATCCGCTTCAACACAATGCAGGCCTTGCTGATCGACTTTCTGCTGGTTGCCTGTAGCATCGTGCTGGATCTACTCAGCCAGGGTCTAGGGCAAGCGATTGTTCTGCCGATTCTCTACAACACGATATTCCTGGGTGGCATCGCTGCAATTATCTATGCAGTCGTACAGAGCTTAATAGGGCGGTATGCTGAGATCCCAACGATCTCTGATGCGGTGTACGCCCAAGTTCGCTAGATGACTCACGCCACTGATGTACTAACCCTGGCTCGCTGGTTGGCTGGAGACTTCAGTAATCAAGCCCAGGCTTTCGAGAATCCTCCTTTTTACGCTCATATTCGAGTGTGTATGCGCCCCCTGCCAGTAGAACTGCTGGGGGGTATTGGTCTTTTTGTCGAGCAAGCCTACGATTACATGCTCAATGACCCCTATCGGGTTGCCTTGCTCAAAATCATCACTGTTGAAGACCGTCTTGAAATTGAAAACTACGGTCTCAAAGATTCAACTCCTTACTATGGCGCCTCTCGGGATCTGAGCCGTTTGAGCAAACTCACCCCCGCAGAATGCGAAAAGCGTCCAGGTTGCAACATGCATGTGCAATGGACCGGACACAGCTTCAAAGGTAATGTTGAGCCAGGTAAAGCCTGTATGGTCTTTCGTAATGGCAAAAATACTTATCTAGAAACGCAGTTTGAGGTTGGTCCAGACCGATTTGTTAGTCTTGATCGAGGGTTTGATCCCGAGACTGAGCAAATGGTGTGGGGCTCAGTTGCAGGCCCCTTTGAGTTCACCCGACGCACCAGTTTTGCCCACGAGATTACTGGATAGAAAGGCAAGGGATTGGTCTCAACGGAGTGGTAAAATTTGCCCAGCTTGCTTGGATCTGCTTATAGATGCTTAAGGGAGAACGACTTTTATGCGGGATACAGTCGGCGATCTGATCAGAGGCTACGATTCCACTGGTCGCTATCTCGACCGCAACGGCCTCGATAGCCTCAAGTCCTACTTCGCCACTGGCACGGCGCGAGTCAAGGCGGCAGCGTTACTCAGTGCCAACGCGGCAACCATTGTGAAACAGGCTGGATCAAAACTTTTTGAAGAGGCCCCAGATCTCATCCGTCCCGGTGGCAACGCTTACACTACCCGCCGCTACGCCGCTTGTTTAAGAGACATGGATTATTACCTGCGCTACGCCACCTATGCTGTGGTTGCCGGTAACACTGATGTGCTTGATGAGCGGGTTCTCAACGGCTTGCGCGAAACCTACAACTCCCTGGGTGTACCCATCGGTCCGACCGTGCAGGGCATCCAGCTCATGAAGGAAATTGTTAAGGACTTGGTCAACGGCGTTAACAGCATTGACACAAGCAGTGCCAATGGCAACTTCCTAGACCAGCCCTTCGACTATATGTCTCGCGAACTGAGTGAGAAGAACATCTAGGTTTGATAATCCGGCAACTCTAGCTTGGCAAAAAAACGCCTGGATGCACTGATTGTAGACTTGGGCCTGCTACCCTCGCGGCAGCAGGCCCAACGTGTGATTCGAGCAGGCGAAGTTCGAGTCAACCAAAGCGTCGTTGATAAACCTGGCACCGAGGTAGACGAAGCTGCTCAGATTGAAGTGCGTCAACCGCCTCCTTTTGTTTCCCGAGGTGGTGAGAAGCTTCTAGGTGCCTTGCAAGCCTTTGCTGTCCTGATCCCAGGCCGCATTTGTCTGGATGGAGGCATTTCAACTGGCGGCTTCACAGACTGCCTGCTTCAGCACGGAGCAGCCCAGGTGTATGGTGTTGACGTGGGCTACGGTCAGGTGGCCTGGTCTTTGCGGACTGACCCACGCGTGATTCTGCGGGAGCGTACTAACCTGCGCTACCTCAAACCAGAGGAGTTGTATAACTCAGAAGCCCCCCGACCTGGCCTAGGGGTGGTTGATGTGTCTTTCATCTCGCTCACGCAAGTTTTAGAAGCGTTGTGGGGACTCTTAGTGGCTCCCCGTGAACTACTGCTACTCGTGAAACCCCAATTCGAAGCTGGCCGAAGTCAGGTGGGTAAAAATGGCGTTGTACGCGATCGGCAAGTCCAAGCTCAAGCGATTCGCAAGGTGCTTAGTCGAGCGCAAGAACTGGGCTGGTGCTATCGAGGTGTAGCTCTATCTCCCTTGGAGGGACCGGCAGGCAATCGGGAATATTGGCTGTGGTTACATACTGAATCTGAGTCAGCTATTCCCGACCTAGATGTTTGGATTCAAAGCGTATAAACCTGTTTTGGGAGCTTTGAAATAACAGCTCCTCCCAGTAAATAGAGGCGGACTGGGAGGATTAAATCTGCCTGTCAGGCTCTCTAAAAAATGTCGAGAATTGCAAATTGAACTATATTTTCACTGCTTAGTTTTAGGGTCGGAAACAGTTCGAAGCCAGCAGCGCTCAAGATACTGAATTTGTTGCCAATCAGGACGCTCAGCGGAATTGGGCTGCTTTACAAACAGAGGTTGGTTGAGGAACTTCCAGATTTTGTGCCAGGTATTAGAGTTCATTTCGGTATAGGAGTGGTGGAACGAAGCCCTACTGAGGCTCTTCGATTAGAGTGCCCTCGGCCCTTTCTGATCCATCACCAGTTTTAGCCCTTGATCAGGGAACTCTCAGCCTCAAGCTAGAGTTGCAAAGCACATCTTTATCTTGGACGGGCTGCATTAGGCTTTGGCTTTTCATAAGCTTTATAGTTGCTGGTGCTAGTGTCAGACATCTCTATGCTCTGAGTACAGACAAACAGTAGAATGAAGGGCTTGCACACCTTAGCTGGCTGCTTCCAAGGAGATGACCTCATGGCCCGCATGTACTACGATGCTGACGCAAATCTGGATTTACTAGAGGGCAAAACGATTGCCATTCTGGGTTACGGCTCCCAAGGGCATGCTCATGCCTTGAATTTGAAAGACAGTGGCCTGAATGTGATCGTAGGTCTCTACGAGGGTAGCCCCTCTTGGTCAAAAGCAGAGGCAGCAGGTTTGAAAGTCCATACCACTGCTGAAGCCGCTAAAGCAGCTGACTTCATCATGATCCTGCTACCAGATGAGGTGCAAAAGAGTATCTACAAAAGCGAGATCGAGCCAAATCTCAAAGCTGGGGATACGTTGGCTTTCGCCCACGGATTCAACATTCACTTTGCACAAATCTTGCCACCCAAGGAAGTCGATGTGGTGATGGTCGCTCCTAAAGGTCCAGGCCACTTGGTTCGACGGACCTTTGAGCAAGGGCAGGGCGTACCCGCACTGTTTGCTGTGTATCAGGACGCCACTGGACAAGCGCGTGATCGAGCGATGGCCTATGCCAAGGGCGTTGGCGGCACCCGTGCTGGCATCCTAGAAACCAGCTTTCGAGAAGAAACCGAAACTGACCTATTCGGTGAGCAAGCGGTGCTTTGTGGGGGTCTGAGCGCTCTAATCAAGGCCGGCTTTGAAACACTGGTGGAAGCAGGCTACCAACCGGAACTCGCGTACTTCGAGTGCCTGCATGAGGTGAAGTTGATTGTAGACCTAGTTGTAGAGGGTGGCTTGGCCAATATGCGCCACAGCATCTCTAACACAGCTGAGTACGGCGACTATACCCGAGGTCCACGCATCGTCACTGATGCCACCAAAGCTGAGATGCGCAAGATCTTGAGTGAAATTCAGACAGGGCAGTTCGCCCGTGAGTTCGTGTTGGAGAATATCTCAGGCAAAGCTGGATTCACAGCCATGCGCCGTCGCGAAGCTGAGCACCCCATTGAGGAAGTGGGCAGCGATCTGCGAGCTATGTTTAGCTGGCTGAAGAAGGTCTAAAAGAGCTCAGCTGAACCTTAGCCAATCATTGGGTTCAGGACTCTTGATGCTTGGGGCTTTGTCTGCCTGCTGAGAGTACAGGGACCCAAGCTCAAGATATTGCAGGCACCTGACTGTAGATTCATTTAAGGGTGGAGTGCCTAGCTCAAACTCTTCACTTTATGCCCCTTAGCCAGCAGCTACAGTTGGCAACCACAGGCTAAAAGCACTTCCCTTACCAGGCACACTTTTGACTTGTAAGGTGCCGCCTATCTGAGTGCTCAAATCCTGCGCGATGGCTAATCCCAGACCAGTACCAGGGATCTCGCTGTCCTGCTGGGCTCCTCGATAGTGGCGCTCAAAAATATGCTTCTGATCAGTCGTAGGGATACCAGGACCATCATCTGCCACCGTGATTACCACCCCACTGGTAAGGCTACCAGTGGCATAGATCTGGACTCGCCCGCCAGCAGGGGTGTACTTCAAAGCATTGTCTAGCAGGTTGCCCAAGACCTCCCGCAGGGCATGAGCATTCGCCCGAATATGAGGCAGATTCCCTACCAGTTGAGAGCTTAGAGCGATCCCACGTTCCTGAGCAACGGCTGCTGCCGAATCCAGTAAAGGCACGAGCACTGAGGCTATATCTAACTGTTCGAGAGGTAGAGTGTTGGCTGGTGGCAGTGCCAGGGGGCTAGGGGAAGCTTCTAGAGAATAAGGCTGCGATGATGGAGCAGAAGATGCAGTCGAGGCTTCGAACTGCGTGAGCAAATCCTGAATGTGCTCACTCTCGCGCAGAATGCTGTTAATTGAGTCGCGGTTGTTATCGTCAGGTTTCAGTCGCCGCAGTACCAGCTTAGCAAAGGTGCGCAGAGCAGTCAGAGGATTACGCAACTGATGGAGCAGGGTTGCTTCGGCCTCCCGTTGCTGCTCCTGCTCCAAATTGAGCCAGAGAGCCCGTCGGTCAAGCACACAGGCTAAGGCTAGAGTACTGGCAACCTGCTCGATTTGAGCTCGTTCCGGCTCATCCCAGGGCTTTCCCTCTCGGCGGGTCACTAGAAAGCCCAGCACTGCACCTTGATGTACGAGCGGTATTACCAACCTGCCCTGCCAACTTAGACTCATTGGCTCAGCAGCGTCTGCGGGATCCGGGTCAAGGTTTAATTCAGCCAGGGGCTCAAGTTCTTGAGGCATCCAATCAGCCGAGGTCATGGGGTCTGAAGGTGCCATCAACCGGTGTTGAGGACTGAGTGCTGCCAGCAGATCTAAGCTTTCGTCATCAGGATAGGCAACTACTTGAATTAGGTTAGGCGCCAGCTCCAGACCATTAGATGCTTCTGGATCAGCCAAATAAACTGCACTCGCAGTTGCCCCCAGACTACGAGTCAGGAGTGAGATCTGGGCCTGACAAAGGGCCAGAAATTCTTGGCTAGAAGACAGAAGCATTCCACTGATCCTAGCGTTTGTGCTCTAGGTTGCGGCTGGAGCAACTCTTACTAACTGAGCGGCTCACTTTCCAATCCACCTGCCGTCTCCAAGCTATTTGCACTTAGGTTCCCTTCTTCACTTAGCTTCAAGCTCCGGATATTGAGGTCGCGCTGCGGGAAGGGAATTTGAATCCCAGCCTCGGCGAAGGCTTGGTCAATGGCGTAATTGAGATCGCTGATCATGCGGAACTGATCCTGAGGGTTGTAAATCCAAACCAGCAACTCGAAATTAAGAGCACTATCACCAAAGGAGCGTAACCAGGCTTGAGGTACAGGATGCTTGAGAACTTGATCGTGGCCCTGAGCGACTTTCAGAAGTACCGCTTCTACCTGTCGAGTATCAGAACCGTAGGCAACACCAACCGGGATATGGATACGACAAGTAGGGTTGCGATGGCTCCAGTTGACTACCTGCGACTCAGTGAAGCGGGAGTTGGGAACGATCACTGAAACATTATCGGGGGTGCGAATGGTTGTCGCGCGCACGCTGATCCGCTCTACCGTCCCCAGACGACCATCGACCTCAATCAGATCCCCAGCTTGAATGGGCCGCTCAAATAACAAGGTCAGGCCACTAATGAAGTTGGCACTGATGCTCTGCAACCCCAGGCCAATCCCGATACCAACGGTTCCCGCTAGCAAGGCTAGAGAACTCAGGTTAATGCCTAGGCTGGGTAAGAGCACGGTCAGACCCAACACCGTGAGCAGATATCTGAGGACTGTAGCCGCCGCCTCTTGCGTTCCCCGTTCCAAACCAAGGCGATTAAGGAAGCGATCGCGGACTAGGTCGCTCAAAAAGCGGGAGCTAACAAAAACGACTAAAGCGAGGAGAACTAGAGCCAGTAGTGACAGGATTGAGACGCTAGTATCCTTGCCAACCGAGAAGTCATAGGTAAGAACTCCCCAGGCTTGATTGACCAGTTCCGCCAAAACTTGCAAGACCCGAGCGCGAGCTGGACGTAGCGGCGGCACTTGAGCCGCTGCCGTTGCTAGAGCAACCGACCACAAGTTCACTCGCAACAGCCAGATGATAATATCCTCTGCCAGTTCCAGGTAGCGTCGGGTTGGTAATGCAACCTGTGCTTCGGTGTAGCGCTCTAGTGTTCGCCACACCTGATTGAGCAGCACATTTAAACCCAGTGCAATGCCCAGTATTAGCAACGCAAAGCCGCACCCCAGGAGCAGCTCACTCATTTTCCCTCCCCCACTCTACGTCTTAACTTCAGGAGATTTGAGTAGCCTGAGTAGTCTGCCACAAATCTGATAGCCGTCATTAGCATCTAGTCGCTTAGCTAGCTACAAGAGCGATTGTTTGCAGTGAGCCAGAAAGCTACTTTGCTTTGGCACTTTACGCAGTACTAGTACATCCTGCTGAGCATTCCAGCTAGGGAACCTGCGTGGATGGGAATAGGCTACCGTTCTGGGGAAAGCTTCAGTGCAGGGGTCAGGGGCTGACTTTACACCCGATACCCTGGCTGGAGCTTAGAAATCATGTTGACGATTCTAATTGCCAGTGACCGCTCGCCCTGGAATCAGAAGACCCGTATCTGGTTACACGAGCACAACTGGCAGACGATCATGCAGACCAATGCCAAGCTTGCTTGGCAACTCCTGCTTTCGGGTAAGGCTCAAGTCTTAATTGCCGATGTGGAGTGTTTGGAGCCATTTGATGGCTATAGTTTGGCAGAGCGCTGTCGCCAGGTAGATTTTCTTCAAGATCTGCCAATTTTGCTGGTTGGGCCAGACCTGTCAATACCGCGGGTTGTCGAACTACTGACCCGCGCCGATGACTATTTGCGTTTGCCTATCGATCCAGCCGAGTTAGAGGCTCGAATCCGGGTTGCTATCCGGCGGTCTAGCCGCCTGCGCCCTGTAGGACCAAACTTGCGGCTAGATGCGATCTCCTCGACTGTGCAGATCCGCGACCAGACACCAGTGTTGCTCTCTGCTCTGGAATTCCGGCTCCTCTCTGTTCTTCTAGAAGCCCAAGGCATGCCTCTGACATCTAGCCAGCTGGCTGAACGCATCTGGGAGCATCCCCGTCCGGCCCAATTAGACCAGCTGCGTGTTCACATTTATCATCTGCGCCGCAAGCTAGAGAATGAGCCCAGTCAGCCACTGCTCATTCGCCATCTACGGGACCAGGGCTATATTTTGAATCTACAAGCTGACTTACTGCAGTCCCGTTCAGCCTGAATTTCTGAGCTGGGGTATGCATAGACTAACAAGGGATTCTCACCCTGTTGCTCGTTGGTTCTGCACTGCGACACTCATGCGTTCTCTTTCTTGGTCTGTTCACAGTTTGTTTGTAGGTCCGATTCTGCTAGCTGGTTTAGCTGCCCAAGCTCAATCAGTTCCGACACCAGCCGCAACTACGACCACCACACCCAGTGTGCTCGCGCCAGGTCTGCTTGCGCCCGACTTCATAATCGACCCCCCTGTCCCTCAACCAGCTGCCCCTCAAGTAGAAACACTGCCTGTTGAGCAACCCTTGCGTTTGGAAGTTGAGGTTAGCAAACGCCGAGTCAGCCTTTACCGAGGTAGCTCCCTGGTCAAGCGTTATCCAATTGCCGTAGGACGCCCGGGGTGGGAGACGCCTACTGGCACTTTTCAAGTAGCCCAAATCGTCCACAACCCCGATTGGATGAACCCTATGACTGGGGCAGTCATTCGAGGCGGTGACCCAGCTAATCCTTTAGGACGCCATTGGATTGGCTTCTGGACCGATGGCACCAACTGGATTGGCTTCCACGGTACCAACCGGCCTGAGTCCGTGGGCCTGCCTGTCTCGCATGGCTGCTTGCGGATGCATAACCGAGACGTTGCTGAGTTGTTCGCTCAAGTTCAAATTGGCGTCCCAGTTACTGTCCGTCCTTAAAACTTGCCTCAAAGGTCCTCAGTAAGTTCGCAACAAAATGTTAAGATTCCTGAGTGCCCTTAAGGATTTTTGATGGTGGATAGCACGGCATCTGCAGTCATCCAGTTCTTCAGCGGCTTAAACGAAGAACTCAGTGGCGTTAGCCTACGACGTTCAAATCGTACTGGCGAGCGCACCGTGCTCATGACCTTTGAGAAACTGCAGGCGTTGGAGAGGCTGAACAGCTTCACTCACGCCTCCACTAACACCATGCGCCTGCTTGACGTCGAGGGCGAGATTGAGGTTGAACCCTCTTCTGTACAGTTTCGCTTTGGCGGCGAAGAAGGCGACCAATTGCAGCGCATGGATTGCCGCTTTGAGATCAGCGATGAGCATTGGGACCGTTTTATGCGCTTTATGAATCGATATGCCGAGGCAAACGGCTTAAGCTACAGGGGTTCAACCCCGGAAGGAACCAGCCAATGAAAGTTGCTGTGACCGGTGGAACTGGCCTGGTTGGCAGTCGTCTTGTGGAACGTCTGCAGCAACAGGGTCATCAAGTGCTCCTGCTAGTTCGCAATCCTGAGCGAGCTCGACAGCTGTTTCCAAGCAGTAAGTTTGCCAATTTAGAAATTATCACCTACACGCCTAAAGCGGGAGGCGAGTGGCAGCGCAGCCTGGATGGCTGTGATGGGGTTGTTAACTTAGCTGGTGAACCTCTGTTCGGCGCCCGTTGGACAGCTGAGTCTAAGCGGGAGATTCTAGAGAGCCGACAACTTGGTACCCAGCGCTTGGTTGAAGCCATTGCTCAAGCTCAGCGGAAACCACAAGTGTTGGTCAGCACTTCAGCAATTGGCCACTACGGCACCAGCGAAACTGCAACTTTTGACGAAACAAGCGCTCCTGGCGCTGACTTTCTGGCCGGTGTGTGCAAAGCCTGGGAAGCCGAGGCTCAGAAGGTTACTGAATCGGGAGTGCGCTTAGTAATCCTGCGGATGGGGATTGTTCTAGCTCCAGGTGGAGCATTGGCCCAGATGGTGCCTCCATTTAAGTTAGGAGTTGGCGGCCCAATTGGCAGTGGCAGACAGTGGTTTTCCTGGGTGCACCGCGAGGACGCCGTCAGTTTAATCCTCTACGCCCTGACTAATTCCAAGGTCAGCGGTGTCCTCAACGCCACTGCACCAGAGCCTGTGCGTATGGTTGAGTTGTGTGATGCTTTAGGCAAGGCCGTTAACCGCCCTTCTTGGCTACCTGTTCCTAACTTTGCCCTGGAACTTTTACTGGGGGATGCCGCTCAGATCGTTTTGGAAGGCCAACGAGTGCTCCCTAAGCAAACTCAAGCTGTTGGCTTTCAATACCAATATCCTGAAATTAACGGCGCCTTGCAACAGGTTGTCAGCCAGCTGTAGATGGGGCCGCTCAGCCATCTTTAGCGTCTTTAACCTAGCTTGAACGGACTAAAATTCATTCCAGCAGAAAGGTGGCGTGCATTGCCAAGCTCGGTCAAGCTGGGCGAGTAAGGACCGTTCGCCTGTAAACTCTAGCTCCCGTGTCCAAGCCAGTTCTGAGGCTTTGCGCAGCCCACAAAATAGCTCTACCAGGTGGTCGATCGAGAGGCGTAGCACTGCTGGCTCTGGTCGAGTTACAGGATGCATACGGCCTGCGGTGAAGTTGGCTGTGACAACCTGTTCGCCTAATTCTGGATCCTGAATTTCAAAGGTCAACATGAATGGCGGCCCCTGATTAATCACTCTTAGACGAAAGGCTTCCTGTACGTCTACCAATCGCCACATAAAGCCGCCGCCAATCTCTCCAAAGCGAGGAGTTAGTCCAAAGAGTGTCTCTTTCTCAACCCGCCGTTGTTCACGCAGCAGATAGGGAAAGAGATCTTCAGGGTAGGTAGTCCACATAACTGCCTTAATTTGATCGCGCATGGCGCTCAAGAAGCCTAGGAGCCCCCAATAGGCTTCTCGGGAGACTGCTACCCACTCGCGTACTAACAATCGAGAACCTGTAGGCGGCCCATCAGGCTGATATTGCACGACCAAGTAGCCTAACAAACGCCCCTGCTCGAAATAACAGAAAATCTCGCGTCCTAGATGAGGCTTAGCGAACTGTTGCCACTGGCGCTCCTGACGGACCAGCCAGCCGTTATGTCGCAGAGCAGCTCGTTGGTATAGCTCACACAACTCAGGACCATGTTTAGCCCACTCGCAAGGCACAACACCTGTCCGCTCCGAGCCTTTGGGAAGACTGTCAGTGGCAACTGTGTACTGGTGCAATCGTCCAACCCACGCCCAACCTAACTGTCGGTAAAACCCATGCTGAAATGGGTAAAGCATAGCCAGAGGAACTTTCTGGCTATGCAACTCAGCGAGGGCGTGGCGAACCAGCCCTCTCGCTACGCCACGCCCCCGTGCTTCTGGTGACACGGCCACTCCTGCCAGACCGCCTAGAGGTAGGATTTGTCCCTCTAACACGGTGTTCAGGTCTAGAAGCTTATAGGCTCCGACTGCTCGCCCATCCGCTGCAACTGCTAACCACTGGCCCTCTAGGGCTTCAGGATCTTCTCGAAGCTGCTGCTCAATGGGTTCAGTTGCCTGCTGCGGACAAAAAGCCAAACGCTCAAGCCGCGCCAAAGCCGGAATATCCTCCACTTCAGCGCGTCGAATTGTTAGCCCCGTGGCAGGGGACCCCATCAAGGGCTCCGAACCACGAGAAACCATCAGGTGAGAACCGGTTGCCGCTCAGGCCAGCGACCCACCGCCCGGCCCACGACTGCAATCTCGGGTACTAAGCTATCAAACCGCTCAGGCGTCAGTGATTGTGGCCCGTCGGATAGTGCTTTCTTAGGATTGGGGTGTACCTCAATCATCAGGGAGTCGGCACCTGCGGCAACGGAAGCTAGAGCCATTGCAGGTACGTACTCAGCTAAGCCCGTACCGTGACTAGGATCCACCATGATTGGGAGGTGAGTCAGCGTACGTAATACAGGCACTGCCGCGAGATCCAAAGTGTTGCGGCTGTACTGACGGTCGAAGGTTCGAATGCCCCGCTCACACAAGATGACATTGGGGTTACCCGCGGCCAGGACGTATTCTGCCGCCATCAACCAGTCTTCGATAGTGGCAGCCATGCCTCGCTTCAAGAGTACTGGCTTATCCTGAGCACCAACTTTCTTGAGCAATGAGAAGTTCTGCATGTTGCGGGCGCCGATTTGAATGATATCGGCAACCTCGGCAAGGCGGTCTAGATCCGCTGCATCCATCACTTCAGTAACAATGCCTAGCCCCGTAGCAGATCGTGCTGCTGCTAGTAACCCTAGAGCGCTCTCGCCATGGCCCTGGAAGGCGTAGGGCGAAGTCCGAGGTTTGTAAGCGCCGCCACGCAGAAGCTGCGCACCAGCAGCTTTCACGCGCCGCGCCGTCTCTACGATCATCTCTTCATTTTCGACTGAGCAGGGACCTGCCACTAACACCACTGGGTGATGTTCACCGAAGACGACGGGACCGTTAGGTGTTTGAACCACTACTTCGCTCGACTCACCATGACGGTACTCACGGCTAGCCCGCTTGAAAGGCTGTTCGACCCGCAGCACCGACTCGATCCAGGGGCTTATCTCCTGAATCTGAAAGGGGTCAAGGGCCGCGGTCTCACCGACTAGCCCAATCACCACCTTGTGCTTGCCGACAATCTTCTCGGGCGTCAATCCCCATCCCTTCAGATCCTCGCAAACGCGAGTCACTTCAGTTTCCGGCGAGCCCACTTTCATCACAACAATCATGCTCAGTCCCCTGCAACAATCAACTCTTCTGACCCTTCCAGGCCTCGGTCAAATAGCCAAAATTCTTCCGAAACTCGTCCCACCCGAGTTTGCTCCCTGGACGGCCTTCATCCCAGGATGCTGAAATCGCGCCATAGCTTAGGCCCAGAACACCTAAGCCGAGAAAAGCCATACTAAGCAACAGCACTACAGCATTGGGCACTGCTACACCGTTCTGAATTAACCCGTAACTGCCCAGGAACGTTGAGAAACCCAGCAGCGTTGGCACACCACAAAATGTCAAGACCCGGCGAACAATCCGATCGCTCACTGCCTTGGGCATGGTGCTATCGCCACGGGCCGGAGCGGAAGGGGGCACAGGAACAGTTTGCTTAGACTCAGAACGCTTCTTGCGAGATGTCCCTGGCTCGAAGGGGAGCCGGACTCGCTCTTGACCGGACTCAGGATCAGAGGTCATCTTTCTGCCGGTTTCTAGCCACGAATTCCCAGGCGAGTCAGTAGGGCCCGGTAACGTTCGGGATCGTTTTTGAGGACGTAGGCCAATAGGCGCTTGCGCTGACCAATCATCTTCAACAAACCTCGGCGAGAGGCAAAATCCTTACTGTGAGTTTTGAGGTGGGCGCTCAGCTTGTTGATCCGTTCGGTGAGAATCGCCACCTGAACGTCAGGAGAACCGGTATCCGTTTCGTGAATTTGGTAGTCCGAAATGAGTTCTTGCTTTCGCTCTTGCAGCAGGGTCATGGTTTCTGTTTCAGGTCTCGCAGCAGCTAACTATCCTATCACGGCACTCTACTGGCGCTGGCAAATCACAGATTGCCAAAGGCTCGCAGAAAACGGCTGACCGCCAGAATCATGGGGAAGCCGATGCCTGCTAAACCAAACCACCCCCCAACCTGACCGATCCAAACCAGAACTATGCGTGAACCTTCAAACTCGTCCTCTCTCGCCCTGGCAACGAAATCAGAGGCCACGCCGACTAGAAAAGCGCCCCCCAGACCCAACGGCAGACTCAGTAGAAACCAGCGCTGTAAATTATCACTGGGGATAATCTTCAGAACCGGCAGAACGACAAAAACCAAAAATTCCAGACTCACCCATGTGCTCAGGCTGGTCTTAAAATCTCGATTGGTCAAACCCTCAAACGAGAAACGCATAGATTTGCTTCCAATGCCTGCGTAAAGGATTCCGAAACTTAGGAGGCAGCTATTCGTAACTGAGCCTGCCAAGATTCTATCGATTCTGTCCCATCTGGCATACGATCAGCCTGAGCTAAAACCATTGACTTGAGCTCAGATTCAGTTATGCGTCTGCTGATCGGTAACGATGATGGAATTTTCGCTCCTGGAGTGCGAGCGTTAGCGAATGCCCTAGCACAAGCAGGACACACAATTACTGTTGTCTGCCCTGATCGAGAACGCTCGGCGACAGGGCATGCTCTGACCCTACACAAACCGCTGCGAGTTGAGAATATTTCCGAGATTTTCCATTCAGCAGTACAGGCTTGGGCTTGCTCTGGCACCCCCTCGGATTGCATCAAATTGGCCCTAGATGCTTTGCTATCTGAGCCGCCAGAGCTAGTTCTATCTGGTGTTAACCGAGGAGCTAATCTCGGTACAGATGTCCTCTACTCTGGCACTGTGTCAGCAGCGATGGAAGGGTTGCTAGAGGGCATTCCCAGTCTGGCCATCAGCCAGGTTAGTTACACCTCGCTTGATTTTGCCGTGTCTGCGCAGGTGTCCTGTGAACTAGTGGCTCAGATTGAACGCGCTCCATTGCCTCTGACATTACTCAATGTCAATGTGCCCCCTATTGCTTTTGCTGAGTTACAGGGCTTTGCACTCACTCGCCTAGGCGTTCGGCGCTACCAAGACATTTTTGAGAAGCGAGTCGATCCAAGAGGGCGTATCTATTACTGGCTGGCTGGGGAAGCTATTGAAGAGGAGGCTGAGCCCGATACTGATATTGGGGCTGTGCGAGCCAAACAAGTCAGTATCACGCCTCTACACCCCAACCTCACCAGTGAAGTTGGCCTGAAGGTAATGGAATCTTGGCATTTGAGTCTCAGCAATGGTTTCAACAGTGGTCTCAACAATTTGAAACAGAAATAGTTTGAAACATTTGAATGAGCAGTTGAATAAAACGTAAGCTCTGAGCGCTCTATTGCAATACAAGCTTGAAGTAATCGTTGAGGATAGGGCAGGTTCAGCAGATTAGTGCTAACAGAATAAAAGTAAAAAATCCGTAGACCCTCTATGGCAACCCGAATTGGCATTAACGGCTTTGGTCGGATTGGTCGTGCCCTGCTGCGTGCGATCCTCAAAGATCCGCAAAATGATCTTGAGGTAGTAGCAGTCAACGACTTGACCGATCCTGCAAATCTGGCTTATCTCCTGGAGTTCGATAGTGCTTATGGTCCTCTAGGGATTCCTGTTACCGCTGAGGATGGTCAAATTCGTGTTGGTGATCAGCTTGCATTCCAAGTTTTCGCCGAGCGCGATCCCGCCAGTCTTCCCTGGGGTAAGTTAGGCGTTGACATTGTCATTGAATCTACTGGCTTCTTCACTAACCGTGATGGAGCTGCCAAACATTTAGAAGCGGGTGCCAAGAAAGTCATCATCTCGGCTCCGGCTAAGGGACCAGACCTAACTCTGGTGCTGGGCGTCAACGAAGATCAGTACGATCCTGGCAAGCACCACATTGTCTCTAATGCGTCCTGCACCACCAATTGTCTAGCTCCAGTAGCGAAGGTGCTGCTCGATAACTTTGGTATCGAGACGGGCTTCCTCACGACCTGCCACGCTTTCACGGCTACTCAGGGATTGGTGGATAAACCAGATCCCAAAGATTTTCGTCGTGGCCGTGCTGCCTCAGTTTCCATCGTGCCTTCAACCACTGGCGCTGCTACTGCGGTAGCTGAGGTTTTGCCTGCCCTCAAGGGCAAGATGGATGGTTTAGCCCTACGGGTGCCTACTCTCACTGGCTCCGTTGTGGACTTCGTGGTCCGAACTGAGAAAGCAGTTAGCGTCGATGCCGTTAACCAAGCCTTCCATCAGGCTGCGGACTCTGAGCGCATGAAAGGAATCCTCGGCATCGCTCGCCCCGATATTGTCTCTAGCGATATTGTCGGCAATCCGTTGTCGTCCATCGTTGATACAGGCTCCACGATGAGCTTGGGCGAGTACACAATCAAAGTTCTCTCCTGGTATGACAACGAGTACGGCTATGCCTCACGGGTTAAGGATCTGACTCAACTGATTGCCCGCCGTTCTTTGGTGAACGCTTAGACCTGCAATAGCTTTCAGCAGCAACGGCTTTAATTAGCAGGTTTGATTAGCAGGGTTGGGGGCACTTGAATAGGAGCCCCCAACCTATCGCAAAGCTTTGTATCTTATAGGTTTGAATCCGAAGGGATGAGCGTGAGCAAATTGCGGTTCGACATCCCCACCATCATTAACAACTACGCTCAAGGCTATTTCCTAATGGCGGAGGGACCCCGTGACCGCCTGGGCTGGTATAGCAGCAGACAGCGAGCGCTCATCCCTTTAGACAAGGGCTTCCGCTATCCTCGCTCTCTCCAACGAGTTCTCAACCAAAACCGATTTTCAGTTGCCATAAATCAAGCTTTTGCTGACGTGGTTGAGGGTTGTGCGAATCGAGAAAGCACCTGGATCTCCCCAGAATTGAAGACCATTTATCACGCCCTATACGAAGCGGGGTGGGCTCACAGCTTTGAGACTTGGCAGGGAGACCAGCTTGCAGGTGGGATTCTGGGACTTGCCATTGGTGGCGCTTTCATCGGCGAATCAATGTTCTTCGCCATTCCTGAGGGTTCCAAAGTCGCGATGGTTAAACTTGTAGAACATCTGCGACAGCAGGGCTTTATCCTCTTTGACGCACAGATGAACAACCCCCACCTCGATCGTTTTGGGGCCTATACCATTTCTGATCAGGAGTACCAGCACTTGCTGCAACAGGCAGTCCGCAAAGCCTGTCATCTGTAACGAGATTCAGGGTAGCCGAGCTCCTCTCAACCTAAATACATCTCCGGAACTCTACATCTGTGCAACTCTTTGTCTGAAGCTTTGCAACCTTAAGGTCACTAGACCCTAAGTTCAGAGGCTATCTCGATGAGAGTTATTTTCGGCAGGGAAGATCTCTTGCGCTTGAAGGCGGATGAGTAGTTCACGCAGTTTCAATCGGGGAATGCTAGGCCAGCCTCCAGCATTCTCAATATCTCGGAGCAGACTGTATAGAGCCTGACGATTGCTGGGTAGCGCCTCTTGAAAGAACGTATCTCGAATCTCGTGATGCAGATTCTCAAGCAAGCGCAGCAGCGCCAGTAATTCTACAGCGTTGCCTTGGCACGACTGAGCGAGAGAGTGAACTTCAGAACTCAGCCTGTTCAGGTCTTCAGACAAGCCAGAAGGGGCATTAGACATATCGACATTGTATCGGTTGCCTCTTCCAAATCTGTGATCTCGCCATGATCTCCAGGTTTGAAAGAAGGGCAAATAAAGGCTACACAGCCCGTGTAAAATAAGGTCCGACCTAGCTGTGGTCGCCTGAAATCATCTGCTCTGTCGGCTCTATCTCAGTTCTGTTGAGAGGTTGTCATGAGGTATCGCGCTCTAATCACCGCCCTGATTGCTCTGTGTTTTGGCCTGTTGACTGCTTGCAGTGATGCTCCAACCAGTAGTGGTCCCCTAACCTACGACCAGATCAGAGGAACTGGTCTCGCTAACAACTGCCCTCAGCTTGAGGGCGTCAGCCGAGGCAACATTCCTATTGATTCTGGCAAGTCCTACCAAATCTCTGATTTGTGCCTCCAGCCCACCGAATTTTTCGTTAAGGAAGAACCGACCAATAAGCGGCAAGCTGCCCAATTCGTCCCTGGTAAATTACTGACCCGTTCAACCTCAACGATTGCCTATGTGAAAGGCAAGTTAGAGCCTACCCAAGCGGGTACTCTGCGCTTCGTTGAAGAAGATGGCCTTGATTACCAGCCGATCACAGTTCAATTACCTGGTGGTGAGCGCGTTGCTCTGCTATTTACGGTGAAGGGATTGGTGGCTGAAACGCAACCGGGTCTGTCTGCAATTAGCACCTCTACAGACTTTGAAGGCGATTTCAGAGTCAACACCTATCGTACTGCTAACTTTCTCGATCCCAAAGGCCGTGGTTTAACTGCTGGCTATGACAACGCGGTTGCCCTTCCTGCTCAGTCTGATCGGGAAGATTTGACAGAGAAGAATATCAAGCGTGAACTTACATTGCCTGGTCATCTGTCTCTTCAAGTCGCTCGTGTAGATAACTCCACAGGTGAAATCGCCGGTACCTTCGAGAGTGAGCAAACCTCGGACACTGATATGGGTGCAGAGGAACCTAGAGAAGTCAAAATCCGTGGGCTATTCTACGCTCGTGTGGACCCCTCTGAGGCCTAGAATCAACAGGTCTAATCTAGGGCTTTCAATAGCTTTCAATGCGTGCCTTCAGCACGTTAGGTGAGAGGAGCAAGTGCTCCTCTTTTTTGTTGTCAGCTCACTCTAACACCTAGCATTTTGGCCATATCTGACGGTCCGATCCTGAATACGGTTCTTAAAGGTCAGCGTATTGTGTGGAGGTGCTACTACAAAAATTTTCATGTTTCACCAACCAAAGACATTGATTCAGCCTACATCTGGCAGCAGCTTCAACCATCAGCATCATCACCCACCAAGGCCTGTGAACCTTTCAGTGAAAATGCCGTTGTTGCTCTGCGTGCAAGCTTTTAATCTATAGTTCAGAGTCAAAAGTTCTACACAAGCTGGCTGTACGAACTTCGTTTGATCAAGATGAGCAGTCCAATTGGTCAGTGCCTCAGCAGCAACAAAGGTTATTTGAAGGCGCACGGTTCGATTCTCAACATGGATATTAGGGACTCTGGCTCTTCATCAAATCTTTAATTACTCCTCAGGTTTCCATTATGCTGAGCGGACTTTTTCCGTGACACATTAAGTGAAACCTGAAGACTTACTCGATGCTCAGTTCTCTAACTCTGTAAAGTTCGTTATGCCTACACCTGTCTCTGCGGATTTAAAGAGCCAGAGCCTACAAATTTTGCAGGAGTATCGGCGCTATCCCACTGCCCAACTCCGCAACGAGCTAGTCCGACTCAACTTGGGTCTGGTACGTAAGGAAGCTCACCACTGGATTAATCAATGTACAGAGAGCTATGACGACCTCGTGCAAGTGGGCGCGCTTGGTCTAATTCGAGCCATCGAGAGATTTGACATGTCAAGGGGGCATGCCTTTAGTTCTTTCGCCATTCCCTACATTCGGGGCGAAATCCAGCATTATTTGCGAGATAAAAGCCCAACCGTACGTATTCCTCGCCGTTGGTTAGCTCTCCAGAGGCAGGCTAGCAAGACCGTACGAGAATTGCGTGGCCAGCTACACCGCCAGCCATCTGATGAAGAACTGGCAGCGGCTCTGGAAATCGAGCTATCCGAGTGGCAAGAAATCAAGCTAGCCTGCCAGAACCGCTCTCCCTTGAGTTTGGATGCCCCAGTTCGAGATGAGGAGGACAGCACAACCTCGCTGGGAGATATGGTTCCGGATGCTGGCTATCGCAGCTTTCAACTGGCCCAAGAAGACCGGATTCGTCTCCAACAAGCACTTGCTAGGCTCGAGCAACGCACCCGACAAGTTCTAGAATTCGTCTTTTTACAAGATCTGACACAGAAAGAAGCGGCAGAACGCTTGGGTATTAGTGCTGTCACCGTGTCTCGACGGGTGAAGCGAGGCTTGGAATCTCTGCAAGACTTGATGGACGTGACTGAAGACTAAGCTCCCCAAGCACGACAAAGCTTGAATAATCCTTCGAACAGGTTCTGGAGCAATCTATTGCGATGGTACTGTCGTTGAGCTAGTTGACGCGCTGCCATTAAGTTGATCTCCATCAATGTAGGATAGGCAGTGACGAGCTGCTCAAATGCGCCCACTGGAAGCCGATGGGCCATTGCCAAAGTAATCGGAGCGATTAGGTCACTGGCACTAGGGCCAACGATGTGAGCCCCGAGGATTTGACCATTGCTCCGAGTAATCAGTTTACAGAAACCCGTGGTTTCTGCTTGCGTTTGTGCTCGATCAACGTCTTTAAAATTTTGTTTGAGCACCCAAACATCTTTGCCATATCGACGATGAGCGGCGGGCTCGGTGAAGCCAACGCTAGCAAATTCAGGTGAGGTGAAGACTACTCTTGGAATAGAGCGGTAGTTAGATTTGCGATGCGGAAGGAATAAGGCATTGCGTAAGGCAATATTGGCTTCGTAAGTAGCCACATGAGTAGAACAGTAACCACCGATAACATCGCCGCAGGCATAGATGCGAGGATTACTGCTTCGGAGATATGCGTTTACCATAACGCCGTGCCGACCAACTCTTACACCGGCAGCCTCCAGACCCAAAGATGAAATATTGGGACAACGCCCAGTAGAAACTAAAATTTTGTCTGCATCAATTGGGCCAAAAGTTCGATGATTGGTGTAAACACGTTGCTTACCGTTCCATAGTTCAACCCGTACTGCCTGGGTTTGGCCAAGCACCCGAATGCCTTCGGCTTCGAGGCAAGCTTGCACTAAACGAGCTGCCTCTGGATCTTCTCGGTCCAGCACGTGGAGACCAGCAGCCAGTATAGTGACCTGAGAACCCAGTCGGGCAAAAGCTTGACCTAATTCGACTCCCGTGGATCCTCCTCCAAGAATAGTGAGGGTCTCAGGTGCTTCTGTTAGTCCAAAAACTCGCTCATTAGTTAAATAATCAATAGCGTCTAAGCCCTCAATTTCAGGCCGACTAGAACTAGAACCCGTGGCAATAACAAAAGCACGAGCTTGCAATTGTCGTCCGTTAACAGCAAAGGTGCGGCGATCAATAAACTGACCACTGCCCAAAATTACATCTACACCTAGCCTAGCAAGAGACTCTAAAGAGTTTGCCTCAGTAATTGTCTCAATTACGCCTTGTATACGGCGACTAATTTCAGGAAATTTGACGCTAGTATTGTCAACAGCAATACCAAAATCAACAGCGCTACGCACTGTCCAGGCAACATGGCCAGCTTGAGCCAACACTCCGCTAGAAATACAGTTTCTATAGAGGTGGTTGCCGATCTGAGCTTTCTCAACCAGGGCGACACGAGCTTTGAGTAAAGCTGCTTCCCGAGCCGCTGTCAAGCCTGCAGAACCACCTCCAATGACGACAAGATCATAATCTACGGGCATGGCACGCTCCTTCCTAGGTCCGCTTAGAATAGCGGTTGAGGTAGTCTTGCTTCAACCAAGATTTTGGTGATTTGTGCCAATGCCGCTGCTTGGTGGTCTTGTCAATTCAATAATATCGGTCCAAGATGCTAGAAGTCAGAACCAAGTTCCTAATGGAGTGAAACCTTCTGAGTTCTACCCAAGGACAAGAGACTGTATCGGGAAACTCTCAGCAAGTAAGAGATGAGATAGTCAAAAAACCAACTTAATCCGCTGCTAAATACTTAGCCAGTATGTGATTGATTGGCGAAAAACCTCTTGCCGGTCAGGCCTTTACCCAAATAAATATGGGAAATTTATCTTAAATTTACACTTATCTCAATAGTGAGAAGTTTTGAAAAAGCTCTGATAATGAGCTGTTCTGACTAGTTCTGCAGGTTCTAGAGTTTCAGGTACAGTTTCAAAGGCCTATTTAAGCCATTTAATTCTTGATGTATTCGCTGCTACTAGCTTGTGTCTCGTGGCGCACTTACTTACTGCCCAATTTGCACAGTTCTCAGCTTATCTACGGCCTTGATCTAGCATATCGGAGCAATCTCAGAACTTAGTATGGCTGATGAAGAAACTATAGCCAGTTCCCCGAGCGTCTCAGGCACTAATGTTATCTCCAGTTGCCCTTTATCTTCCTGTTAATCAAAACCTGCAAGCTCTACATGTAGAAGATCATCTAATTCCACAACCTAGAGTGTAACTTTCATGATTACCTCGCTGCCCTCGGTGTTGTCGCCACATTTGATGGCTCTACGGCCACGCCAGTGGACGAAAAACCTGATCGTCTTTGCAGCGCCATTGTTTGCCTCACGGTTCACCGTGCAGGACTCTTTGGCTGCTGCCTTAGCCTTCGCGCTGTTCTGCTGCGCTTCTAGCAGTTTTTACCTTCTCAATGACATTGCTGATATTGACTCTGACCGACGGCATCCGGTCAAGTGTAAGCGTCCAATTGCCGCTGGCTTAGTCAGTATTCCTGTTGCGCTTGGCATGGCAGGGTTGCTCTTGGGAGGCTCATTGCTGATCTCTTGGAGGCATTCGGTAGCGCTGGGCGGAATTGTGACAGGCTACGCGTTACTTCAGGTCGCCTATAACTTGCGTTTGAAGCGCACGGTCATCCTAGACATCACAGCCATTGCGACGGGTTTCGTATTGCGGGCTTATGGGGGAGCGGCAGCTGACCGCATCGTGCTTTCCCCCTGGTTTCTGCTATGTACAGGCATGCTGGCTTTGTTCTTGGGGGTTGAAAAGCGTAAAGCTGAGCTTCGCCTGTTGGAAACTCGCGGCGGTCGAACTCGTTCTGTTCTAAAGCGCTACTCTCTGCCTTTATTGAATCGGATGGAGAATGTAGTTACAACTGGAGCGATCATGACCTACGCTATCTGGAGCTCCGGCCCTCAGGTGCAGGGTGCATCAACGCCCTGGATGATGCTCACTTTGCCCTTTGTACTATACGGCGTTTTTCGTTACCAACTTCTCAGCGATCCTCAAGAGATTGCTCGGAAGACTGATGAATTGGGCCATGAAACAGGCGGACAAAGTGAACGTCCAGAAGAGATTTTGTTACAGGACTTACCGATATTGCTCACGGTTGTGGGTTGGGTCTCTACCAGCTTTGTCATTCTATCTCTGAAGAGCCAGGGACTAATTTAGTGGGTTTTCATAGGCGAATTGTTGCTGTTGCCAAAATTGACCTTGATGAGTTGTATGCTTGCGGAATTCGAGGCGTAATTCTAGATCTAGACAATACTGTCGTTTCTGAGGATGACTGTTACCTATCTCCCGGTGCAGAACTTTGGATTCAGCAGGCCAAGCTTCAGGGTCTTAAGTTTTTCATTCTCTCGAATGGTAAGCGGAGAGCTCGCTTACAATCTTGGTCCTACCGGCTTGACATTGCAGCCTTAGGGCGAGCAAGAAAGCCATCTCCATTAGCATTCCGCAAAGCATTCGCTCAACTTCAACTCAAACCCCGCCAAACAGTTGTGATTGGCGATAGCCTCCATACAGATGTGGTAGGAGCAATGCTTTCAGGTTGCTCTAGTATTCAAGTTGCCAGTTTGCCCCACCCAGCGCGTTGGTGGGAAAAGTTGCTGGGCCGATGGATTCATTATCCTTACCCTTCAGAACTTGAACTTTGGCCTCTAGATTCATCCGGTTGATGCTGATTTTACTGCAAATCTTTGTATTAAGTCTCTCTTCTGAAGGCGGGGAAGGATCGTTCCGATGTGGCTTAGCCTACAAAGAAAAAGTATAGAAAAGTTTTTGAAACACCACCGCCTTCTGATCGCTGGTGTTGTAGTGGTAGCACTATTATCCCGTTTGATGTTTGTCGGTTTACTTCATCATCCGAGGCACGGAGATCGAGCTTTCTATTACACTGTTGCTGAGAATTTGGTAGACGGTCGTGGCTTTGAGGTGGATTACATCTGGAATTATTTAAGTAATCCCGAAAGACTTCCCCATAGCAGTAATGACTTCTGGATGCCAATGACAGCTGTTATTATCAGTTTATCAATGTTTGTGTTTGGCAAGTCTCTGCCAGCAGCTTTACTCCCTTCGAGTCGGGATACTCCGTAGGCAACGGCCTTTTATAGGAGCCTTCTCAGCGACAATAGGGATTGGTTTTGCGCTCTCAATCTCTCTTTTTGGACTGACAAATCACCTCGATTATCTCAACGTATTATCGTTTATTTCTAAACACGGTGAGACTTTTCATCCTAATCAGTCGATTAATGGCTTACTCAATCGCTCGCTGTTAGATGGTAGTGTTCTGAAGTTTACCAAGGATGCCTTGCCACCCTTTAACCTGTGGGTGTACGTCGGCACCCTGTTAAGTTCTCTGGCTTTGGTTTTGCCCTACGCCACCAAAGCGAGCTGAACAAGGAGACATCATTGACTTTGCAATTGTGGGCCTTGCATCAACAATCTCCTCTCCGATTGCCTGGCAACACCACTACGGCATCCTTTTGGCGCTCTATGCCTTTCTCTTGCCCTACCTATGGCGCCGCCCTTTGTTTGGTAAGCTGACTATTCCCTATCTGGGGTTGAGCTGCTTTTTATCTAGCAACTATTTTGCTTTCTTGAAAAGAGCCGTCACCTCACCCTTCAACCTGGTTTTATCCTACTTACTATTGGCGGCCCTGATGGTGTTAGTTTGTCTCTACGCCCTGAGGAGAGCTGAGGCTCGGCCCAAGCGAGAAACCTTTGAGGTAGGCTAATCTCTGACATTTCGACTTCTAGAGCATCAAACGCACCATGCCAACTCAGATTTTTTTTGGTTTACTCATTCTGATCACAGTTGTTTTGAATACCCTTGCTCAAACTTTGTTGAAGCTAGGTTCAGGGCAGAATCCCTTAAACTTTTATTTATTGGGTGGTCTCGCAGCCTACGGCTTGAGTACTATCTTTTACGTTTTGGTTTTAGGTAAGTTCAATCTATCGGTGGCTTACCCGGTGGTTATTGGTCTAACAGTGGCCGCAACGGCGATATCAGGGGCAGTGATCTTGAAGGAAAAAATTCCAACAGAACAGTGGGTAGGAATTGGTTTAATGCTCAGCGGTATTGCAGCCATTGCCTTTGCTAAACATCCCTAAGCTTTCGCAACTCACTGTTTGAATGAATTTGCTTTCATGACTACTCAGTCACTTCTCAAGATTCTACAATTTCCAGATCTGGACGGACTTGAACCTCAATTTGTCGCAAAATACGGAGGCTTTCCTCTGGACCATCAATTTGCTTGCTTGCATCCAGCCAGAACACATGAATTCCTAGCTCTGACAAAAATTGAATATATTCCCCTAAGGGAGGTCGATCGAAAACTCCGGCCTTCAAAACGCTGTAGCCTTGCTCTAGCCAAGGTCCCAACGTAAAACGTTCATAGTATAGAATTTGACCGATTAGCTCTTGGATACTCTCAGCCATGTCCTGGTAATAGAGCAGTTTGACCTCGGCCAATAGGACTTGAGGCGGAGCAACAGCTAGAAAATCGAAGAATTTACTGTCTTCACGCACCTCGAGACCTGCTAAACGAAACCAACGGCGGAACTGCTGCAGCAACTCATTGTGCTCTGGTGTACGTTCTAGTTGACGACGACGGCGGCGTTCTGCTGTGAGTGGATCAGGACGAGCAGAGCTAGGCAAACCGCTGGCACTGAAACTTGGCGGCTCATCAGGGTCAATAACAACCCGTCCTCCGGTTGGTAGGCTCAAACTGGTCATCGAACCGTGACTATAGGGACGGAAAGCTAGCTCAGCCAAATCTTCGTCTGAATCCGCCTGGATCGAGAGCAGACGCCGGTTGAGCGGCGACGCTTGATCTAGATCGAACACGGCTTCAAACAGCTCTGATGGTAGAGCTAATACCTGCTGCAGATGTTCTGGACTGACTGCCGTTTCACTATGTGGATTCAGAATCTCGCTGCCGAAGTAGAGGACTACAAGCAGGGGATACACCGGCAAGCGTTGCTCACGGGGCACGAGCATGTGCCACATCGCCTCTGACCACTCAGATTGGAATACTGCAGCCTTGGGCGAGCGTCCAATCACCTGCAACAGTTTGGGGTAACCGCTCTGCCAACCACAGGGGTTGTCATCAAAGCCACAGCGCTGTCGGCCCTGATCCACGGCTAAGGGATAGCGCCCATCATAAAGACGAAAAGGGCAGAGGTCCCGGTCCCCGTTAAGAAAGGTTGAGTCTTCCCACAAATGTGGGGACACAGCATGGCAACCAACCCCTGCTTGGCTGTTGCAAGCCTTGAACCAGCGCTGCTCATGCCCCCCTTTAGCCAGGCTCCCTTCAGGTTGAGGAGTGAGAGGTTGAATATAACCATCATCCCCCTGATTGAACAAGGGCCAGATTAAGGCTGCTCCATCTGCAGCAGTTGGCAACTGAGGATGACGCTTGGCATAGAAGGGATCACAAATTAGTTGGCCGAGCTCGTGTAGAGGGACCCCCTGCGCTGAGCCAATCTTAGGCAGTTGATCGGTTGCTTGAATTGCCAGCGCAATCTCAACTGCAGTAGGTTTCAGGGCTACTCCAGCTAATCGCCGGTAGCGGTACAGCAAACGGGAAGCCGCAGCAAACAGAGCATAGCGCTGAACCGGGATCAGAGGCATGAAGGCGCCAAGAAGGTGACGGCAGCAAGAGCAGAAACCCGTCTGACCTCACTGCTCAGTGTACTGTGGCTTCGAGACAGAGACAGGCTACTGAGACAGTCTAGGTTTGTCTTGCTGAGATTTATCAGGGTATTGTTACTTAGCACAGCAACCGAGCAACGGTAGGATTTAAAAGAAATATTTCCTAACTTCAGCAAGGGGCAGAAACTTTGACCCAGACTATCCAGCTACCGGTCACCCGTCAGTCTGCTGCTAAAGCAACAATCCAACCTCATGGTGGGGTACTGATCAACCGCCTAGCGACTGCTGAGCAGCGGGCTGAGTTCCTGAGCCAAGCTGAGCACTTACCGCGAGTGCGATTAGACGAGCGGGCGCTCTCAGACCTGGAAATGATCGCCATTGGTGGCTTCAGCCCCTTAAACGGATTCATGGGGCAGGCAGACTATGAGCGAGTCGTTTTAGAGATGCATTTGGCAAATGGTCTGGCTTGGTCCATCCCAATCACCTTATCGGTTGGCGAGGAGGTTGCGGATCGTTTAAGCATCGGCAGCCTAGTTCGGTTAGACGCTCCTGACGGCAGATTTGCAGGCGTGTTGGAGCTGACCGAAAAGTATGCCTATAACAAGCTGCATGAGGCAGTGCATGTCTACCGCACTAATGAAGAGCGTCACCCAGGCGTGAAAGTGGTATATGAGCAGGGACCGATCAATTTGGCCGGTCCGGTCTGGTTGCTAGAGCGCAAAGCTCACCCTCAATTCCCGACCTATCAAATCGATCCAGTAGAGTCGCGTTGCCTCTTTCAAGAAAAAGGCTGGCGCACTGTAGTCGGATTCCAAACCCGTAACCCCATTCATCGCGCTCATGAGTACATCCAGAAATGTGCTTTGGAAATTGTGGATGGGCTATTTCTACATCCATTGGTTGGGGCAACCAAAAGTGATGACATTCCAGCTGATGTGCGCATGCGCTGCTACGAAATTATGCTGGAGCATTACTACCCGCAGGACCGCGTCATTCTAGCCATTAACCCTTCAGCTATGCGCTACGCAGGCCCACGGGAGGCAATTTTTCATGCCTTGATTCGGAAGAATTACGGCTGTACCCATTTCATTGTGGGACGGGATCATGCAGGCGTAGGCGATTATTACGGTACCTACGATGCTCAACATATTTTCGATGAGTTTGAACCTGGGGAACTGGGCATTATGCCCTTGATGTTTGAACATGCGTTTTACTGCAAACGCACAAACGGTATGGCAACTACTAAGACAAGCCCTAGTACACCTGAGGAGCGCATCCATTTATCGGGGACCAAAGTTCGAGAGATGCTACGACGCGGCGAGCTGCCCCCGCCTGAATTCTCTCGCCCTGAAGTTGCGGCAGAACTAGCCCGAGTCATGCACAAGCAAGCGATTGAAGAGGTCACTAAAGCAGCCGATCTGTACGAGATTTGATCTGCTTTTACTTCGGTTGTTGTACCCAGCTTCTGAGGCCAAGCTTTTGAGCAAGCGAGGTCACTAAGTCCAACATGCAATAGTACGCTCAACCCAGTTGCCGGTTTCAACAAGCCGCGTAGCTGGGTTGTTTGTAGCAACGAGTAATAGCAGAAACTTGTTGAACAGAGCTAGGTAGTAATGCGAAGTGCAAGCGCTTCTGTCTTTGGGCTTAGCTTGAAGACTTATGTCCGCAGGCGGTTACAAGAACAACAACCGGTGCGACACGATCAAAGATAGCTTTCAAAAGATTTAATTATGACCGAGAACACCCCAAACAAGCCCTCCGTTAAGGAGCACGTTACGGCTGAACTCAGCCGGGTCAAAGAGGTCGGTCAGCTGCGCTCGGATCGGGTGCGTGAGATTGTACGCGACGCGGTTGCTCAGGTAACTGACGAACTAAAAGCTGGCACTATCGATGTGCGTAGCATCGTTAGAGATGCAGTGAGCGCTGCTGTGTCTACTCTACGCACAGAAACTAGCGACTTCAAAGAAACGGCCATTGCCACAATTGAAGGGGCCATTGAAGGCATCAGCAAATCCCGTCGACAAACGCTGGAAGCCTCTCAGCAGGAAATGCGTCAGCTCCAAGCCCGCTTGGAAACTGAAGAAAACCAGCTGGTCAACAGCGTTCAAGATGGTCTTGAAGGTGCCAAAGATTCAGCTATTGAACTACCAGCTGAGGTCAGAGAGCGGATTGATTCAGCGCTAGAGGCGCTCCAGGACACCGAAGAGGTTGCCCTACTCAGGAAACGTTACGCCCAGCTCCAGGGACAGATTTCCCTAGTGCGAGCCAATCTAGCAGCCCGAGTGGAGACTGCTCCAGACCGGGTTAAGGCCTATCTAGAGGACGCAAGTCACTGGTACAAGCAGGCCCGCGACCAAGCGGCTGAGCATCCCCCTGAAGAGAAAATCGCAGCTCTCGAGGGCAGAATTGGTGAGGCTGGTGCTGCTGCTGCTCGCAGAGAGGGGCAGATTCGCAAAATGCTAGCCGAGCTCCTGGAAAAAGCGGCTGATGCCGTGCGCGAACGCCGTTAACTTCACCACTAGCCCACTGCTCGCTACAATGGTGCAGCTCCCACAGCCTGTTTTCTCATCTTGAGATGCGGGCTGTCTCTTGCGTCTAATAGTTCCATGAGTCCTCAGAAAAACAGCCACGCGTCCTTTTCAATGGACGATTTTGCCCGCGCCCTCTCCCAGCACGACTATGACTTTCAGGCAGGACAGGTAGTGCCCGGTAAGGTTTTCAGTGTCGAGAACAGTGGTGCGTTCGTGGATATTGGCGGTAAGTCTCTAGCCTTTTTGCCCCTCAACGAGGTCGCTCTGCACCCTCCTGACCAGACTTCAGAGGTTCTAAGCCCTGGAGAAGAACATCAGTTTTTTATCCTGCGGGGTCAGGATGCCGATGGGCAGGTCACCTTGTCACTGCGCCGCATCGCACTGCTGCGGGCTTGGGAGCGGATTGCTGAACTTAACGAAGCCAAGCAGATCGTAGAAGGTCGAGTCACGGGCACCAACAAAGGTGGTGTCACGGTTGAGGTGGAGGGGTTGCGCGGCTTTGTGCCTCGTTCTCACCTGGTAGAGCGCAGCAACTTGAATGCCTTGGTCGGCAAAACGCTGATGCTGAGCTTTCTAGAGGTGGATCAGGAGCAGGACAAGCTGGTGCTCTCCAATCGGCAGGCTGCGAGTGTGGCTGGTGCTGGCTCACTCTCACCAGGCGAGCTGATAGAAGGTCGAGTTACAGGCATTCGACCATTCGGCGCCTTTGTTGAGTTTGGCAGTGGTAGTGGCTTACTGCACATTCGAGCGATTAGTGCTCAATTTGTGCAGTCTATTGAATCTGTTTTCAAGGTTGGACAGACGCTCAAGGCTGTGGTGACCGAAGTCGATGTGGCACGAGGGCGTGTTTCTCTGTCTACCCGGGTGCTGGAAAACTATCCCGGTGAGATGCTGGAGAACCCTGAGCAAGTGATGGCTGAGGCCGACAAGCGGGTGGGCCGAGCACAGCCAAATCAGGCGGAATGAGCAGGATGCGTGGCTGGATCTGCTGGAGCGTGGTGAGTTTGGTAGCCTGCGCCCGTCCGGTAGTCACTAGTGCCCCTTCTCCCACCGTGCCCTTGCCCTCGACTGTCACCCCCAGCGCTAGTCCGAGCCTGGCCCCCACGCCTAGCGCTGTTGCCCCTACCCCCACTTCCTCTCTGTCTAGGTCTAGCTCTGTTCAATTGAAAAAGGAAGTCGTCGAACCCAGTTTGGCTCGGCTGCAGGGTCAACTGTCTTATCCCAGTGAATATATTCCCAACGGTGTGATCCGGGCTGAGAACCGCTTCACCAATCAGGTCTTTAAAGTCCCCTTTGAGTTCGAGGGCAACGGGGCACACCGTTTTCAGTTGCAGGTGCCGCCGGGATCTTACTCTGTAGTTTTCTGTGGCGATGACCAATTGCCGGTAGAGGCACTCAAAGATCTCCCACCTGAGCAAGCAGAGGCTAACGTTGAGGTGAAAGCAGGTCAGGCCATTGATCTAGGCACCTTAGTTCCCTATAACTGGCCTGAATGCCGGTGATAGTCTCAGGGTAGACGGGCTAAACCTGGTTACTCCGGTATGATGCAGAGCGTTGCCTGCTTTCTGCCGTACGCTGCGCATGAGCCCTCACTCTCAAATTGAAGTTTTTCCTGACAAAGCTGACCTGATCTATCGAGCGGTAGAGGTGGTGCTGACCGAAGCCCACAAAGCGCTCTCCCACCGGGACCGCTTTACCATTGCCTTAGCTGGCGGCAGCACCCCTGAGCCTCTGTATCAGGCTTTAGCGAAGCAAGAGCTGCCGTGGGACAAAGTCCACGTGTTTTGGGGCGATGAGCGCTATGTGCCAGCCACTGATCCTCAAAGCAATGAGGGTATGGCTCGTCGGGCCTGGCTGAACCACGTACCGATCCCAGCTAGCAACATTCACTCCATACCAACCAGTGCAGCTGATCCATCTGAGGCTGCGCAGCAACACGAGCAAGAGTTACAGAGCTTTTTCGGCACCCCTTCCGGCGAGTTTCCAGCCCTAGATCTGATCTTGCTTGGTATCGGTGATGACGGTCACACGGCATCTCTATTTCCAGGGACACCGGCTCTTGATGTCACTGACCGACTAGTGACAGTGGGCAGCAAAGATGGTCAGCCCCGCATCACCTTCACCCATCCATTGATTAATCAGGCGCGATTGGTGTTGTTTTTGGTGACTGGCGCTAGCAAACTGCCAGCACTGAAAGCGATCCTGTCTTCTAAAGAGGATGCTCGCCAATACCCTGCTCGCCTGATTCAGCCAACAGGCTCTCTCGTTTGGCTGTTGGATGAGGCGGCGGGCTCAGGTCTTAATCTAGGGTAGAACTGGAGTAGTTGCCTCTCCTCTAGACGCCTCTATGAGCGTGAATCTGCGCCTGTCCCTCAGCGATGCCAACCTGGACCGCAACCAGGCCAGCAGTCAACGCCAACTTGCGATTTATGTCTCCGCAGGGGCCGAACGCGGTAAGTTGTCTCGGACTGCACCCCTCAATTTGTGCCTGCTACTCGACCACAGTGGCTCGATGGCCGGTCAACCCTTAGAAACTGTGAAACAGGCAGCAGGGCAACTGATCGACCAATTAGCGCCTCAAGATCGAATCTCAGTGGTCGCCTTCGATCATCAAGCGGAAGTGCTAGTGCCCAATCAGTCAGTGCAGGATCCATCCACCGTACGAGCTCGCATCCAGAAGCTTCGCTCGGCAGGTGGCACCTGCATCGACTGTGGTATCAAAGCTGCGCTGGAGCAATTGGCTCAGGGCAAGCAGGGGACGATCTCTCAAGCCTTCGTGCTGACCGATGGCGAAAACGAGCACGGGGACAACGATCGCTGTGTGAAGCTAGCCCGCTTGGCCACTGAATACAACTTCACGTTGCACACCTTGGGCTTCGGCGACAGTTGGAATCAAGATGTCCTAGAGTCCATTGCCGACGCTGGTGGTGGGGCAATGGCTTATATTCGGGAACCAGACCAGGCAGTTCTGGAGTTTGAACGGCTGTTTCAGCGCATTCAGGATGTCGGCCTAACTAATGCCTACCTGGTGTTGCGCCTAGGCGCTGGCGTCCGTCTGGCGGAACTAAAACCTGTAGCTCAGGTCGCGCCGGATGTAATCGAACTGCCAGTGCAAGCCGAGGGCAATTTCCTGTCGGTACGTTTGGGCGATTTGATGACGGACACCGAGCGCGTAGTCCTCATCAACCTTTACATCACCCAACCCGCAATGGTTACAGCCGCTACTTGGCCTGTTGCTCAGGTGCAAGTGCGCTATGACAACCCTGCTACTCAGCAACTGAGCGTGTTAACTGATCCCGTGTCTGCTGAGGTTCAGTTTGTTGCCGATTTCCGGCCCAATACTGATCCCACACTAGCCCCGCACATCATGGCTTTGGCAAAATACCGACAGACCCAAATGGCCGAAGCTAAGCTTCAGCAAGGAGACACCTCCGGAGCTGCAACCCTGCTTCAGGCAGCAGCCAAAACAGCTTTGCAAATGGGCGATCAAGGCGCTGCAACCGTGCTTCAGAATAGTGCCACCCGACTGCAAAGCGGCGAAGCATTATCGGAGTCTGAACGAAAGCAGACCCGAATTGTGTCAAAAACGGTCCTTCAGCCTCCCAGCTAAGGCTTTAGTTTTCTGCTCTGTTTAGAAAGCCTTACTTGAGATAGATGCTTGAAGCCCGAAAGCTTGCCAATCAATGACTGAGAATAGGTTGTTTGGAAAACACACATGATTGTCTGTCCGAACTGCTCTCATCAAAACCCCGACGGGGCAGTGCAGTGCGAGGCCTGTTACACCGACCTGCCCCAGTTGGCACAGTGCCCTAGCTGCCACGCCCAAATTCAAACGGATGCTAGCTTCTGTGGGCAATGTGGCTACGACTTGCGCTCCAACAAGGCGGCAGGTAATGGCCCTCTGCCTCCAACTCAGTTTCCTGCAACTCCTGCTTCCCCAATAGTTTCCCCAGAGGTTTCGCCAGAGGTTTCGCCGCCCCCACCGCCCCCACCCGAGCCGGTTGTGGTTTCTGCTAGCCCCTCGCTCTCCGCAGCAGGGACTTTACCTGAGTCATTTCCGGAGCCTTTGCCCGCTCCTAGCAGCTCTCGGACCCAACTCCAACAGCAGGTCGCTCGGCTGATTCACGTCCAAACCGACACCTCGATGGAACTGCCACCAGGCTTGCCCGTCATCCACCTCGGTAAACCTAACGACCGCATTCCTCCCGACATTGATGTCTCTGGCTTTCCTAACTCTGAGATCGTCTCACGAGTTCATGCTGACATCCGCGTTGATGCTGATGCCTACTACTTAGAAGACACCGGCAGTGCCAACGGCACTTATGTGAACAACATTCCTTTACCCATGGGCAACCGCCACCGTTTACGCCCTGGAGATCGAATTGCTCTAGGTAAGGGAGACAAGGTGAGCTTTATTTTCCAAATTTCTAGCTAGCATGATTGACTGTCCTCAATGCGGCTACAGCAACCCAGTTGCCAATCGCTTCTGCCAGAACTGCGGCATGGCCCTAGCCCAACCAGCCCCAAGCCAATCTGGGTTAGTAGGGGTTGGCACTGAATCGCTACCAACCGAGACACCCCCAGCAACACCTGAAGTCCCTGGGGGTGTCGAGCAAGCAGTTATTCAGCAAATAAGTGTCGAGCGGCTCGGTACCGAGCAATCAATCACTGAGCAACCAATTACTGAGCAACTGAGTACCGAGCAACTCGGCATCGAGCAAACAGGCATTGACCCACTAATAGCGTCAGGGCCCCTCCCCCTTGGAGCGCCTGTTGAATCAGCCGTTGGAGCAACGGTGACTCCAGCTGATGAGCTTATCACTGAGCCTTTACCTGAGCCCCCTCTCCCAGCAGAACCAGCAGGTGCAGAAAATTCGGCTGGGGCAACCCCAACCATCAAACCATCCCCTCACCCTACCTCTGCTCGCCGTCTAATCGCGCTGCATCAAGCTGCTGGTACCGATGTAGGCCATAGACGGGATCACAACGAAGACACCTTCTACGTTCAGACTCAAATCAGCACAGCGCTGACGCCCGAGGGCAAGCAACTAGAGTCAGCGCGAGGGTTATACGTGCTCTGTGATGGCATGGGAGGCCACGCTGCTGGAGAAGTCGCTAGTGCGATGGCGGTTGAAACCTTGCGCGATTACTTTCAGCCCTTCTGGAACAACCTTGAATTGCCCGGCGAGTTGACTCTAAAGAAAGCAGTCTGGGCTGCCAATGAAGCCATCTTCTCTGCTAACGAGGGTGGGCAAAGCAGTTCCGCTACGGGTCTGCCCCCCGCTGAAAGCGGACGGGTGGGCAGTAGTCGCATGGGCACCACGCTAGTAATGGCAGTGGTTCATAACCATCGAGTTGCGATTGCGCATGTTGGTGATAGCCGCCTCTATCGTCTGACTCACCAGGGCTTGACGCAAATCACCCGCGACCACGAAGTGGGACAGCAAAATATAGATGAGGGGTTACCCCCTAACGTTGCCTATGCGCATCCCGAAGCTTATCAGTTGACCCAAGCTTTGGGTCCACGAGCTGATGAAGCAGTTGAACCTTCAGTCCAGTTTTTAGAGATCTCAGAGCCAACTTTATTGCTGTTGTGCTCCGATGGCCTCAGTGACAATGGCTTGATTGAAGCTTATGTGCAGAGCAGCTTGCTACCGCTTTTGTCGACTCAGGCTGATCTGGAGACAGGCATCGCGCAGCTGTTAGCGTTAGGGAACGAGCATAACGGTCATGACAATCTCACTGCAATTCTGATCCGCTTCGACTTTGAGGCGGCACCCACAGAGGTCAGCCGAGAGGCGACCCCAAAAGCCGCTCAAGCACAGGCCCAAGCACAGGACGGAACGACTACGACAGAATTGACGTAAGATTCAGACTAACCATTGCGTTGCTCTGTATGTTCTTAGACTGCTAGCTGTGATCCCTCAAGCGCAGTGTTCGACTCAGACGGGATCCAATGGAGCTGACGCACTTTAAACCGCAAAGCCTGGAGTTGTGATCCCGAATAATGGCCTATCTCTGCTGATGACTCTGTAACGCCCGGTTTTGCCTGTGACACTTCCATCGGACGGCTTCGATGTGATTACGCTGACCCTACTGCATCCGGTGCAGTCCATTCCTATCCAGACTTGGACTTTCTCTGGTAAGGACGTAATCTCAATCGGACGGGCACCGGACAATAACGTGGTGCTTTATAGCGCTGTGGTCTCTCGCCGCCATGCGGAGTTGCGTCGTAACGGTGATATCTGGGAGCTGACCAATCTAGGCACCAACGGCACCTACCTGAATGGAAAGCGGGTACAGCAATCGATAGTCGCCAATGGCTCCGTGCTGCGTTTGGCCCGTTCGGGTCCCAACCTGAAGATTCAGTTTCCTGGTGAACCCTCTGTTGGGCTAGAGAACGCTGCTACTGCAAGCCCCAGTCCGCCGGATCCTAGCCTCCTTCAAGTAACCCCAGACTATAGCCCACCCGATCAAAATACACAGGAGCACTACGGTGATGTGGATCGGGGCCCTGAGGCCAAAGCTAAACAGGTAGCGAACCGCTCCTGCACGCATCAGCGAACCGCTGCCAATAGCTTGTTTTGCCCAGACTGCGGTCAACCTACGCAGGTCCAACAGATTATCCGAGGCTATCAGGTTGTTCGGGTGCTGGGTCGAGGCGGTATGGGCACGACTTATCTGACCTGGAAGGATGACCAGATTCGAGTTTTGAAGGAAATTAACGCTGATTTAGTTGATAACCCCAAAGCTCAACAACTGTTTGAGCGGGAGGCCCACACCCTGCAACAGCTCAATCACCCTGGTGTGCCCCGCTTCTTTGATTTCTTCACCGAGGCGGGCAAACGCTACCTGGTGATGGAGATGATCTACGGCCAGGACCTTGAACGCTGGGTTCTCCAGAAAGGGCCAGTCAGCTCACAACAGGCGATCGATTGGATGGTTCAGGCCTGTGAAGTGCTTGACTACTTACACAGCCGCGAAACGCCGATTATCCACCGCGATATCAAACCTGGTAACCTGCTGTCGCGGGTTGGGACTCAGCAACTAGTGGTTTTGGACTTCGGCGCAGTACGTGCAATGAAGAGCCCCGCCTTGGGCACTCGCATCGGCGCTGAAGGCTACAGTGCGCCTGAACAGGATCGTGGACGACCAGTTCTACAATCGGACTTGTATTCGGTTGGCTCAACCCTGGTTTACCTGCTTACAGGCTCTGGCCCCAGTCGTTTCTACCGTCAGATCCAGGGTAATGTGCGTCTCTGGCTGGATGGGCAACCAGAAGCGACCCGAATCAAACCAGAGCTACGTAGTGTGATCATGAGGGTTACAGATCCGTTACCGGAGAAGCGCTACACTACAGCTCGGGACTTAGCAGCAGCTTTGTTGGGCTGCGTCAGGACACCCTCTTTGCAGGCGTAATTAGCCCTCTAGAAGAGCTGACGAGATCGTGAGGAGGGTGCCGCTCTAGAAAGTCTCTCTTATCCTGGAGAAAAGATCCCTTCTGACTCTCTTCCGGCATGGTGTCGATTGGCTTCGCGCTTCTGACTGCTGCGATTTTGCTTGGCTGTATCGTGCTTCAGTACTGGCTGCTGCGAGTTGCTTTGCGCCGCCATGAACACGCGATCAGCCGGATTGAGACGAGTTATCCCCGTCTCCACCGGGCCGCAGGTACCCAGTTCTACTGCCCCAGTTGCCGCTACTACGCAGGCAGCACGTTTTTAGTCTGTGCGCTGTACCCGAAAGGCTGGCCAGAGGAGCAGCGTTTGTGTGCCGATTGGCGTGGTTTGAGGCCGTCAACCCCTGTTCCTCAGGTCCCGTCCCCCACAGCTCAACAGGACTGATCATTGAGATAGGTTTCAGCCTTGCCGCTTAGCTTCTACCCAGTAGCCAGCCCCGCCTGGCTGTGCTTGTCACCGCTTTTAGCCCACAGCTCTGACCTAGGAGGCTGGGAAATTTGGGTTGTGAATGATTCTTTAACCGCCAAGTTAGTAGCCTGGATGGTCGATGAGTAGTACCTAAAGACTGAGAGTTTTTCTGAATGTATTAGTCCAACAATAGCTGGCGGGAAGATCCCCCGTTGGAAAGATTTTATTCTTTAATTCTGCTCCTGAAATAGGTCCAGGGTAGCCGAATTCTTTGGAATAGAGACTCGCCAATACTTCCAGTTTGAGGATGTTCATATGCTAAAAACTCAAAGGAAGTTAGCTATTTCTGCGCTCATACTTTCTCTAATTCTATGCATAGAGCTGCTAGTGGTGGGGTGGGATAAGTTTACTGACATCACTCACAATACAGGTGGGGATTATCATACTTTTCCTAATCTATTCACACAGCTTCGGATTGGCATTATCTATATCAGCCTGAACGTTGTTTATATTATTTGGCTTTTGGGAGGACGGCAGAATCGGCAACCGGATAGGCAACTAGGTTATGAGTTCATTTGCTTTAACGATGTTATTAAATACGTTTCGGTTTTTCTGCTGATTGCGTTTGTAGCCTATCCAGTCGGCAACGACGTCTACTTGTATTTGCAATATGGGTTAATGAGTCTCAATGGCGTTAATCCCTTTACTCATGGTGCTGGCGGCTTTGCTTCTGAACTGTCTCCTTTGATTCGTTGGGGTCAGAGTTCGACCTATGGACCTGTGGCCCAATTGCTGTTCATGGCAGCAGCTACAGCCACGTCCTTAAGCCCAATTTTAGCGGTTTATCTGTTCAAGCTGTTTTGCTTACTGATTCATATTTTCAATGCTTATCTAGTTTGGCGGTTGCTGCGGTTCTCTGCCTATCGAAGCAGCATCACAGCAGCCTATCTCGTTAATCCACTGCTGCTATTTGAGCAAGTTGCTAGTGCTCATATTGATGTTCTGATCTCCACTGTTGTGCTGCTGCTTGCTGCTTGTCTTCGCTACCGTCGCTATGCGATGGCAATGGCAGTGGCCTGGGTGGGCTTCTTAATCAAAACTCTACCGATTGTCTGGCTGCCGTTGCTTTCGGTGTTCTTGATCCGGCAACGCCGCTGGCTGAGCCTCGCTATTGTCATTGCTTGCAGTCTCATTGCAGCAGTCGCTCTAGAACAGACTGTTTTGCCAACAGTGGGCGCTTGGAAAAGTTTATTAAATCCAGGAGCGGCTGGTACAGCTAATTCTCTCCACAAGCTGCTTAAGGTGTCATTGGATTCTGCTCCAGGCATTAGCGCTAATGTTCAGCAACTGCTCCTGTCAAAATTTAAATTAATTGCCTATGCCGGTTTCGCGGCATTCTACATCTGGACTTTGCTAAAAGTCTATGGCAGACAGCGCTACCGCGAAACAAACTTGATTGTTGATATTGGTTGGATTACCTTAGTTCTATTTTTATTGGCAACGCCGTGGCTGATGCCCTGGTATGCTTCTGTTCTACTAGCCATCGTTGCGCTCAACCCAGAATCTCGGGTCTTTGCCCTCACTACTTTGAGCTTTTGCCTATCCAGTAGCTGTGTCTATGCCTTGATGGGGGTTGGTGCAGCCAGTAGTGTCGTTATGGTAGGACTACCCGCCACGATGCTACTACTTGCACCCAAACTTAGCCGCAGCTGGCCAGTGCCTTCTCCAGTGGTTGAACCAGAATTAGTCAGAACGGCTGACTGAGCATTCTAGAATATCCTGTTACCCGTGCCCAAGCTCCTTAGAGGCTTCAGGCGTAGGAGCTGCTCTCAATAGCGCGACCCTGCTTATGTTTCATGACTGGATCGCTTCAAGCTGGTTTTTGCAAGAACAATTTATGCTTAAGACTTAATTTGCTGGCATTTGTAAGGTGTTTGTAAATGGGTCAGGCCTAAGCCTGACAATTCGGAGCTAGGGAGAATTTAGCAACTGTGAAGGCAACTGTCTTTTGGCACCGGTCCAAGAGATTTTCCAGTTGGTTAAAACGCATGGATAGCCAAGCTTCTCCCGATAATTCACAGCTTTATACTCGTCTGAGCCAAGCTTTGCCCTCGATTAAAGGGCTTGCTATTCTGATGGTTGTGATCTATCACATTTGGAATTACACGAAAGACTATCCGTCCTTTGCACAGATCATAGCGGCAGCCAGTAATGGCAGTCTGAAAGATTGGCTTGAGGCATGTCTTGATCTTGTATCACTATTAGGTGAGCAAGGAGTTCATTTCTTTCTAATTGCCAGCGGCTTTGGCTTAGCAGCGTCTTGGTGGCGGCAATACGGGTTACTTGATAAAAAGGCAAGTTCATTCGCAGTCATTCCCTTCTGGAAGCGTCGCCTTCAAAAGCTCTTGCCCTTTTACTGGGCCGCGCACGCCTTAGCCTTGCTTCTCGTGTTCATTCATGCTGAATGGGTGCCATTTGGTCATGAGGTTTTTAATCATTCAAGCTTGGGAGTGATTGCTGCTGTTATTGCAAGCCTGACTACGTTGCGCAATATTGTGCCAGAGTTTTATTCTTTCTTGAATGGAGCTTGGTGGTATGTTGGTCTTTCGGTACAGCTTTATCTCGTTTTCCCCTTGCTGATTAATCTAGGCAAACGTTGGGGATGGACCCCGCTCCTGATGGGGTCTCTGCTTCTTTCTTGCCTCTATCGAGCGGTGGTGATTACTCTGCCTTTGTCTGAGAAGCTAACAGATGTTTTAGTGCGTGGCGCACTATTTCCGTCTCGCTTATTTGAATTTGTCTTTGGCATTGTGCTTGCCATTAGCCTGCTAAAACCGATCGCTACTTCTCAGCGGCGTACAACCCAAATTTTCGGCCTTGACCCAAATCTCTTCACCTGGATTCATGCCCTTCTGCGCAAACGTCAATGGTTGCCAGTGAGCGTTGCGCTTTGGATCTCAGGGCTTGCTTGTCACTGGTCATCTTCCGCAGGCTGGCTTTTTTTAAGAGTGCCAGCTGATGCCCTAATCGGGGTTGGCGAATTCTGTCTAGTGTTTCAAATGCTGGCATTCGCTCCCCAGTTACAGCCTTGGCTAAAGCCCCTTGGCCATTACTCCTATGGGATTTACCTGACGCACATGAACTTATTTGTGGGCCTCTGGGCACTATCCTTACCGCTGCTGCCCTCCTATTGGCCCCATCTACTTCTAGTAACTTCGATCACCTGTGGCTTGGGTGGGCTGTTGGAGTTAGGCTATCAGCGATTAGAAGAGCAGTTCTGGCTCAAGAAAGCGGTTGGCAGGGTCTAATCATCAGAGCGACGACGGACTGAGTACTGGCTGAGAATATCCCGTCCCCTGCGCACAAGTTCCTCTGGGCCTTCCAGCATCAGCAGGTACTGGCCCCGCCGCAAACGGCTACGGTAGACGGCTGCGGTACTACCCTCCCACAGAAAACCAGAAATCGCACCGAGAACTGCGCCAGTAAAGCTTCCCATAATGCCAATGGCAATTGCGGTCACTACCCAACTCGGCACAGGTCCCCAGGTGAGATTGTCCGTCAAGGTTGCCGGAAAAAACGCACCAATTCCAGTGCCTAAAACACCAGCAATCAAGGCTAGTGAACTCGCCCGCTTCCAAGCCAGTTGTATTGGGTCTACGAGGCCTACATGCTCGGGTGGGCTATAGCCCTCGCCAACCACAGCAAGGTTCTCTGGTGAGATGCCGTATTGTTGCAGCAATCGATAAGCCTGAATCGCAGAGGCTTCATCCGGCAATACCGCGATCATGAGGCGCGAGTGGCGGAAGCGAGTGGCAGTCAAGGCAGGTTCGCGGCTCGATGTGCCTCATTCTAACCGCAGTATTCAGGAGGGGCATCCCTGCTGCGTTAAAACTTCGCCTGTGAGATCTCTCCGTGGATCTCCAACTGTTCGCCAGTCCCCTTGCCCCCTTAGGCTCTGAGGACCCCTGGGGATCTAATGACCAATGGGATGAGCCAAATGCGAGGATGGCCAAATTCCTGGTAAATCGACAACTTGGGCCTTGAGCTGCACTAACCGGTCAATCCAATGCAGAAGATCATGAATTTCAAATGGCTTGGGCACAAATAGATCAGCCCCAGCATTGAGCACGTCCTCTCGATCAGCATCACTGACGGTCGCAACCCGACAGATATTCTCAAACTCGGGGTTACTGCTGAACAGTTGACACAGCTCTAGACCTTGAACCTGCCCTGGCTCAAACAAATCAATAATTACTAGATCAGGAACTTGCTGAGGTTGACGGCAGAGTGACAGAGCCTCCCGAGCTGAACTGGTAACAGTGACCCAGTAGCCCCGCATTTCCAAAGTGGTTTGTAGCAGAAACGCTAGAGCCGCGTCTGGTTCTACTACTAAAATGCGAGGAGTTCGCATGGCTTCAGTTCGCGTAGATTCAGGCGCAAGCACAGGCAGTTCTGGCTCGGCTTGTGTGGGTAGGACTGCAATATGTTGCCGATTGTTCTGCTGACGGGCTAAAAGATTTGCTTTGATGGCCGTCGAAAACAGCGTGGCAGTCGTGCTAGCCGCACTTAGAGGGCCTAACACCACCCCGATGTTGACCTGCACCAGCGGGAACCGGCCACTGATACCCCGCCGGTCTGTGGCAATTAGAAATGAGCGCCGCCGATCTTGCTGCGTGTAAAACTGCAAACTTACTGACTGCCAGGACGCCGCAATGGCGCTGGCGGTGCTGACTCCAGTGGCTAACGGCGTGAATACCAGAAACTCATCGCCACCCAGAGGCAAACAACCGGTAGGGGCTGCGGCAGCCTGTTGCTCAATGATTGCCGACCAAGTGCGCAGCATTTGCTTACCAGCCACAACCCCATAGAGCTGCTCGTAGAGGCTGAAATACTGAAGGTCGCAGTAAAGCAAAGCCCAGGGTTCGGGCTGGGCCAATTTAGCTTGTACCCAAGTTTCTAGATCGTCAGTTTGGGCAGTGGTTGGAGCCGCCGCTGCAACTGGATCTGTGGAACCACTGGTCAGCTCCAGTCTGGCTCCTGTCCCATCGTTTACAGCATGGTCTGAGGAGGTACTCCTGCCCCCTGCCGGATCAGGAGCGTGCACTCACCCCACCCGGTGAACGAGGCAAGGCTTCGCTGCCTTGCTCGTCAGTTAGCAGATCGGCCTGAGGAACAACCTGAGCCGCAGGCAAGCAAACAGTAAATGTACTGCCCTGGCTGAGGCAGCTGGTCACCTGAATCGCGCCGCCCAGGCTTTCCACCAGTGCTTTGGTGATGTATAGGCCTAGCCCTGTTCCCTCCCGCTGCCGTGTCAATGGGCTGTCAACCCGATTGAATCGATGGAACAACTGCTCCAGGTGCTCCGGGGCAATGCCAATTCCTTGGTCGCTGACACTAATGCGAATCTGCTCCTCATCCTCTGGATCTAGTTGACCCCGCACCTTAACAGGGGTACCTTCTTCGGAGTACTTCAGAGCGTTGTCAATCAGATGAGTGAAGATCTGCTCCAGACGGTCCGGGTCTGCCCAAACTGCTGGCAAGCCAGCAGGCAGATCTAAGCAGACTCGTCGCACATCATAACGACCGATCAGTTTGTCGAGTACACGCTCAGCCACTTCCGTTAGCCTTAAACGCTGAGGGATATTTTTAAGGCGTCCTGATTGAATGCGTGAAACTGTAAGAATATCTTCCACCAGATAGGTCAAGCGATTGGCTTGGGATTTAATGATGCGCAGAAAGCGATCGAGTTGCACCTCCCCAAGCTGCGAACGGGAGTTGAGCAGTGTATCCACAAACCCCTTGATGCTGGTTAGAGGAGTACGCAGCTCGTGGCTAACGGTGGCAATGAAATCTGCCTGGGTCTGCTCTAGCTCCCGCGAGGCCTCCGCTTGAAAGGTCCACACCCTCAGCAGTTGAGCTAACGACGGTGAGGCTGAATCAGAGGATTGATGACTCGCGTCCCAATCCTGCACTCGCACCCTAAAACTCAGCCAATCATCACTGCGGCGGTAGGGCAGGCTAGGACGGGTGCCGGTGAGGTCTGCTAGCTCAGGCCACCAAGTGAAGAGAGACTGCCCTTCGATCTGGTCAACGCTGAGGCCCATTAGTGAGGCCAGCACTTCATTGCAGCAGCAGATTGTTCCTTGGGCATCAGTCAGGATGACGCCCACCGGCAGGCAGTTCAACAGCCTGCGCTCATAATCCATCAAACCTGCCCCCGCTTACAGCTGATCGGTGCGATCTTGAGTCTAGTAGATTCCCCGCCAGAGCTTCAGGGGCTCTGGGTCGCCAGCTCAGCAACCGCGTCTTCTACAGGTAAGCCTATAGTCTCTCGATAGAGCTGGACATACTGCGACGCCGAAGTATCCCAGCTAAAGTCAGCCTGCATGCCTCGCTGTTGCAGGGCTCGCCATTCCGGCTTGTAGCGGAAGCCTTCCCAGGCTCGGACCATGCAAGTGTAGAGGTCCAGGGGTTCGTAACGGTCGAAGCTATAGCCATTGCCTGCATGATTGGCCGGATCGTGGTGGAACACGGTGTCAACCAGACCGCCCGTACGACGCACAATCGGCACCGAGCCGTAGCGCAAAGCGATCATTTGACTGAGGCCACAGGGCTCAAAGCGAGACGGCATCAAGAAGGCATCGGTGCCTGCGTAAATGCGTTGAGCTAGAGCATTGTTGTAAAGAATCTGGGCTGACATCCGGCCGGGATAACGGGATGCCATCTGCCAAAGCTGAGTTTCGTAATAGCGATCGCCGTTGCCCAGCACAATGAATTGAGCGTCGGTGTAAGCCAAGAAGCGGTCGAGCACCTGGATCACCAGGTCTAACCCCTTTTGCTCTACCAAACGAGTGACCATGCCCACTAGAAAGGCGCCAGAGTTCACCTCCAGACCAATTTCTTCTTGCAGTTCAATTTTGTTAGGAGGGCGTTTGTCTAGGCTATTAGCGTCGAAGGTGTTGGCGATATAGCGATCGGTCGTCGGATTAAACGCTTTGACGTCAATGCCGTTGAGAATTCCAGCCAAGCTTGGCCCCAAGGACGCCAGTAAGCCCTCTAAGCCTTCTCCATAACTGGCCGTGCAGATTTGCTGCGCATAGGTGGGGGACACAGTATTGACCCGGTCGGCATAGCGAATTGCAGCGGCCATCGTGTTGTGCCCCTGCATGTACCAGGGCACCCAGGTCATCTGCTCCAAGCGCCAGCGCCAGGGACCCTGGTAGGCCAAATTGTGAATGGTAAAGATCGTTCGGATATCAGGAGATTGATGCATCCACACGGGAATCATTCCCGTATGCCAGTCGTGGCAATGGATAATTTCAGGCTTCCAATAATTCCAGGCAAACTCAGCAGCGGCATTGGCGAATAGGGTGAAACGCCAGTCCTCGTCTTCACCGTAGTAGATGCGCCGAGGCGTAAATGAGGGATGTCCTACCAGATAGAGAGGGACTTCAGTGCCAGGTAGCTTGGTTTCAAAAACATCGAAATTCTGAAACATCGCGCTGCCTTGCCAAACGCTCTGTTTCGGGATTTGAACCTTGTCCGGCAAAAACCCGTAGTAGGGCATGATGATGCGCACGTCATGTCCCATTGCACGTAGCACTGACGGCAACGACCCCACTACGTCAGCCATCCCACCTACCTTGGCAATTGGCGCAGCCTCAGCAGCGGCAAATAAAATCCTCATGCTTGTCCTTCGGGCGCAATCACAGCGTACTGCGTACCATACTGCCAGCTTTGGGGACTCTGGCCCAACCTCTACTGTCGATACAATTTGGAAGTAAATCGTTTCAGCAAGGGGAAAACGGGGTGCTATCCAAAGGTTTCGAGGTTGAAATGTATACAAGCACCCCAACCGGCGAAGTTGTGGGGCTCTCCGATCGGATTGTGGCCGCTCTGAGCGGTTTTGTGCGCGAACCTGATAGTCGCAACGTTGAATACACCACGGCTCCCTTCACGCGTTATGAGCCGCTCATCTACGCACTGCTACAACCGCGCCGCCGTCTACGCACCTACTTGCACAACTTGGGCAATTACACCCTCTTACCCGGTAGTACCCTACCGCTAGTTGGCCAAAACCACTTTGTGCGCTCTGATCCTGGAAACCACTACCACAGCTACATTGAGCGCACTTATGGCACACGAGTGGTGACTGCCAGTATTCATATCAATGTCGGCATTCCTGATCCTGAGTTGTTGATGCGGGCTTGTCGCCTAATCCGCATGGAAGCGGCTCTGTATCTGGCCCTCAGTGCCTCCTCGCCCTTCCTGGAAGGCAAGGCAACGGGTTCGCACTCCTCGCGCTGGCAAGTGTTTCCCCGTACCCCCGAAATTATCCCCTTGTGGGAAAGCCATGCCCATTTCATTGCCTGGACTGAAGAGCAGTTACGCCTGGGAACGATGCAGAATGTGCGCCACCTCTGGTCTAGCGTGCGTCCCAATGGCTCCAACCGCCCCCACAACCTCAATCGTCTAGAGTTGCGTATCTGTGATTTGGTCAGTGACCCACTAGCGCTGTTGGCGATTACCGCTCTCTTAGAGACTCGTCTGATTTCCCTGATGCAGGATCCAGTGAATCTAGACCCCTTGCATGCCAGTCCCCTGTCTCTCGACCAGCTGGCAGAAATTGCTAACCAGAACGAAGCCGCTGCCGCCCGCGATAGTCTGGATGCAGAGCTGATTCATTGGCAAACGGGCAGCTCAATTCGAGCTCGCGATTGGATCGAGGCTTTGTATAGCTCTGGCCTACCGCTTGCTCGTCAGCAGGGCTTTAGCTGTTTTCTCCTGCCCTTAAAAACGCTGCTGCGGGAGGGCAATGAAGCCCAGCGCTGGCTGTCTCATCTAAAGCAGGGGGCCAGTGTGACGGATATTGTGGTCCAGAGCATTGAGGATCTAGCCGCGCTAGAAACAGAGCTGGAGCGATCGCTGGGCTTGGAGCAAGTTGCTTAAAAGCCTCTCTGGCTTGCGATAAAACTTTTTCAAACAGAATCTGAGAATGATTAAGAAAATCTATACGCCTGCGCATTAGCGATTGATTAAAAGATCAAATCAATTTTGGCTGTCTATGATCTACGCGGTTGACAGATGCTGCAAGTCGTGCTCGTGCACCCTCTAATCCCTCAGAATACTGGCAATATTGCTCGCACTTGTGCTGCTACTCGTACACCCTTACATCTCGTTGAACCACTGGGCTTTGAGCTGAGCGATCGCTATCTCAAGCGTGCTGGGCTGGACTACTGGCCCTATGTCAACGTGAGGATTCATCCCTCCCTAGATGAACTCAAGCAAGCCTGCCCGACCATCCCAGGCTCGGCACGCTGGGTCTGCTTTAGTGTCCGGGGGCAGCAGGCTTACACCGAATATAAGTTTCAGAGTGGCGATTGTTTGCTATTCGGCAGTGAAACTGAGGGGCTTCCTGATGGAGTTCTAACTAGCCATGACACGGTGTACATTCCTATGGCAGAACCGGGTGTACGCAGCCTAAATTTATCGGTAAGTGTTGCTGTGGGGCTATTCGAAGCTCGGCGACAATTAGGGCTTTGAGGACACAGTATTGAGCTGTCTTTTCTGCTTTGGGAGAAATAGGGGTCTTGCACTCAATCCTCAAACTGTCAATTTGGTTACCGTGGCGGCCTAGATCCATTGGCTCAATCACTCTCATTACATTTCCAAATCTTTAAGCGTTATGTTTTCGAGTGAGGAAAGACCATCCTGGCAATTAGCTGGCTGCTGCTCGGGAGCTTTCGTTGGTGCTGCCTATCAGTCGCCAATAAAATAAAGGCAGTGGCTCTGTAATCCTTGCTCATCAAGGGTTTGACAAGGATTAAAGGACTGAAAAGTTGATGATATAGGCCCCATAGGTTTTGCCAATTAGAGACCAGAATCCAGACCAAGTTGTGAGAATTCAGTGAGAAAAAACGACTACGGTTGCCATGCTTCCTAGGATCAGGCTAGATTCAGCGGCTAATAATCAGGGGTTGTATTCAGCGTTACAAGTTGTGGCCGACGGACTGAATATGGATCCTTTGCCCTGGTTGGTGGCTGCATCCTAGGACACAAATTTCTTCCTGTTCCCCAAAAATCTGTTATTCATTTTTTTGGTTGTGATAACAAGCCAACTTGTGTGAACGGGAGAAGCAGGGTACTCTTACCCAAGTATCTGTCTGAGGTCGGTGATTTCGATCAGTCTTACGGTTGATGTGAATCAGTGACTAGTAGAGACAGATACTACGGACGGTTCAACACTGGTCAACTGGTCAATAGGAGGTCGTTTTTGAAACGGACGTTTCCGCAGAGGGTTAAGTCGGTCGAACAGCCGACCGGAGACCTACTTCTTCCGGGTGTGATGGAGAGTGCCGTGGCAAGTGCTAGTTCTGCTCAAGACGTGGATGGAGTCGCCCGACGACTTCGCCAGCTTCTCCCTGAGCCTACGCGTGGCCTACGTCAATCAGTTGCAGTTTTAGGTTTAGCCGTTTCTGTCGGTGCCGCTGGCCTGCTGATCAATCAGCAAAAGCAGCGGGAAGGGAAGGTTGATCCCATCCCTTTCTCAAGTCGCACTTTAGGCGATGTGCTCAGCCAGAACTCAGCAGCCAAGTACGAGGCAGCGGCGAAGGCCCTTGAAGCGGGTGAACTGGACGACGTCAAAGGCGTAACGCTGCACACAGTAGAGCCCGGCCAAACCCTCTGGCAGTTGACCCAGATTTACCAAGTTGATGCCGCAGCCATCACGGTTTCCAACGGCATTAGCGCCAACACCGAACTCAAGCCGGGACAAATTCTGGCCATTCCGCCAGTTAACGGTTTGCTGCACCAGGTGCATTCAGGCGAAACCTTGGAGAGCATTGCTCAGTTCTACAAGGTTGCTCAGAAGGACATCAGCCGTTATAGCGAGCTGGCAGATGCCAACCGCCTTGCCATCGGTCAAGAACTGGTGATTCCAGGCGATGTGTCAGACCTGCTGAAGATTCGTGAGGAAGCCGCTCGTCGTCGGTTAGAAGCAGAGCGGGCTCGTCTTCAACAGCGGCTCTCCGAGTTGCATGCTAGTGGTGTCCGTCCCGTAGCCCCAGCTCAGCCCAAAGCTGCGGCCAAGCCTAAAACTCCGGCTCAGCCTAAGTTGACCACTTATCAGGTACGGCAGGGCGACACTGTTGAGGTAATTGCCCAACGTCATGGTGTTTCTCAACAGGTGCTGGTTGAAACGAACCGCCTCAGCAACCCTAGCCGTCTACAACTGAATCAAATCCTGAAAATTCCAGTTCGTCCTACTGCTGGACAAGCGTCTAGTGCCCCACTGAGCTTGAATACTCAGGTTTCTCGTAGTGTTGCCCCCACTCATTTGGAACCCCAAGCCAGGGCTGCGGCACCTCAAGTAGATACTTCTCGCGCTATTGTCTGGAACGATCTAGTTAATCGGTCCGGCCAGGCACAAGCAAGAGCGATTGAGACTCTGGCTGAACCCCCTGCTCCCACGCCTGCCAGTGCTACGGCACCAGTCGCCCCAAAATTCACCGTTAGCAGACCCACTGTGGCGGCAGAGCCTCGTGCCAGCGTCGGTGGATCTATTTCTCCGTCAGTAACCGATAGTCAGGTGACCCTGGCGGCTGCGCCAGCACCGGAAGTAGCTCCGGCAGCGGTGCCTAAGGCGCCTAACGTGACAGCCTCTAGGCCAACTGTTGCTGAGTCTCGTCGTTCAGAATCTGAGGTAGCCTTTACTCCCTCAGTATCAGCTCAGGCTGCGAACCCGGTTGCCTTGGCGGCCGCGCCAGCACCGGAAGCAGCTCCTGCAACGGCTCCTGTAGCGCCAGCTATTGCACAGCCTCGCCCCGTCACTGCAGCAGCTCCAAGCCTAACTCTGGCAACAGCGTCAGCAGCGGGCCCCAGCAGCCCTGTGTTAGCCGAAACCGTAGCTGACCCAGCGCCAGCTCCTGAAGCCTTGCAATCCCTGGAAGGGGAAGTCGAACAGCTGCAGGCTCAGGTTCGAGCCACTGAGCGTCAGGCCCGTCTGGAAGCAGCAGCGCGTGCCCGTCAGGCTGCAGCTGAGACCCGTGCTCGTCAATCAGCTCAATCTGTAGTCACTCGTCGCCAAGCTCAGTCAACAGCTCCCAGTCTGCCTGCCTTAGAAGCCCATGCCTACCTGCCGAGCGAGCCCGCTGCCACAGCCACTAATGCGGCTATCTCAGCAGAAGGGTTCATTTGGCCATCTCGTGGGGTTTTAACCTCTGGCTACGGCCAGCGCTGGGGACGCCTGCATGCCGGTATCGACATCGCAGCCCCTGTAGGAACGCCAATCATGGCCGCTGCCAGTGGTGAAATCATCGTTGCCGGTTGGGACTCAGGGGGCTACGGCTACAAGATCGACATCCGACACGAGAACGGCACTGTAACCCGCTATGCTCACCTCAGCCGCATCTTGGTTCAAGTTGGCCAACAGGTGAACCAGGGTGAGCACATCGGGGCAATGGGTAGTACTGGCTTTAGCACCGGTCCTCACTTGCACTTCGAGGTGCGCCCCGGCGGTGGCAGAGCGGTTAATCCGCGCTCTTACCTGCCTTGAACGGGTATTGTTGAGGAGAAGTGAAAAAATTTGCTTCTCCTCAAGCATTATCTGTGATAGGTTAATTTATCGGTGAGCGATGCTCATGGCTCAGTAGCTCAGTGGTTAGAGCAGGGGACTCATAAGCCCAAGGTCGCAGGTTCAAATCCCGCCTGAGCCATTTTTAAGACTGTAACTTGTACTCTCTAACGCTTACCAGCCTGTGGAGAACTATTCTCCATTGCATCAACGGCTTCAGCACACCCTGGAAGCACGACGATTGCTGCTGAGAGGTCAATCGCTGCTGGTTGCTGTGTCGGGTGGGCAGGATTCCCTGTGTCTACTGCGGCTGCTCTTAGACCTTCAACCTGCTTGGGATTGGCGATTAGCCGTTGCCCATTGTGATCACGGTTGGCCAGGAGACCAGGGCGCTGCTGAGCAAGTGCACAACCTGGCTCAAGACTGGGGTGTGCCGTTTTATTTACGCTCAGCTTCGCTGTCACCTCGAGGCGAGGCCCAAGCGAGAGCCTGGCGCTACCAGATGTTAGGGGAAATGGCTCAAGAGGCTGGCAGCAGTGCTGTTCTAACGGGGCACACGCAGAGCGACCGGGCTGAGACCTTGCTACACAACCTAGTGCGCGGCAGTGGTGCAGATGGTTTGCAATCTTTAGGCTGGCGACGTCCGCTTTGCGCGAGAGTAGAACTGGTACGTCCTCTGTTGGGAATCTCCCGGAGTGAGACTGGAGAGTTCTGTCAAGCACATAGTCTGCAGGTCTGGCAGGACATTAACAACCTCGACCGCGCTTACCGTCGTCCCCGCATTCGGCAAGATCTGCTGCCCTACCTCAAACAGCACTTAAACCCACAGGTTGAACGGCACTTGGCCCAAACTGCCGAGCTGCTTCAAGCTGATGTGCAATGTCTGGAGGCATTGGCTGCGGAGTGGTTAGCCAAGGCCGAGCATCCAGAGCGAGCTGGACTCAATCGAACTACTTTGCAGGCAGCTCCCTTAGCTCTGCAACGTCGAGCAATTCGCCAATTTCTCAAATCCCACAGCCGTAGATCACCGGATTTTGAACATATTGAAAAGTGCTTGGCTCTATTGAGCAGTCCCAATCGAAGTAGCACTGATCCATTCCCTGGTGGGCAGCGAGCAGTTGTCGAGCATCCCTGGATTTGGTTGGTGTAATTGTCTAGCAATTGCAGCTCAGCGTTTAGCTCGATTCAATCAGTCCATCAGCTAGAGCATTCATTCGAGGCAAGCTACCCAAGCATTTTCTAATCGCCCTCAGAGAAGCTTTTTCTGTGCCAGTTTTTTATGCCGATTTTCTGTGTCGGGTGCCTCATAAAATCAACTCACCTTTTAATCGCTACCCATTGACCCCTCCTAACCTCCCCTTGCCAAGGGGAGGTTAGGAGGCAGTGAGGTTTTGAACAGTAGCTCTCATTGAGAGAATTGGTATAAAACCCTTTCCAAAGCAGGGAGTATCCGTCAATACAGAAGCAGGTCCTTCTCCTCAACTTCAATGAGGCGTTTGTGAATGCTAAAGCGCTAAAAATAGTCACGTATGCTTCTTTTGCTTCTTCGTGGCCCTAGAGAAATAGGTGATCAGTAAGTGAGGTAGGTAGCCCTTAAAATTCGGTTTTGAACTGTTAACCAGAAACTGCAACAATGCCAGAGCAATATCCGCGAGACCTGGTTGGTTATGGCCAAATTCCACCCGATCCTTGCTGGCCCAATCAAGCCCGCCTCGCAGTGCAATTTGTGATCAATTACGAAGAGGGTGGCGAGAACTGTATTCTGCATGGAGACCCCACCTCCGAATCCTTTTTGTCGGAAACGGTTGGGGCTGTGCCACTCCCTGGTGTACGAAATCTGAACACGGAGTCGATCTACGAATATGGCAGCCGGGCGGGGTTTTGGCGCCTATATCGACTGTTTACCCAACGGGGAATTCCTGTCACTGTATATGGGGTGGCGATGGCACTAGAGCGTAATCCTGAAGCTGTCGCAGCTATGCTCGAAGCCAATTGGGAAATTGCCAGCCACGGCTATCGCTGGATTGACTATCAGTACATCGGTGAGGAAACTGAGCGCGAACACCTACGCCGCGCAATTGCTATCCATACACAGATGACAGGCCAGCGTCCCCTTGGCTGGTATACCGGTCGCATCAGCGCCAATACGCGTCGATTAGTGGTTGAAGAAGGAGGGTTCCTTTATGACGCTGACAGCTACGCAGATGATTTGCCCTATTGGGTCTATGACTATGGCAAACCCCATCTCGTGATTCCCTACACTCTAGACAATAACGATATGCGGTTTGTAAGTGCTCAGGGTTTTAACTCTGGCGATCAATTTTTTACCTATCTGCGCGATGCTTTTGATATTCTCTATGCCGAAGGAGAAACGACCGCCAAAATGATGAGCATCGGACTACACTGCCGGTTGGTTGGACGACCAGGACGAGCAGCTTCTTTAGCCCGTTTTTTGGACTATGTGCAGCAACATGAGCGGGTTTTGCTCTGCCGTCGAGTTGATATTGCTCGGCATTGGCATGAGCATCATCAGCCGTTCCGAAACCCAGTTGCGAAAGAGCTAGAAATTCAATAATCCAGATCAACAGGACGCAAGCCAATATGACGCAAGCTGATGCAAGCGCAAAACGAGTATTTATTTGTGGTTCTGCCTTACGCGGTCAGCCAGACCACAATAACTTGCAGACTGCCAAGTTCATTAGAGCGGCGAAAACTAGCCCTCGTTATCGTTTACATGCTGCGGCGGATGGTTGGCATCCAGCAATTTATGAAGTTGTGGAAGGTGGTATTGCCATTCCTGGCGAAGTGTATGAGCTAAGCCTGGATCAGTATGAGCACTTGTTGGCGACCGAGCCACCCAATATGTACCCGGGTGATGTGACTCTTGAAGATGGTGAAGTCCTAACTGCCATTCTTTACCCTCAGGAGTTAGTCAAACAGCATGACTGGCCTGATATTTCCCACTACGGCGGTTGGGCTGCTTATAAGGCAGCTGTCACTCAATCGTGATCGGTAGAATTTGAGCACTTCACCAAAGAGGGGAACTTGTATAACCTGAAGGCGGTGATTATTGGGGCAGGCATTGGCGGTTTAACCGCAGGCATTGCTCTACAGCAAGCAGGCTATGAGGTAGAGATTTACGACAAAGTCAAAGAACTCCGACCTGCAGGGGCAGGGATTTCACTTTGGTCGAATGGAGTCAAAATCCTCAATAAGTTAGGTCTGGGCGATCAGATCGCTCAAATTGGTGGGCAAATGGATCGGATGCAGTACCGCGGCCACAGGGATGAGCTGCTCAACGACATCGATCTGCAACCCTTAATCACGGCAGTAGGACAACGCCCCTATCCAGTTGCCCGCGCCGATTTACAACAAATGCTTTTAAGAGCATTTCCAGGGACAGTAAAACTCGATTGCAAGTGTGTTGGTGTTGAAGATCGAGGCGAAAGTGTCACTGCTATTTTTGCCGATGGGCATCAAGCAACCGGTGATCTTCTAATTGCTGCTGATGGCATTCACTCCACGCTTCGACCCTACGTTCTGGGCCAGCAAACTCAGCCAATTCAACCCAGTTATGTTGGCTATGTAAACTGGAATGGCCTGGTCCAGGCAACCAACACTTTGATTCCCCGAAATACCTGGGTCGTCTATGTGGGGGAACACAAACGGGCTTCCCTGATGCCTGTCGGGGGCGACCGATTCTACTTCTTTTTTGATGTGCCGCTGCCCGTTGGTACTCGGTCTCAGCCTGAGCAGATCCATACCGAATTGGCTGATTTTTTTGCAGGCTGGCCTAGCCCGGTGCAAATGCTGATTCAGCAACTAGAGCCGACCCAAACTAACCGGCTGGAGATCCATGACTTAGGCCCACTCGATCGCCTGGTTCGCGGTCGGGTTGCACTTCTCGGCGATTCTGGCCATGCTACAGCTCCAGACCTAGGACAAGGCGGTTGTCAGGCAATGGAGGATGCCGAGGTGCTGACCCGCTATTTGCTAAGCACAAACCTAGGAGTTGAAGATGCCCTAGAGCGTTACGAGGCCGAGCGCAAAGAGCGGGCCAATGCCATTGTCCTCAAAGCCCGTAGACGCGCAGAAATGATCCACGGAAAGGAACCAGAAGTGACGCAGCAATGGTACGAACAGCTCAGGCAAGAGAGCCCTATTGAGGTAACTCAGGCCATCGCCAAAACGATTCTGGGCGGCCCATTGCGATAGAACTATTGCGCTAGAACTATCGCGATAGAAGTAGGTGCGAAGAGTCGGCCTAAAGAATACGCACAAAGAACTTCAAAAGGCTACAGCAAAAACTATGGCAGGGAAACTCACAACGCATGTCTTAGACACAGCGCAAGGACGCCCAGCTGCTGGCATGGTGATAGAACTGTGGGCTGTCGACCGTTTAGCCAATCAGAGAACTTTGCTGAGTACAACCTCTACAAACAGCGATGGGCGCACTGCTAGCCCTCTGATTGAGGAGGAGTTGAAAGTGGGTGTTTACGAACTAGTCTTCGCTGTAGGTGATTATTTTGCCCAACAGCCAATCAATAGCCCAGCTCCCCCATTCCTCGACCTTGTACCGATTCGTTTTGGCATCGCTGACGCTAATGCTCACTACCATGTGCCACTGCTAACCTCCCCCTGGGCCTACAGCACTTACCGAGGCAGCTAAGCTGCTAGTGCTGTCTAGAGCTTACTCATGTCAAAGTTTACAGACGAAAACTATCTTAAGGCAGATGTTACTCGGCCTGAATAAGACTTCGGGCGTCAACCTTTGCTCGGCAGCATTGTCAGAGAAAGTTCCTCTGGTAAGTACGTAGTTTGGCAGCAGCTAGGTTGTCGAAGACACCTCAAAGCGCTAAAATCCGGTAAGTCTATCGGGATAGCGCAAATAATGGAAAACTTGAGGAAACTGTCGGGGAGCAGCGCTTGGCAGGGCAGATTCCCCTACAGCTAGTGCAGCCAACTTTTGCTGAAAGCCCCAGAAGGTTTAAGTCGCTAAAGAAACTCAGGGGTGGATTTCTGCTCACTGTTGGCTATTTGTTATCGCCGCTATGCTGGTGGAATGATTTGTTTTTCAATCTACCAATCGCCTATTTCTTCGGCTATCTTTGCAGCTGGTTTTCGCCAAATTTACTCTCGTCCTGCTCAATTGTCGGCTATTGGCTCTCGAACATTATTGGCATATTGCTAATGCAGCTAGGAGTTATAGATGTCTTTCAAGACAAACCAAAAACTAGCCTCAAAAAAGAGCTGTTGACGGGCTTGGTTTCATCAACTATTTATACCCTAATCATTCTGGCACTAATACAGTTTAAAATTCTCGACGCGCCGCTTCTGTTCTCTAATCAAGCTCCTACCCATTCCGGCTCCTCTATCCCAATGTTGATCGGAGGAGCTATTTTTTGAGCCTCATTTTTTGAATCTTTCAGTGGCTCTGTATATGCGCCTAGTTCATCTCATCTATTTAAGGTAGCAGTATGAACTATTGCTTGCTGTCATTTCTCAGCTTTTTGGTTGGCATTGTCGTTGGGCTAACGGGCATTGGTGGTGCAGCTTTAATCACGCCCATGCTAATTTTTGTGTTTCAGGTTCCGCCTGCGATTGCAGTTAGCTCAGATGTCGTAGCTGCAACCTTGATGAAGGTGATTGGTGGTTTCAAACACTGGCAACAGCAAACTCTTGAGCCTCAAGTTGTTCAGTGGCTAGCCCTGGGCAGCGTGCCGGGTTCACTAATGGGCGTAGGCGTTTTACACTTCATCAGGCACTCTAGCAAGCTCAACCTAGATTACTTCTTGCTCCGTCTGCTCGGTGTTGCCATGCTATTGGTAACTCTTGCAGCTCTGGTCCAATTTCTGCTTTTGACTTTTGTGCCCGATTTGAAGCTACACTCACCTCCCAAGTTTGATCTCAAAACCAAGTCTGGTTGTGCCTTAACTGTCGGCATAGGCGCTGTTTTAGGTTGCCTGGTGGGCCTAACTAGTGTGTCCTCTGGTTCAATGTTTGCTCTCGTGTTGCTGGCTTTTTTTCAGCTAGATTCGCGCAAATTAGTAGGGACAGACATCTCTCAGGCAGCTATTCTCTTGACGTTTACTTCTTTGGGGCATCTCACTCTTGGGACAGTTGATTGGAGCCTGGTGTTACCCATTTGGTTTGGCACAGTACCTGGTGTGTTAGTAGGTGCAGCATTGTGTCAAATTGCGCCGCAACGTGCCCTTCGATTAGTAATTTACACACTGCTAGCAATGATGAGCTGGAAGTTAGTTCATGCAGGTATGAGTTAAAATCAATTGAAATATTTACGCCTGTGGATAAGGTAGAATCTTCCTCCCTCAATAGATATGCGCTCCTCTCCTTAGGCAAATTAGGTAAGGCAGATTAGGTAAAGCAAGTTAGGCAAGAGGTATGTTGGGTTCCCATCCTTGGCAATTGCTCCAATCATTTAGTGGTTTTCTCAAGCGGATTCTTGCAGCCCGTTGGCGTTCTTTGCTGATGCTCTTGATTGGCGTCTATGTCCCCTTGCAAGCATTCCAGCTCCTGGCAGTTGAGATTGGCAAGAATGAGGGAGGACTGCCCTGGGATGCGCCGATCATGATGGCTATCCATGCCACTGCTCAAGCACAGCTGGATACTTTTGCCGCTACACTGACGCATTTCGGGGTGTTTTGGGGGGTATTTCCAGTTGCTACTGTGATCTCGCTGGTTCTGCTGCGTCTCAGAAGATGGCGAGCCCTATCGTACTTGCTGATCACGCTCCTGGGGAGCGTTGCCATCAACCGTACCGCGAAGCTATGGCTACATCGCGTGCGGCCTAGTCTGTGGGAATACCCACCTGTATCCGATTATGCATTTCCCAGCGGTCATGCGATGTCCAGTATGACCCTGGTCGCAGCTTTAGTGATTTTGACCTGGAGAACGCGCTGGTGTGGGTGGATTCTGTTCAGTGGTAGCTTGTTCGTAGTCGCTATTGGCTGGACGCGCCTATACTTAGGTGTTCATTATCCCAGTGATATCCTGGCAGGCTGGATGGTTTCAGTGGCCTGGGCGATTGGAGTTTGCCTACTGATTAGACCACACCTAAGCAGAGTGACTCCTGCAAACGATGAGCAAGCAACCACTCAACAGCAATCATGAATACTTGCGCCACTGCCTCACTCAAAGACGACACTGCTCATAGGACTGAGGGGAGCCGTGAACACAAAATAAATCACGCCAGTTCCTAGCAGGGTGACAATGATGCTGAAAAAAATCACCCAGCGGTCTGCAGGTTCATAAGTATCTTCGTCAATATCCCGACGAACAGCAAAATAGTGCTGAGTCGAGAGCAACACAGTTACTAAACCCACCAAAGAGAAGATTAAACCCAGTTTCCAACCAGTACCGGGGCGAGGCAGAAGAGGGGGCTGAAAAGCACGAAGGCGGACAATGACGACGCCAAAGCCCATAAGGGCGATCCCAGTCCGCATCCAGGCAAGGTAGGTCCGTTCATTGGCTAAGTGATCTCTAACTCGTGACGGATTTCGCCTCTTGGGTTCCTCTATAGCCTTTTCCTGATCATTTACATCTACTTTCATGAATCTCGAATAGCAATTGCCCTGTTAAAAGTCTTAATCTTTAACTTATATCATTTCTCTCTTGACTTACCTCAAGTTGCTTGTAGAGCCGCAAGGTATATTTCTAGCTCACAAAACTTAAAAATACCGTTTCAAAAGCTTCTCTTAAAAAAGAACTAATAGCTAAAGAATCAGAGCCTCTTGACCGTGCAAGCTTGCTCTGATTCTTCGGCTATTAGCCTATGGCTGTACAACAACTAGGCAGAGAGAGCCAGGTTCAGATCCCAAAGGAAAATTGAATTTCAGTTAGGTCTTTAGTCCTCAATCGGTGCATTGGGTGTCTGTAAGTCAATGTCTGCCTGCCAACTCACCAATTCTTTGCTGAATCTCCCCCGGGGTGTAATCGCCTTGATTGGGTGCACCTTCTGCTTGCAAGAGGCTATTCAGGGCTTGAGTGACCTCAGCATAATCAGGAGTTGTCGTGAGTTTGGTCTGTCGGCCCAAGAGGGTTGAGCCACAGCTAAATTGATCAGAACAATCAAAGCGGCTAGAGCAACTTTGAAGAGTTTCATGGTTTTTCTCCTTTATCGGGTTGTTGGATTTAGCGATCAACTTTCTCGTAATTCTAACGAGAGAAGTTCTCAAAACAACAAGCAAACTAAAACGGCTTCAGGAACTCATAGAACCACTTTCAATCAGAATGAAAATCCCCAGACCAATCAAGACAAAAGGCACTGTTCTGCGACCGTGGCGAGTCAAGAGCTCAGCAATGATTGGATAGTGAGTTGATCGGTAGGCAACATAGCACCAAACTCCAATCAACAAAAAGAAAATCCCTAAAATAATACCTAAACTCGGGAGATCGCTACTGGCAAACAAAGAGGTGTAAATGCTGACATTATCTCCGCCATTCGCAATGGTAATGGCAGCCACATTGTAGGTCTGAGGGGAAAGCAAACTAGACAAAGTAGATGTCAAAGAGCCGGTGGTTTTGGGGCGGTTCCATTGGCTCTGGCTCGTTGCTACAGTCTGGACTTCATTCTCCTCTGTTCTCTGGCTGATAAGTTGACTGATTCCCACACCAATTGGAACGAGTCCTAACAGACTAATCCAGGCTTTTGGCACCACTAAGCCACCAAAGAAACCAGGTAGGCTGGCCATAATCAGGGCTAAGAAGCCTAGATATTGTCCAGCAACGATATGGCGGCGGCGAAAGACTCGATTCACCTGTGAAAACAACAGCATCAGAATAATGATGTCGTCAATGTTGGTAGCCACAAAGGACGTTACCCCTGCCAATGCGGCTGTAGCCAACCAACTCATTGCTCCAATACCATTGCCTTTCTCACTCTTTCTCCAATCCAGGCAATTGGCTGTTACTTCTGTTCAGAGTGGCCAGGCAGAAACCACTAGCCACCAAAGCCAGGATAGTCAGCCCTCGGCTTTCCAAAGTGTGGCTCTCTATCAGAATCAGAATGCCTAGACCAATTAAGACAAAAGGCACTACTTGATTGCCGTATCGAGCCAAGGCATCAGCGATGGCAGGCAAGCGAGTTAATCGATAAGCGGTGTAACACCACAGTCCTACAAGCGTAAAGAATACGCCGAGAATTGCAATCAAGCTCTCCAAGGTACTGCTGGCAAAGAGTGGCACATAGATGCCGATATTATCACCCCCATTGGCGAAAGTGACAGCAGCGACGCTGTAGGTTTGAGGTGAGACAAAACTCGTCAGGAAGCTCCCCTCGTTGGGTTCTGGTTCTTCCTCCTCATCCACTTCGTCCATACCTTGATCTAGCAAACGGCTAATGCCGATCGTGACTGGAATTATGCCCAGTAGGCCAACCCAGGGTTGAGGCAAGATGAGATTGCTAAAGAATCCGGGCAAACTAGCAAGCACCAAGGCACCAAAACCAAGATACTGGCCAGTGACGATATGCCGACGGTGGAATACTGCATTCACCTGAGAAAAAAACAGCAGCAGAATAACAATATCGTCAAGGTTAGTTGCTGCGAAGGCGGTTAAACCAGTGGGAATTGCAGTGGATAATCCGCTCATATCTATCAATCTACCTGTCCTTTCTTGAGAAAATAGTTGCGTTTCCGCCTGCAAAATCTGAAAGATCTCATCGCTTAGTGCAGCCTTGATTGAGGAAGCAAGGGCGCAGCCGATCACAGATTGCGTACATCGCTGAATCTGATATGGATGGCTTCAATAGACCGCTCCATTCTGATCACGATTTTGGGAGAACGCAGTCTCTGAAGAGCAAATCAGCCACTGCCTGCAAGCAAGTAAAGCAAGACTAGATAAGGAAAAAGATTATAAGGAGCCTCTGGTACCGGAAATAGGCTGCTACCAGGAATCCCAATCATGCCCACCACGGGCAACATCATGAAACCAACTGCTAGCCCAGAAAACACGATGTCCACTGGCCGCAATTTTCCAATCTTGCGCAGGTACACAGGTGCAGCAACCGAGACCAGGATATACACCAGCAGAAAGCCGTAGGTGCAAATCGTCCCCAAATAGCCCATGCTTTGGAAGGGTTTTAACCCCAGCAGATTCATGGAGGCAGGTACCAAAAATGTGAGCAGGGAGGACAGCATAACAGCCACATGAGGTGTCAGATTAGCATCATGGGTTTTACCTAGGGCAGAGTGTAATAGACCATGACGTGACATTGTGAATAACACTCGGGCTGCTGGATTAATGCAAGCCAGGATGCAAGCAAAGAAACTGAGCAAGGCTCCCAAGCTGATTAGTGTGCCTAAAAAGCCTACGCCTGCCTGTTCCGCTAGAAAACTGAGCGGCTCTTCAGTGCTGCTCAGGTCAGCGGCGCTACCGCTAAAGCCCAACACTTCGATATAAGCCATGACGATGAAGAAGAAGCCAGCCTGAAGTGTGCTTTGCATCACCGAGCGAGGAATATTCTCGAGCGGTTTTTGAGCCTCTTCCCCTAAAGACGTCGCGCTTTCAAAACCAGAAAAGCTAAACACGACCAGGACAATTCCCATGGCTACGCCACCCGGAGTTGCGCCTTGCAAAGTGAACTGGGATAGGTCAAGCACAAAGCCTTTATGAGCCCAGACAATGATCCCTAAGATTGCGATGAGACCAACCGAAATTCCCTCTAGCCACAACATTGCCTTTGCTGATAGCTGAATATCTCGATGACCTGCATACCAGGCAATGCCTGTACCGAGAGCCAGGAGAGTAAATATATGAGTATGAATACCAATGTGGCTCAGCAAAGCTTGGCCAAAGTTAGCAAATCCGCACAATACAGACATGCCGGTAAATAAGTAGGCCAGAATCAAGCCCCAACCACAGAGTACACGTGCAGTCGGGCCTAAGCCTTTAGCAATATAGGAATAGAGTGAACCGGGCGAAGCTGACCGGCGAGCGAATTGATTGATGTTAATGCTGACGAAGACTAGCCCGATCATGCCGAGCAGAAAACTCAGCCAAGTGCCGTTCCCTGAGAGGGCGAAGATCAAGCCCATGTTGGCGGCAGGCGTTGTGGTCGGGGCAATCACCGCAACAGACTGGGCTAGAACCTCCCTGTAGGAAAGACATTCTCGTTTTAAGCCATATGAACTCTGCTCAAGTGGCACTTCGTTGGTCATTTAAGTCCTCAATACACAGTTCTACGATCGATGCAACAGAGACTGGGTTTGCCAGTAGAAATTTATAAAGCCTTGCATGAATGAACAAGCTTTACTTTAGGCAATCTAATCAATTGGAGCAAACACTCTTTTTTGTCGAAACGATAAATAGAAGTGATTGACTATACAGGTCAATATATTTCGATTTACAATGCTTCTCAGCAGAAACTCTGAGCCCTAGATTCTGCAAGAGGGGTTGTGCAACGGCAAATCAACCAAGCTTTTTCAAAAGAGCCAGTGTTTTTTCCTAAAATTCGGCTCTAGAAGGCCCATAGATAAAGCCTGAGATTTAGGATCTAGCTTTGTCTTAAGGTTGAACCCTGAGAGAAGTACATAAGCAGAGTGCTGACGATTCTTAGTCTTTTTGACATTTTGCAGGAGTTATTGTTTTTCGAATTGCTCCTGATGCAGGAATCCAGAAAACAATGCTTCGAGTCAATCAATCTTCGCAATGGTTAAACCAATGTATGTTTCTTTAACTAGAATCAAGAATTAAGCGCCACAAAATTACCTTCAAAATTGTATTCAAACGAGCGATTTTAAGCCAAGTTCGAGCTAGTGTTCGTAGCTCCGAAGAAGCCTTACCCGGTGAGGCTAGCCCAATCTAGTCTTTTTCCCCTGACATAGGAGCCTGGAACCTTGCTTTCCAAGGTTACCTGTGTCACAATTTGCCCTTAGTCAGCGCAATTACGGTATCTCGCTCAGTTTACCGGTGATTGTGTCTAGCAGGGGTAAGGTTGAGGGATCTTTATAGATGCTGAGGGATACTCAGGGACTCGAAGTCACGACGAACTCACCAGAAGCCGTAGGGGCCATCAATCAGTTTGCTGACCAGTTGTTGGGTTATGGCAATCGCCCAGAAATTATTTTGAGTGCTGTTGAGGCAGATCCAACCTCTGTGTTGGCCAATACGCATGCAGCGGCCCTTCACCTCTTCGCGGAGAATGGCAGTGCAGCAAGCGAAGCAGAACCTTATCTCCAAGCAGCCCGTCAACAGTTAGCCAATGCCAATCAGCGCGAAAAGCTCTATTTCTCGGCAATTGAGTCTTGGGCGCAAGCAGAGGTAGACCGGGCACTGGTTTACCATGAGCAGCTCGCAGAGCAATTTCCTCGGGATCTAGTCTCCGTCCAAATCGGGCAGTATCACTACTTCAACTTGGGTCAATCTCAGGGCTTGCTTCAGCTGATCGAAAAGGTTCTACCTGCTAATCGGGAAAATCACTACATCCATGGCATGTTGGCTTTTGGCCTAGAGCAATGCCATCGCTTAGACGAAGCAGAGGTGGCTGGGCGACGGGCAACCGAAATGAACCGTCAGGATCCCTGGGCCCATCACGCTGTGGCTCACGTCATGGAAACCCAAGGACGGCTGGATGAAGGGATCGCCTGGATGGAATCTCTAGCCGACACCTGGGAGAACTGCGGCACGTTTTATACCCACAACTGGTGGCATGTAGCCCTCTACTACCTCGATCGCGAAGATCTTCAGAGCGCTTTGCGCGTATATGACCGACATGTTTGGGGCCGAGCTTGCAAAGAGTATTCACAATGTCAGATTGATGCTATTGCCCTCCTGTTGCGTCTAGAACTGCGCGGCGTGGAGGTTGGCAATCGCTGGCAGGAAATAAGCGCTTACCTGAGCAATCGTCTTCACGAACATGTTCTGCCGTTTCTCGATTTGCAATATCTTTATGCGCTAGCTCGCTCAGGTCAGGATGAGCAGGCTACTGAAATGCTCAAGAGCTTACAAACCTACGCAGCTCAAGCTAAGCCCTATATTCGACCTGCTTGGGCCGAAGTGGCGGCTCCTATGGCCCGAGGCCTGGTAGCTCATGCGCGAGGAGATTGGTCTACTGCTAGTGCCGAGATCCAAACAGCCCTACCCCGGTTGCAGGAGATTGGCGGTAGTCATGCCCAGCGAGACCTGTTTGAGCAGGTGTACTTAGATACTTTGCTTCGACTTGAGCACAATGCCCAAGCCCGGGTCATGCTCGAAAAGCGTGCGCGGACTCGCAACCAAATCCCAGCCATTCAGAGAGCCTTAGCGACTACCTATCAGAAGTCGGGCTTGCAGGATGCAGCTGAGCAAGCGGCTCGTCGAGCCGAAGAATTATCCCGTCGATAGAAGGTCAGAATATCCAGAACTCAGAACATTCAGGACATAGCCAAAAATTCTGTCAGGAAAGCCATTAAAGGCTATTCGAAGTTTGTGCATCCAGTGTCTAAAAGCCCCCAGACACTCCCTCAGAAAAAAGCAATTCGGAGCAAAGGCGATGAGTATCTCGGTAGAAAATGTTTCCAGGCAGTTTGGTTCCTTCCAGGCGGTAGACAATGTCAGTTTAGAGATTGAAAGCGATTCTTTGGTTGCTCTATTAGGGCCATCTGGCTCTGGAAAGTCAACTTTATTGCGTTTGATCTCAGGCTTAGAACAGCCAGATAGGGGCAAGATACGGCTGGAGGGAGAGGACATTACTCACCGTCAAGTCAGTGAGCGAGGCATTGGCTTTGTGTTTCAGCATTATGCCCTGTTTAAACACATGACCATTCGCCAGAATATTGGCTACGGTCTTAGAATTCGCAAAGCCCCTAAAGCGAAGATTCAGAGACGCGTCGATGAGCTGCTAGAACTGGTGCAGCTTAAGGGTCTAGAAAACCGTTTTCCTTCGCAACTCTCAGGCGGACAACGGCAGCGGGTAGCTTTAGCAAGAGCCCTAGCGGTTGAGCCCCGAGTTTTGCTCTTGGACGAACCATTTGGTGCCTTGGATGCCAAAGTCCGGAAAGAACTGCGGGCTTGGCTGCGACGTCTGCACGATGAAGTCCATGTCACCACGATTTTTGTGACCCATGACCAAGAAGAAGCCATGGAAGTTGCTGACAAAATTGTGGTGATGAACCAGGGCAGGGTTGAGCAAGTTGGTACAGCAACCGAGATCTATGATCAGCCAGCCACTCCCTTTGTCATGAGCTTTGTTGGGCCAGTAAATGTGCTGCCAAGTAATTCTGGTATCTTCCGCAACAACGGTTTTGAAGCAACTGACGAGCAGATCTTCCTAAGACCGCACGATGTTCTGATTCAAACCAAACCAGGAGAAGCATTTGCTCCAGCGCAGGTTAGCCGAATTGCGCATTTAGGCTGGGAAGTTCAAGTTGAGTTGGAAGCAGGAGGTCAGGCGCTCACCGCCTTTGTGACCCGTGATGACTTTCACAACCTTCAGCTTCAACCTCGCCAGCATGTTTATATCAAACCTCGCAAAGCAAAGGCGTTCTCCTTAGCAACCGCAGCAACCGCTAGATAGGAGAGGATGTTCCTGATCATCTGGAGCCGAGTACAGGTTCTAGATGATCAGAAAATGGCTGATCTGGAAGTGCGCGGTTTATGTATTGCTAAAAAATCAGAATGAGGCTTGACCAGTTACGAATTTTTCTCACCGTGGCACAGCAGCTACATTTCACGCGTGCTGCAGAATTGCTCTACATTACTCAACCAGCAGTCAGTGCTGCCATTCAGAGCTTAGAGGAAGAATACAGCGTAAAACTGTTCCATCGGATTGGCCGCCAAGTGGAGATCACTGAGCCTGGAAGATTTCTCCAAGTGGAAGCGCAGCGGATTCTCGATCAAGTTGCGCTAATGGAGCGGGGCTTGCGGGAGTTGAACGATTTGCAATGGGGCGAATTAAGACTTGGGTCGAGTCTCACAATTGGCAACTACTGGCTACCTGACAAAATAAACCAGTTTAAACGTCAATACCCAGGTATTTTCGTAAACTGTACCCTAGCTAACACGGAAGAAATTTGTGCAGGGACAGCGACAGGCTTGTTTGATTTGGGCTTGGTAGAAGGGGAAGTTCAGCCTTCATTGGAAAGCAGTTTGGAGCAGGACATTGTTGGGAGCGACCGCTTACAAATTGTTGTTGGCAAATCTCATCCTTGGTTTGAGCGCGAAAGCATTTCTCTAACTGACCTTAGCACTACAGCTTGGGTTATGCGAGAGCCGGGTTCCGGGACACAGCAAAGATTTGAGCAAGCCTTATGCAGTTGGGGTATTGAGCCTACTGAACTCGATGTGATCTTGGTTTTGAGCAGTGGCGAGATGGTGAAGGCAATTGTGGAAGGCGGCGTAGGCGCAGCTGCTATCTCAGAATTAATGGTGCACAAAGAGCTTCAGCTTTCTACCCTCCGAGCTATTCCAGTAGTCGATAACCGAACCAGGGCTAAGGTGCCGGCTGAAATTGTTCGCCCTTTTTTGAAACTGAAGCACCGGCAACGCTTTCAGACCCGGTTATCAAAGGTCTTTGAGCAAATGCTGACTTCGGACACCCATCAGCTTAGCCGGGTAGCTACCTCTTGAGCCGCTGAGCTTAAATTTGAATGTTAATGGTATCAATAAATTGTGGTCTGCTAAAACTTGAGTGCTAAAGCAGGATCATTTCTCATTTCTGGGTAGGTTTTACAAACTGATTTAAATTTAATAGTTTCGTCGCGTCGTCTCCCACCACTAAGGGCAAGCCACCATTCCACTTTTCTATGGCTAGCTTTTGTAGAAGTTCAGGCGTCAAATTCTCACGCAGCAACCTTTGCGACTCAGCTTCTCCTTTCGCTAGATTGACTCTGGTTTCAGCCTCTTTAGTCGCCTTCAGAGCAACGAATTCTGCTCGTTTGGCCTCTTGCTCAGCAATTTGTTTGGCTTCTACGGCATCGCTGAATCGTTGTGAGAAGTGGACATGAACTAGCGAAATATCATCTACGGCAATGTAATAAGTAGATAAACGCGCTGTCAATCCATGATCTACCCCAGCTTTTACTTCGCCTCGCTTAGTGATGATTTCTTCTGCTGTGTATTTCGCCATTACAGCCTTTAGAACTTCTTCTACCGCGGGGTTGATAATTCGCTGAACCACGGCAGCTTCATCCCCAATGGTCTGAAAAATGGCGTTGGCTTCTGCTGGAACGATATGCCAGTTCAGAGCCACATCTGTAAAGACGTTTTGCAGGTCCCGGGAAGAGGCTTCAGCCGAAATCTCTTGGTTTTGCACTCTGACAGTCAGCTTTTTTACCGTATGCACTAGAGGAACAACCAGGTGAATTCCTTCTCCCAAGACTTTCTCTTGTACTCTGCCGAACTGCATCAAAACGCCTCGTTCTCCTGCGTTGACAATCACAAAGAAACTAGAGAGCAGAAAAACTAGAAGCAAAATGAGCATTATCTTGCTGACGATGTATATTTCGTCGCCTGCTTTTTTAGTTGGTTTTGCCCTAGTGATTCTGCCAGTTGATTCCATGCTTAGGTGGTTAACTTTACTCTGTTATCTCACCCCTATTTTACCTACTTCAGCGCAGAAATCGATTCATTTCTGGCAGCAGCCAATGCGATGTTTTCCAAGGTTTTTAGTTGTAGATTTATCGGCAAGCTACTGGCAAAAGTGCCTCGGTTTTCTCGGCCTGATCTATATTTGAATCCCCCTCTGTGCCAAACCTCGCGTTTGTGTTTAGGGTCACGCATTGCCTCAATGTCGGATTGTTCTTGGGGTAGAGGTGGGGAAAAAGAGAACGAGGCTAGCCTTTGAAAAGTCAAGCTTTATAAAGACGAGCTGAACAGCTTATTCAGCTTGAAGCAACAGAGTAATACTGCTGGCTCAGACTTTGTCAAACTTCAAAGTCGAACCTCAAATTCTCAAAGGTTCCACAACAAAAGGCAAGCTACTCATCTCTGCTTGAAGCTCATATCTCTCAAAGCTCATAGTCACCTCTGGCAATTGTATTGAGCTTGTCTGGATCGAGCAGTAGAATCTTACCGCCTCGTTGATAGCTCATCACTGCTTGCAGTTGCTTGAACAAACGCACACACTCCTCATAAGTAATGCCAATACTACGAGCGACTTGGTAGTAGGGCAGGCGCGAACGCAAACACAGTCCTTGATCAGTCACCGTTGTACCTTGCTCGGTAGCCTCGGTTTGAATGAATCGAGCTAAGCGTACAATTGCCCGCTCCGAGACCAAGCCATGTACCGTGCTGTGGAGATGCTGGAGCCGATCAGTCAGCACCACCATAATCCGTAGGGCTACCTCTGGCGTTTGCTGAATCAGAGCGAGCAGGGCAGCTCGCTCAACCGTGAGAACTTGACAATCTTGTTCTGTGACCACTGTGGCTGGGGAAATCCCATCGCCAAACAAAGCGGGTGCTGCAAAAATCTCCCCAGTAGCCAGTGTCCGCAAAATCGTTTCTTTACCCGTTGAAGCTGTTTTTTTGATCTGGATCAGGCCACTAAGGACCGCGAACAGCTTGGCAGGCAAGCGATCTCTTTCATGAAACACTATTTCGCCCCGTGAATAGGACTTCACAGCCGTATGAGCTTGCAATTGCTCCAGCTGCTCGGGTTCAAGCTGAGAAAAGATTGAGATTTGTCGGAGTTGCTCAGTCGTGACCAGCATAGTTGGGTTGCCAGAAACAAAAGCCGCAGCCATTCAGCTTGGCAGTATGAGCTAGCTCAAAGACACCACTCAGAGAAGCTGCCAATATCAAAGTAAGGTCAGTTGACGAGGATAACGATATGACAATCACCTCAGAACATGCAACCGCAGCCCAAGTGCAAGCTCTCGCTAGGCTCTACTTTGAAACCAATCCTGCCCAAATTTCTGGCGAAACCATCGTGGAACTCTGCGATTGGCTGATGAGCGAATTTCAAAGTCTGCCGCTAAATCTAGAGTTCTCAGACTACGAGCGGTACAGCAATGAAACAGAGATGTTCGCCGACATTGAGCAAGAGCATCTTTGGGTCTCTGCTGACAGCTACGATAGCAGCATTTATCCTAATCCTATTTATGGATTTATCTTTCAGGCACTACATGACTATGACCACTATTTGACCGATAGTGACTTCAGCCTAAAAGGGGAGATAACTAGCTACAATGCCATAGCAAAACGTGCCCCTAGCTTAGAGATTCAGAAGATTCTGTACTCTGAGATTGTGCTACGCTCAGCTGCCTATCTTGATCAGGGACAGGCACCCTCACCGAAGATTGTCTTTCCTTAAAGGTCTTCTCCTAAAGTCTGAAGGTTGCCAACGCAAGATTGTTGTTCATAACCTCAAGCTATAAGCCTGGAGGGATTCAAATGACACATGAATGCCCTTGTTGTTCAACTCGATTATTGCGGCAGATTCACCATCAGAAGGTTGGCTGGTTTTGTTCCCATTGTTGGGAGTATATGTCTGTCTTGCCTGAGATGGAAAAGACGATTAAGACGACATCTATCTATTCCAAAGATTATAGATTTTCCAACCGCGAACAGAGCATGATTTCGAACTATGAGCTAGCGCAGAGGTAAAGCAAGAGGGACAGCAAGAGAGACAGAGCAAAATAGTTCTGTCGAAGTAGTCAGCTATAAAGAGGCCCGAACCATGATTCAAACCACGCTTAATCTACAAACGGCCCCAGGCTATCAAGTTCTAGCTGCCGCAGGCAAAACCGTTCTGCGTCCAGGTGGACGAGCCGCAACCGAGCAATTGTTTCAATGGGCCAACTTTAAACCTGGAGAAACAGTCCTGGAGCTGGCCCCCGGCTCAGGCAACACTGCTATCGATTTGGCAAAACGCTATGGCGTCACTGTGATGGGCATCGAAAGAAATCCTGATAGCGTTGCCATTGCCCAAGCCAAGATACGGGCTGCTGGATTAGAGGATCGGGTTCAAATCATCCAAGGCAACATCTTGCATCTGGAGTCAATCACTCAGCGGTTTGACTATGTGTTAGCAGAAGCAATTCTGACCATGCAATCCAGCACTGGTAGAGACAAGATTTTGCAGACAGTGCGTGAGCACCTCAAGCCCAACGGTAAGCTGCTCAGCCACGAAATAGTAGCGCATCAAAATCTAGAGCAGATTCATCAAGACTTGGCACGCGCAATTCGGGTCAATTCAACCCCTCTAACAGAGCCCTGCTGGATCGAGACTTGCACTCGTGCTGGACTGAAGGTTACTCACAGCAAGAACGGCCCAACGGGATTGCTGAATCCAGCCCAGCTGCTGCGGGATGAGGGCATTATCGCTACAGCTCGGATTGCCTGGAATGTGCTGACTCAGCCTGATATTCGTAACCGGGTTCTGCACATGCGGCATGTGTTTAATCAACACCGCCAGAATATGGGCTACATCGTACTTTGCGCAGTTTTAGAAGCGTAGGAATTTGACCTTTAACTTACAAACTGAACCAGGAAGGAATCTATTATGGTCACCACTCGCTCCCCTCATTCAGCAATCACCGCTCAGCTCTATGAGCGGATTGATTATACAAAGCCGAAGGTTACTAGAATCCCCTTGGTTAAGACTGAGGGTAGCCAATTTGCGCTGATCTGTGTAACAGCAGGGACTGAACTGGCCGAACATGCAACGACTCGAGATGTCTCGATTACGGTGATCGAAGGGCAAGGCACTCTCACGCTAGAAGGGCGGGAAGTTACTTTGGAACCTGGCGTGTTTGTCTTTATGCCTGCAAATACACCTCACGCGCTACAAGCTTCGACCAACCTCGCTTTTTTGCACACTTGAAGCTAGCGGTAGGTAAAAGCCCCAGTTCTTGTATTGGAGCCCCTATGACAGAACTCATAGGAGGAGAGCGATTGGCCTTGAGAGCGAGCAGGGGAGCCGCTGAGTGCTCGATTATTAAGCAATTCTAAAGACAAAAAGCATTTAAGCTCTGTTGATTCGATATCAGCAGTGATCGATTCAGGCTTGGCTGCAAAGCTTCCAGAGTTCGCTCTTGAGCTTCCAGAGTTCACTGCAAAGCTTTCAGGATGCCTAGATTAGCTTCCAGAGTTCACTGTTAGGCTTCCAGGCTACCCGGATCAGCTTCCAGAGTCTGCCGCTAGGCTTTCAAGCTGCCCTGTTGAGCTTTCAGGGGAAGCGTTTCTGCATTCCGCCGAGGCCTTGTGCCTTAAAGTCGTTTGCCACAGTTTTATGATTGTTTCTTAAGCACTGAATTTATTGCTGGAATGTCTTCCAATGCCCGCTTACACCCTTAGGATTATCTGTGTTTGTACTGCGCGAAGGACGCTTGCCAAAACCTAGGACGTAGAGCACCTCTTTGTTCTACACCTTGCCTCACCTCGCTCTAAGTGGCACTGCCGAGCCTAGACAAATTGGCTCTTGACAGACCTTATGCTTGGCTCGATCGTTACCTGTAGCTATCCAGCTTTAGGGAAATATCCATGCCAGAAATGCCCATGTTTGGACTGTTCCTGACCGCCGCGGTCTTGCTAGCGATTACACCCGGTCCAGGCATCTTTTATGTCTTAACCCGAAGTCTCAAGGGCGGACGGGCAGAAGGTTTGGCTTCGTCATTTGGCACTGCTGTTGGCGGGTTTGTGCATGTCATCGCTGCCGCTTTGGGGCTCTCGGCCATCCTAGCCACCTCCTCGATTGCCTTCGCCATTGTCAAATACGTTGGCGCAGCCTACCTGATCTATTTGGGCATTCGCACCTTGGTCAGTGACAATGAGATCGAATTAGAGGCAGACATTCCCGTGAGCACAGCCAGCAATGCCTTTCGTCAGGGCATCATTACCGAAGTGCTCAATCCCAAGACTGCCCTGTTCTTCCTGGCCTTCGTCCCGCAGTTTATTGATCCTCAAGGGATCGTCATCCTCCAGTTTGTGTTGCTCGGCAGCATCTCAGTGGCCCTGAATACCAGTGCAGATATTAGCGTTGCGCTGCTGGCTAGCCCCATCGGCCAATGGTTGCGAACCAGTGCGAAGTTGAGACGGAGACAACGGCTGTTCACAGGCTGGTCCCTCATTGGGCTTGGGACTTACGTTGCTGTAGCTGACAACAAACGTTAAAAGCAAGCGTCGAATGCTGACCTAGTAATGCTGACCTAGTTTGAAACGTGCTACGACGGCATTACCTCGTCAATCGAAAACCTAATAACCCGGCAGGTGCTTGTACTTTAAACAGGATAAATATGACCCTGTACAGTAGCTTTATGGACAAGCAGCATCGCATTGTGTTGCAGTAGATCAGAGGCTTAGGAACTTAGGGGCTTAGGGGCTTAGGGACTTAGAGAATGAAGTTCAATATCCGTTCCCGTGAATGTTTCCATGAACGTTCCTATGAACTGGTCCTTCGCCACTGATTAGCAACCCAATAGAGAATTAGCCTGCTCCACATGGAACGTTTCCCCGCCAGAATTCATATTCTCCTTGCTAGCCAAGAACCAGTTGGGGTTGTGATTAGGCGGGGGCCTTCCAAGTGCGTCTGCACGTTGCTATGGGATAGACGCAAGGATGAATTTACCTTAGCCCAGTGGTTGAAAGGACGAATTTACGAGCGTCGCAGTGACCTGTCCCCCGATGGCAAATACATGATTTACTTTGCGATGAACGGACGCTGGAACTCAGAAACAAAAGGTTCATGGACTGCCATCTCCCGTGCGCCCTGGCTTAAGGCGATTGCCCTGTTCGGTAAGGGCGACTGTTGGCATGGCGGCGGCCTGTTTACCGGCAAGCGCACCTACTGGCTGAACGATGGCTATGGTCATCGTCTCATGCAGAATTCTAGCGAGGTTCGTCGTGATGAAACCTACCAGGTTAAGGAATACTACGGCGGTGAATGCCTCAGCGTGTATTACCCACGGCTGCAACGCGACGGTTGGACCTACCTTCGCAATCACAAACTGGGCAAGCATCAGGATTTAACTGTCTTCGAGAAACCCTTACCAAAAGGCTGGATCCTGCGCAAACTAGCCCATGCAGAGATAGGCGCTCCCCCCGGTAAAGGCTGCTATTGGGACGAACACGAGCTTGAGCACTCCGCCTCTGAAACTCTTTTGAAGTTTCCAAATTGGGAATGGGCTGACTGGGATCAAAATCGCTTAGTTTGGGCAACCAATGGCAGCCTCTGGACCGGCAACTTGCAGCACCACAAACTCAAAAACGTGCAATTGATTTATGACTTTAACGGCCTGCAGTTTGAAGCTCTATCGGCACCCTACTAAGCTCTACTGAGCCTTACCAACGGGGAGAAAGACCAGCCACTATCTACATCTATATGCGGCATCTTTATTGCAGATTTAATTTAGTGCAGAGTTCCGACTGCTGCCTCTACTGCCTGTCGCAACTCACCTGAGATGATTAAGCCCCGTGCTGCTTCCAAATCGCCGGTCATGCTGCGGTCACGATCAAGATGCGGGACCACCCGCCGCACCGCTTCAACTGCTGCCATCACCCCCGGACCCGGATGCAGGGGCTGATGGAAGTCGAGGGCTTGGGTCGCATTCACCAGCTCAATCGCAATCACCCAGCGGGCATTCTCCAGAATCATTGCCGCTTGGCGAGCACTGGTCGTGCCCATCGAGACATGGTCCTCCTGGTTAGCGCTAGTCGGAATGCTATCCACGCTAGCGGGATGAGCCAGCACCTTGTTTTCGCTCACCAAGCTAGCAGCGGTGTACTGGCTAATCATCAGTCCCGAATTCAATCCTCCCTGCTGAGATAGGAAGGCGGGCAACCCAGACAGCGCCGGGTCCAGCATGTGCTCGATCCGCCGTTCGCTGATGTTGGCCAGTTCAGCGATAGCAATTTTGGCGTAGTCCATCACTAGCGCCACCGGTTGCCCGTGAAAGTTGCCTGCCGAAATGACCTCATTGTCTTCGCAGAAAATCAGCGGGTTATCGGTAACCGCATTGATTTCCCGAGTCACCACGTCCAGCACATGACGCAGCGCATCCCGGCTGGCCCCATGCACCTGTGGCATGCAGCGCAAACTGTAAGCATCTTGAAGTTTGTCGCAGTCAGCGTGGGAGTGATGAATCGGGCTATTGGCACCAAGGCCGCGCACATTCTCAGCCACCTCAGCCGCACCGGGATGAGGCCGAACAGCAGTGACCCGAGCATCAAAGGGCCGTAAGCTACCCTTTAGTGCCTCCAAGCTCATGGCGCCTGTGATATCAGCCGCAGTTGCCAACTCCAACGCATCAGCTACCACCAGTGCCCCAATCGCCGTCATCGCCTGAGTGCCATTGATCAAGGCCAGGCCTTCTTTGGCTTCTAAAACCACAGCCTGTAAGCCTGCCTGTGCCAACGCCTCGCTTGAGGGCATCACCTGACCTGCATACTCCGCCTGACCTTCGCCGATCAGGGGGAGACTCATGTGCGCCAGAGGTGCCAGGTCCCCGCTAGCTCCGACCGATCCCTGCGACGGGATAACCGGGTGAACACCGCGATTCAGGCACTCCAGGAGCAACTCGATCACCTGCAGGCGAATGCCACTGAACCCCAAGGCCAGGCTCTGGGCGCGGAGCAGGAGCATGGCCCGTACAACATCGCGGGGCAGAGCTTGCCCGAGGCCAATCGCGTGGGAAAGGATCAGATTGCGCTGCAATTGCCGGGTATCCGCAGGCGCAATGCGGATGTTGGCAAGTTTGCCGAAACCGGTGGTCAGGCCATAGATGGTCTGACCTTGTGCGACCAGGTCTTCGACATAAGTGCGGCTCTTGAGCACCCTTGTTTGAGCCTCAGGAGCAAGGCTGACCCTTGCCCCGCCTCGAGCTACCAGAACTACCTCTTTAAGCGTGAGCGGCTTACCGACAAAAACCTCAGCCGACGCTGCGAAGCTGTTGCTCTGGTCGAGTATCTGGCTAGGTGTCTGGCCGGGTATAGGTTGCTGGCTCAGCATCGGACATCCTTCTCCTGCAATTGGGAACTCAGCCCCCATAAAACCTAGATAAAATCTAGGAAGCCAGTCAGAAAAAAACGCTGCGAGGGGGCTGAAAAGAAACCGGAAACGGTCAGGCGCAGGAGAGTCCTACCTTATCACTTCAGCTTCAGCCAAGGTCGGTTTTTGCAACAGCTTCGCAACACAACGGTATGGCTTTTGGCAGCAACCGCGCAGCAACTTCTAAGACTGCTTCACCAGACCTTCTTGAACCAAAAATTCTTTGGCGACTTCTGCTGGTTCACGACTTTTGCCACTCACCTCATAGTTGAGGCGCTGCATAGTTGCGTCGGTGATTTTGGGAGACAAGCTGTTAAGAATGTCGCCAATTTGAGGGCTGGCATCTAGAGTCTCTTGCCGCACTACAGGCGCAACCTGGTAGGGCGGATACAGGCCCTTATCATCTTCCAATACCACCAAATTAAAGGCGCTGATTTCGCCGTCAGTGGAGAAGGCCTCCACGACATCAGCATCGCCATTTTGCAAAGCTTGGTAGCGCAAACCTGCATCAACGGGGATCAGCTTCTTGAATTTAGGATCTCCATAGACCGCTTTGAGGCCAGGCAAGCCATCTTCACGGGCTTGAAATTCAGCAGTGCTGACTAGTGCTAGCTCACTGCCTTTGGCAACCAGGTCAGAAATGGTTTTAATGCCATATTTCTCGGCAGTTTCCTGCTTTAAAGCAAAGGCTTGGGTGTTGTTCATCGGCGCAGGTTCCAGCCAAGCCAGGTTGAACTTTTCCTTATAGCCTTTGGCCACAGCGTCATAGACTTCCTGGCGGTCGCTCATCTTCGGCAGCTTCAGCACCGTGAGCAAGCCGGTGCCGGTGTACTCCGGATACAAATCGATTTGACCGCTCTCTAACCCAGCCTGCGCCACTGGAGTACCGCCTAAGTTCAGCTTGCGCTCGACCTTGAAACCGCCATTCTCCAAGGCCATGGCGTACATCTCACCGAGAATGAAGGCTTCGGTAAAGTCTTTGGAACCCACCTTGACAGTTGTAGTAGCTGCCGGAGAAGCAGCACCAGAGGTAGCGCTAGGGGTAGCGTCTGAACTGCTACTACTGCCGCTGCAAGCATAGACGGTCACTGCACTCAGCACTGCCAACAGCAGTAGTGTCAGAAGATTACGGATCGACTTCATAAGGTTCACTCCAGAAACAAAGCATTAGGACGGTCATTGGGACAGTCATTGGCACCAGCTTTGGCGAATGTCGCGGTGAGCCCCTGCGTAGCTGTCTGCAACCACCCGCAAGCGAGCACGAAGGAGCTGATGCAATGCGGGTAGCGCGTGAAATGGCACCGAGGGGTAGAGGTGGTGTTCGGTGTGATAAGACATGTTCCAGTTCAGCCAGCGCAGTCCTGCATTAGCTAGAACGGTGCGAGTGTTGGTGAGGCCATCGTTGCTTTGATTACAGCCGGTATGCTCCGGCAGCAGAAACCAGCGCAGGCAAGGCTGTCCAAGCAGAAGCGGAATTAGCCAGTAGATCAAAGGAGCACTGGTCCATGTGAGCAGGGCGTGGGCTACTAGGCTGGTGTAAACCGCTAGAAACAGGCGCGCTTGCACAATGACCTGCGGATGCAGGCGCTTGGGGAGATAGTCCAGGTCGTCAAGTTGGCCTGCTGCTTGCCTCACAAGCCCAACTAGAGCGGCTTGCCAGTAGGGGACGCCGCTGAGTAGCCACAGATAGTGGCGCAGGCTCTGCGGCTTCGGGCTGGCTAACTCTGGATCGCGTTCGGGGCATTGGGTGTAACGGTGGTGGGCTAAGTGAAACTGGCGAAACCAGGTAGGTGGCAAGACCAGGATCAGCCCTGCCAACCAGGCAACAGCCCGGTTCAAGCCAGCGTGACGGAAGGCAGTGCGATGGCTGCACTCATGCAGCGGGGCAAATAGCGCTACCTGAGCTATGCCATGAAGCAACAGGGTCGGGAGCAGCCAGAAACTAAAGCCTGCGCAGAACACGCCTGTACCTGTGAGGGCGATGAGACCCAAGTGCCCCAGGATCTGAATGGCCCCCAAGCGATCTGAGCGCTGGTCCAGAACTCGCAGCTGTGCCAGTGAGATCAGGCGGTGAGGGGCATGGGCTGGGACGAGCGCCGTTGACATGGTTCCGGTGTTCCTGGCAACGCGCAAACGCACCGCAGCCTCCTGGGATGACAAGAGCTAACCACATAGAGACTTCTATATCAACCCAAGGCTTCAAATAGTCAGTTGTTTTACGGTTTGTGATTGAGGCCTTATCTAATAGCCAGTTGTTTACCTCGGGCTACGAATCAGTCAATCAGTAGCCAGGTCCGAGGCTTGGGAATCATGTACCGGGCCCTAGGTCGCTGCACCCTGCACTAGGCTAATCGTGCCATCCTGAGCAAAGACGCGAGAGGCTGGCAGGATGGCACAATCACAACGACCCCGAGTAGTGGTAGTGGGAGCGGGCTGGGCAGGCTTGGGGGCTGCTGACCATTTGCTCAGTCAAGGCTATGAGGTCACGCTGCTGGAGGCGGGTCCCTATCCTGGGGGTTTGGTAGCGGGCTGGAAAACCGAAGGTGGGCGAGCGGTTGAGGCTGGCATCCACGGCTTCTGGTATCCCTATCGCAACATTTTCAGTCTGGTCGAACGGTTAGGGTTGCAGCCTTTCACTCCCTGGACCCGCTCTTCTCAATACTCCCCGGCAGGGCTAGAAGTCGAATCGCCGATCTTTCAAGAACTGCCCCGACTGCCCATGCCCCTGGGGACGTTTTTGTATCCCGACTTTAAGCGGCTGCCTCTGATCGACCGGCTTTCTGCCTTGCCCTTGCTCTACGCCGTAGTCGATTTCGACAATTCTGATGCTGCCTGGCGACGCTACGACTCGATGACCGCTCGCGAACTGTTCAAACAGTATGCTGTCTCGGCGCGGCTGTACAAAGAGTCCTTCGAGCCGATGCTGCTGGTGGGCTTGTTTGCACCAGGGGAGCAGTGTTCGGCGGCTGCCGCTTTGGGCATGCTCTACTATTTCATCCTGGCGCATCAGCCAGATTTCGATGTGGTTTGGTGCCGGGGCACAGTGGGCGAGCGTATTTTTCGACCCTGGGTTGAGCGGCTGGAAAATGCAGGCGCAAAGGTGCTGACGCAACGCCGTGTCACTGATTTGGGTTTAGACAGTGAGGGTCAGGCGACCAGCGTTGTCTGTGGCGACGAAGTGTTCGCTGCAGATGCGGTAATTTTTGCAGTTGGCGTCAGCGGCATGCAGAAGATTGTGTTGGGCAGTCCAGCCTTGCGGGAACGAACTGAATTTCGCAACACCATGAACTTGGGTGCGGTGGATGTGTTGGCAACCCGGCTATGGTTTGACCGCAAAGTGCAGGTGCCGCTGCCCTCGAACGCTTGCTTTGGCTTCGCACCCACGACGGGCTGGACTTTCTTCGATCTCAACGCGCTGCACGATGAGTATCGAGATGAGCCCGGTAGCGTAATTGAAGCTGACTTTTATCACGCCAACCAACTGCTACCCCTGGATGACACAGAGATTGTGTCGCTTGTCCAACGCGATCTATCAACCTGTGTACCGGCCTTTGCGGGAGCGAAGGTTATTGATAGCAGTGTAATTCGTTTGCCGCGTGCCGTTACCCACTTTGCCCCTGGCAGCTACCAATATTTGTTGCCAGCCCAAACTAGCGTTGCCAATGTTTGGATGAGTGGGGATTGGATTGCCAATCGGCATGGTTCCTGGTCTCAAGAAAAGGCTTATGTCACCGGTTTGGAAGCTGCCAATCTAGCCATCGGCTACTTCAAACAAGGACAGTCGGCAACGATTTTGCCCGTCGAAGCAGATGAGCCGCACATTCAAACCGCTCGCAGCCTTAACCAGGCAATCCGGAGCTGGGGTGAAGCGCTTTTGCCTAATTTTTGGTTGCCTTAATTAGCCCCAATTGGTTTTAGGCTGTCCCAATCTAGAGCGCTGATTTGCCCTGCGGCGGATAGGCTTTCTCGCGCTTTCCCGGTGGATCAAACAGCTGACGATGGCGCTGTTTCAGTTGCAAATAGGTCTGATCTTCCCGGGCCTGCTGCCATTTCTGCTTAAAGATCTCGGCTGCTGCTGCTTTTTGAGCATCGAATCCTGGCGGCAATGTCTCACGTGTGCCCTTGGCATATTTTCTGCCACCTTTGTGGTTGCTATAGCGTCGAGCACGGGTATAGCCCATTTGCAGAAACTTGCGAGCCATGTCCATGCCCACAAAATCACCCTGCTGTTTGTAATCGAGAAACAGAGCGTAGATTGCGTCAGCTGACTCTTGAGCAACCTCAGGTGTTTTGAAGCGCCAGTAAGGCAGGATCTCACTTTTGTAGGGTTCCACACTTAAGACCCCCTGCTCACCAATGCCAATTTGGTAAAGCTCAGGATGGGCTCGGAAATCAGTGTTTTTGAAATCTTGGCTGTAGTCGAATTTCACAGCAGGATTGGCCTTACGAACTGCATTGAAAATTACGAAAATTACATTGAAATCGCACTGAGAGTTGCATTGATAGTTAGGTTTGATCGAGTTCCTCCGCCAAGCTGCTGGCGTAGGAGGCATAAAGAGGAGCCCCAACTAGTGCCAGGACTCCCCTTGTGTTTCTCATAATGCACTGACTGCTCACTTGCCAGACTGGCTGGAAAGATACTGAATAATGGCGGTAAACCGGTCAGCCAGTGCGTTTCCTCTATATATAAACCAATGTAAAGCAGCTTTCTCAGCAGACCACTCACCTAGAGGTAGAGATAGAAAATATGGCGACTCACTCTGCTGACAGAGGCTCAATTTGTGAATGAGGCACAATCCTAATTAGCCTCTAATTCAATAAGCATTTCTACGCTACTGGGCCGAAAACCACAGGTTGTAAAGAGGTGCCGGGCTGTGTCATTGGCTGTGGCTGTATCCAAACGTACCTGTTGAACTCCAATCTCTCGAAAACGAGCTAATGCAGCTTGTACCATTTGCCGAGCAATGCCAAGACTTCGATATTCTGGCTCGACCCACAAGTCGTGAATGAAGCCAAACTCTTGGAGACGGTAAATTGGAATTTCCTCTTCCGTGGTTGCAATTAGAAATGCAATGAGCTGTGGCGGCGGCTCTGATTCGATGCGATCTGCCTCAGCAACTAGAAACACACTCCGCTCGTTCTTGGCTTGGGCGATTAACCAGCGTTGATAACGCTGACCGGGATTAGGCAGAAAACCAAATTTAGCTGGGTCCCAGGCTTCATGTAGAGCGCAGATTTTGTCAACCATTACCTGAACGGCTGGTACGTCAACGGGTGTAGCAGGGCGAATCAGCATGGCAGGCGAAACTCGTGACTAAACAATATCGCGGGACGCCTATAGCAGCTATTGCAGCTTGCGACTTCTCTGGCAACTTAGAGCAATATGCAGTCGTCCCAGAAGGACGAAGCTAAAACCAGGGCCTAGAATCAGGACATTGAAATTTAGCCTTCAGTTGCAGGACTCAATGAGAAAAATTCTGTTTGCCAGTTCTCTGTTTTGCCTGGTAGCCAGTTGGGGCTCTCAGTCCTTGACGGTCTCTGCTGACCCTGGGAGCCCGGCGCAGGTTATGGCTCAAGCCGCAAACAGCACCCAACCCCAACCTCAATCCCGAGTCAATTTGTTGAGCGCAGGGGCAGAACCAAGGCAAGTCCTACGCTTTAGACCTGCAGTTAATACCCGGCAGATTAGCACCATTCGTCTTAAGCTAGACCCAACAATTTCCTTTGGCGGCGGCGTTGTCCCTAGAGTGAAGTTACCGGACACAGTTATGAAAGTGGAAACGGTGGTGAATCAAGTCGATGCCAACGGCGATATTCACTATCAGTTTCGTTACACCGAGGCCAATGTCGTTGCTGATGCGACGGTCCCGCGAGAAGTTGTCAATTCAATTCGCTCGCAGATTCAAAAAATTGTTGGTGCCGGTGGTGCTATTGTCACCGACTCGCGAGGGCAAGTGAAATCAACAAACTTGACCTTTCCTCAAGCAGTGGACCAGAGCACTCGACAGACTTTAGAGCAAATAGCGCAGTCGCCTGAGCAATTCTCGTTGCCCTTGCCTGAAGCCGCCGTTGGTCAGGGAGCTCGTTGGCAGGTGACCTCTCCATTGAGGCTTGGCGGTTTGAACCTCACTCAAAATGCCACTTATGAATTGACCAATCTGCGTGAGGGAACGGCCACCCTCAATGTGAATCTGGTGCACAGCGCCGAAGCGCAAACGCTCTCCCTCAGTAGCTTGTCGGATGGCGTCACATTTGCCCTAAAGTCGCTGACCTCTCAGGGACAAGGACAGTCGGTCTTCCGGTTAGACCAAGTCATGCCCTTGCGCTCCAGTTTAGTGCTCGACTCTAACCAAGAGGGCAGTGCGCTCAATCCTGGTAGCTCTGAGGGGACCCCCATTAGCATGAGGCTTCGGATGGATTTGCGTCTTGAGTCTCGCTAGATTCTAAATACTTTGCTGGTCGTAACTGGACTATTGCCTGAGCCTTGCTCGGACTCCATGCCTTTTCAGGTCCTCAACTGATAAATGTATTTGGCAATACAACTCTGGATCTGAACTTCGGGCGAATCTCTTGGCAGCAGAACTGTTTGCTGAAGGCCTGCCTGCTGTCTTGACGCAAGGTCATTCTGATTATGCGAATCCTGCTGGTCGAAGATGATATAACTCTGGCGGAAGCCCTGTCCGACGCTCTGGTGGACGAGCGCTATGTGGTGGACGTTGCCAAGGACGGAGAAGCGGGTTGGGCTCAGGTGAAAGCTTTGACCTACGATCTGCTCTTGCTGGATGTGACCCTGCCCAAGCTTGACGGCATCAGTCTTTGTCAGCGCTTACGCATGAGCGGCTATCATCTACCGCTTCTGATGCTGACCGCCCGCGATACCAGCAGCGATAAGATCACAGGTTTGGATGCAGGTGCCGATGATTATGTCGTCAAGCCATTCGATTTACAGGAGTTGCTAGCGCGGGTTCGCGCTTTATTACGTCGGGGCAGTACGACGCTGCCCCCGCTTTTGACTTGGGGCAATCTGTGTCTAGATCCCAATACTTACGAAGTCACTTATAGCAGTCGGGCTTTGCGTTTGACGCCCAAGGAATTCTCACTGCTAGAACTGCTGATGGCCAATGGCCGACGGGTGCTCAGCCGCGCAGTCATGATTGAGCGCATCTGGCCCTTAGAAGATTCGCCTGAGGAGGATGCTGTTAAAGCTCATATCAAAACCCTACGAGCCAAATTGAAAGCCGCAGGGGCACCAGAGGATTTCATCGAAACGGTCCACGGCATCGGCTACCGTCTCAGACAAGCCTCATAAATTAAATCTGAAATTCAAGCTGGGCTGCTCAGATCACCGATTAGGAACAGATGGCTTTGTTCCTCTGAGCGAAAAGCCGAACCTTGACCTGTCTACTCCTGTTATACCAACTCACTTTTTAACCGCTACAGATTGACCCCTCCCAACCTCCCCTTGCCAAGCAGAGGAGCCGTAAGCAGTGGGATTTTGATGGGTAGCTCTCGTTTAGAGAATTGATATTACTGCCTGTTAGCTTTTGCTTGAATTTAGTTGAATTTAAATAGAACTGGTAGCTTCTGCTACTGTAGAAAAAAAGCCTAAAAGGGCAGTTGAGCTTGCCTCAATTGAGTTGACCAACTGTCAGCTATCTTAGATAAACCTGTAAGCCTGACGCCACGGGAAACGCTTAAACTTCTTCCCGATTTCTTCCCGATTTCTCTCTAACTTCTCCCAAATTTCTCCCAGCTTTTTCACGTCTATACCGTAAGTTGCGTGTTCAAGTTGAGCACTAGACCTTGGCTTGGAGGAACCGAAGACGTGAACAGCCGACCCCCGTTATTTCTATCCCGTCCCCAGGTCGTTCGAGGCTTATTGGCCACTGGTGCCTTTGGCATCACAGCCCGCTTCGGAACGGGTTGCACCCCTGCGCCAGCAGCGACCACTAGTTCTACCACTGGCGCTGGCGCAGCCAATATGGGCTTCATCTATGTAGGAGCCAAAGATGACTATGGTTGGAACCAAGCTCATCACGAAGGCGCAGCAGGAGTTTCTAAAGAGCTAACCTGGGCCAAGACCGTGGAAGAGGCCAGCGTGCCTGAAACCACAGCGGTTGAAGAAACCATGCTGAATATGATCAATCAGGATGGCATTACCGCCCTATTTCCTACCTCTTATGGCTATTTCGATCCCTACATTCTAAAAGTTGCCAAAGAATATCCTGAAGTCCAATTCTTTCACTGCGGCAGCTTGTACCAGGAAGGAGTTTCACCCAAAAATGTCGGCAGCTATTTTGGCGATGTCGATGAGTCACAATATATTGCTGGCGTAGTTGCAGCAAGTACTTTTAAAACTAAGAAATTAGGCTTTATCGCGGCCAAGCCAATTAACCCTGTGCTGCGCAACATCAATGGCTTTACGCTAGGTGCTCGCAGCGTTGATCCCGCGACAGGGGCGCTGGGCACGAATAATTAAGGTCAAAACCTAAGAGCAAAACCTAAGAGCAAAACAGCAAAGAACAAGCCCGAACCTAGCTAAATTCCCACCTGAAAATAGCCCCTCAAAATGGAATCCTGACAAGGCGAAGCCCTATGACATCAATAGCGAGTGTAGTTGTAGAAATAGCCAGACCACCAGAATTAGAAGTGGTCAATATGACCAAGCAGTTTGGCTCGATGATCGCACTAGACAATGTCTCCATGACGCTTAGGCCGGGGAGCTTTCATGCTCTCTTGGGGGAAAACGGTGCGGGCAAAAGCACGTTTGTAAAGTGCATTATGGGCTTCTACACGCCGACCAGTGGTGAAGTCTTGATTGACAAGCAGCCCTCTACGATCGCCAGCCCTCGCGATGCTCAGCAGTTTGGCATTAGCATGGTCTACCAGCACTTTACCTCGGTGCCAGCGATGAGTGTGGCCGAGAATTTAGTGCTGTCTCGATTCAACAGTCCCAATATTATCAGCTGGAAAGAAGAGTATGAGCAGCTGCGTGAGTTTATGGCCGATGCGCCTTTCCAGGTTAATTTAGACACGCCTATTGCTCAACTGGCAGCGGGTGAAAAACAGAAGCTAGAAATTCTCAAGCAACTCTATCTCAAGAGCCGCATTCTGATTCTGGATGAGCCGACCTCGGTACTCACCCCCAACGAAGCTGATGAAGTTTTGGGCTTGTTACGAGAACAGGCTTCGGGAGGACATCTTAGTGTCTTGATGATCACCCATAAATTCCGCGAGGTCATGGCTTTTGTGGATGAAGTCACAGTGCTAAGACGAGGCAAATTTGCTGGTCATGGCTTAGTGCGTGATCTCTCAACCTCTGACATGGCTCAAATGATGTTGGGTGAACAGAGGGAAGTCAAACCCGTTGAAAAAAATGCTCCGCCCTCGACCACACCCATTTTGGAGGTTAGAGGTTTAAGGGCGAACAAAGACAATGGCCTAGAGGCTGTCTTAGGAGTTAATTTGACGGTTCATGCCGGCGAAATTGTCGGTATTGCTGGTGTCTGTGGCAATGGTCAGCGGGAGTTAGTCGAAGTTTTGGCAGGTCAGCGAACCGCAACCGCGGGCCAGGTGATCGTCAATGGCGAGGTCTACAGGGCCACGCGTGGCGAAATGTATCGACATAAGATTTTCGCCCTACCCGAGGAACCGTTGCGCAATGCCTGCGTACCCCACATGAGCGTGGCGGAGAATTTAGCCCTGCGCACCTTTGACCGTGAGCCCCAAGCCAAGGGCGGCTGGTTGCTGATTAAGCAGGCAACACTTCAGTTTGCTCAGGGTTTGATTAGCCAATTCGAAATCAAAACACCGTCGGCCGATACCCCCGTTGGCAATCTGTCGGGCGGTAATGTTCAGCGTACTGTACTAGCGCGTGAGCTTTCTGCACACAATATTAAAGTTCTAATTGCAGCAATCCCTGCTTTGGCCTCGATTTTGCTGCGGTGGAATTTATTCATTCGCAGATTGTTGAGGCGCGCAACCGAGGCGTTGCTGTCTTGCTGGTGAGTGAAGACCTCGATGAATTGCTAGCTCTTGCCGATCGAATTGCAGTGATTAGTGAAGGTAAGTTAGTGTACGAAAGCCCAATTGCAGATGCCGATTTTGCAACAATTGGGGAACGCATGGCAGGACATGAATAATGCGAATTGACGCCCAGCCCTACGATTATGAGCTGCCAAACCTCAGTCAGGTCGCTTTGGTGATTATCGACATGCAGCGAGATTTTCTGGAACCTGGCGGTTTTGGTGAAGCCCTGGGCAATGATGTTCATCGCTTACAAGCGATTGTGCCAACGGTCAAACTGCTTCTAGACAGCTTCCGAGCGCAGAACCTAACGATTATTCACACGATTGAATGCCATCTTCCTGATTTGTCTGACTGCCCTGTTTCGAAGCAGAAACGAGGCCGAGGGACACTCAATATTGGCGATCTGGGGCCAATGGGTCGAATTCTGATCAAAGGAGAACCTGGCAACGACATTATTTCAGAACTGGCTCCTTTGCCGAGTGAAATTGTAATCCACAAACCGGGCAAAGGAGCCTTCTGTCGTACCAATCTAGAAGTGCTTCTGAATGAACGGGAAATCACCCATTTATTAATTACAGGGGTGACAACAGAGGTCTGCGTCCAAACCACAATGCGTGAGGCCAATGATCGTGGTTACGAATGTCTTATGGTTGAGGATGCAACGGAAAGCTACTTTCCAGAATTTAAGCAAGCAACTCTGGCAATGGTGCGTGCTCAAAGTGGAATTGTGGGCTGGACTGCATCGGCAGCAGCTGTTTTACAAGGGTTGGGTGGTGTTAAGAGCGCTGCGGTAAGGTAAGGGTGAAAGTTGTTCCCAATCCCACTTTGCTCTCAAAGGAGATCTGGCCTCCATGCAGATCTACACAGGTTTTAACCACGGCTAAGCCTAAACCGGTACCGGTGATATCGCCAACATTTTGACCACGATAGAAGGCCTCATACAGCTGTTGCTGATCTTCGGGTGGGATACCGATGCCCTGATCCCTGACCTTGAAGATGATATTTTCACCGTGGGTCAGTTCCAGATGGATTTGGCTCTCTGGAGCTGAGTACTTCAAGGCGTTAGACAGCAGATTCGTCAGAATTGAGTGCAGAAGTTTTTCATCTAGGTAAGCTTGGATGCAGCCAGAGTGATTGGTAAAGCGGATACTGCGCTCAGCAGAGCCATTGCCGCTATGTCCTTCGCCATAGCCATGCCTACTGAGTTGAACTTCTTCAATTAAACGCTGGCAAAATTGGTCTAAATTCAAGAGTTCAGGTCTGTACTCTAGCTTGCCAACCTCTGCTCTAGTGAGCGTGAGAATATCGGATAGTAATTGAGCCATCATTCTAGCGGCTGAGCGAATGCGTCGGAAATTGCGGTGTTTACGCTCTTCCGTCCACTCGTGGCTGTTATTCTCCAAACCCTGCACTGAAACTAAAATAATGCTCAGCGGCGTGCGGAACTCATGGGAGGCCATCGAGAAAAAACGCAGTTTGAGATCACTGATTTCACGAGTGCTATCTAGCTCCGCCGTTTGCTCTTGGATTCTAGTTTCTAATTCATCATTTGCCAGACAGAGGGCAGCTTCTGCCGAAGACCGTTCAGTAATTTGCCGATGCAGTAGGTAGTAAATGCCAACTAGCAACGCAAAACATAGGCAAACCCCAATCATGTCCACGACCACTGTGTCGCGGACGCTGGCTTCAGCTGCCCCTCTTGCCGCTTGCAACCGGGATTGCTCCGCCTGTTGCAGGGCTACAACTTCGCGTTGCAGCTCAGCCTGGAAGCTTGGCTCTGGTGAGGCCAGCGGCTCTCCGCTTCGAGCAATTAGCACTTGCAAGTCTGCGAGTCGCTGCTGAGTTTGAGCATCAGTCGTTAGCTTTTGAAGAGTCTCCACCTCTTGCCTAAGAGCCTGTTGCTCAGCAGGGCGACCAATTCTATCGGCCTCGTTGCCTGAAACGATGAACAGAATTTTGGCAAGGCTGACAAGCATCTGGTGGGAGCTTTCAACATGTTCTGTACTCTTGATCAGCAGAGTCATGCTGCGATAGGAGACAAAGCTGATGCTGCACAAAATCAGCAACACAAGACCGACCGCGCCTGCAATTAATTTCTTCTCAAAAAACCATCGCCCCTGAGTTTGATGCAAACTGTAAAGCGCTTGCCGGAGTTGTTGAGCTTGGGCGGTGGCAGTATCTGCCGTCATGCGGCTTTGGTTATAGAGTTCAGCCCGGTCGACATAGTCAGAGGTTGGCAGGGCTAGCAGTGACCATTGACGGTCAGTGACTTGAAAATTTCGAGTGCAAATATTGCGGTTGCGGTACAGCGATTCCCCCGCCGCCTCAATATTTCTCTCGTATTGAGGGTTAGAAAGAATTTGCTTAGTTTCAGCTTCGTAGTAGGCCAAAAAACCTTGGCCCGTTCTACCCGATTTATCATAAAGATACAGGTTAATCTGATCGAGATCTAAGCCCGGCAAAGCGGCCTTCACAATATCAGCGATACGGAAGACACCAATCACAAATCCTTGCAGAGCCTCGGGTCGCATCGCTAAACTCTCAGGCACAACTCCACTTTGGTAAATCGGCAAAATCACCAAAAAGCCAAAAGTAGCATGGGTTTCTTGGACGAGTTTGATGCGGCCACTCGCAACTGTGCTCCCCGTATCCCGAGCTTTTTGCATGGCAGACCAACGGGTGGGATCAGAGGCCAAATCAAAACCAAGGGCTGGTCGATTTTCTGTGAAGGGTTCCACATAGAGAACGGGAAAATATTCAGAGCGCTGTGTTGCTCTCAGTGCCTTGCCCTCTGCGGTTCGCTCTGTGATTTCAAAAACTGGATAACCTTCAGCTTGTACCGCTTGTTCTAAGCCTGAACGCTCGGAGTCTCGAATGCGAGGTAACCATTCCAAAGCATAAATACTAGGGTGACGGGACAATGTTGGTTGAACGAAAGATTTAAAGTCCTGTCTTCTGACTTGCTTAGACGAAGCATAGAACTGGCTAATGGAGCGAAGCACTTCAAGACAAGCGTCTACACTTCTTTGTAAGTTGACCGCCAAGATATCCGCACGCTCTTGCAGTTCTGTTTTCATTGGTCGTTGCCCCAGACGGACTCAGGTTTAATCCTGGCATTATTGGGGCAGTCGTTGAGGTTTATGGCAAACACAACCTGATATCATCAATGTCTAATTTTGATGCTTTCTCTAGTTGTGTCCTAATTAAGGGTGTTTTGACTCCGAGTGATTTGCCTTGATGACTCTTGATCCAGCCAGGAAAAATGTTCTGCTACTTGCGTTGTGCCAAGCACTGGGGATGACTGGGAATACGGTCCTGGCTACCGTGGCAGCGCTCATTGGTCAAGCCTTAGCCGACGATAAATCCTTGGCCACTTTTCCTCTGGCTCTACAGCAGTTGGCAACGATGGGGGCAACCATTCCTGCCTCCCTGCTCATGCAACGCTTGGGACGTCGGGTTGGATTTCAGATTGGGGTGCTAGTTGGCATGGCTGGTTCAGTCTTAGGCGTTTACGCAATTTCGAGCCAAAGCTTCCCTCTCTTTTGTCTGGCGACGATTCTGTTCGGTAGCTTTAACGGCTTTGCTGGCTTCTACCGGTTTGCGGCGGCTGAAGCAGCTCACGAACAGTTTCGCAGCCAGGCGATTTCCCTGGTCATTGCGGGTGGAGTCATTGCTGCACTGGTGGGTCCTGCTTTAGCAACCTGGTCCAGAGTGCTGATGGAGGCTCAATATGCGGGCTCTCTGGTGGTGATCATTACGCTGCAACTGGTTGCTCTTCTGCTACTGACCTGGGTGGCAATGCCCCGCGCCTCAGTTGTGCAACAGACAGAACCCGTACGGCCTCTAATGGTGATTGCACGTCAGCCTAAATTCATCGTAGCTGTCTTGGGCAGCATGTTGGGATATGGCACGATGGCGCTGGTCATGACTGCTACGCCTTTAGCTATGGTTGCCGCGTCTCACCCATTCGATGCTGCGGCCTCTGTAATTCAGTGGCATGTGCTGGGCATGTTTGCACCATCGTTCGTGACCGGTTTTCTAATTGCTCGGTTTGGTGTACTCAACATCATTCTGTGTGGCGGCGTACTGAATGCATTTTGTATTGCTATCAACCTGCTTGGCACCGGTTTTCTCGAGTTCTGGGCTGCCCTGCTGCTGTTAGGCATTGGTTGGAACTTCATGTTTGTCGGTTCCACCACTCTATTAACTGAAGCCTATGCTCCTGCTGAGCGGGCAAAGAGCCAAGCCATGCACGACTTTTTGATGTTCGGGTTCGTTGCCTTCGCCACGTTTCTATCGGGAAGGCTGCTGTACGACTTCGGTTGGGATATGGTGAACTACGCAGGTATTCCAATGAATGCCCTAGCGATAGCTGCTGTGCTCTGGTTACGCCAGCGACGTGACTTAGCTCCAGTTTCGCCCGACTGAGGCCCGTCAGCTTGGCCTTGGCTATTTAGTCATAACAGCAGCTATGGCTTAATAGGACAGTGATGGCTTGAATACAGACGAGGCTAGCGATTCACAGCAAAACAGCCCAGCAAAACCAGTGTGAGAGGTAAAGCCTGAAAAAACGCAGCAGGACTAGAGGAGGAGCGCATGACAATTCCAGGCAGGATGGAGCTGACCGTTAAAATCAGCCAGTTTCCCGAAAATTTCAAAACCGTAGAAAACGGTTGGAAGCAGATCCAGGTGGAGGTGGGGGGCAAAGAAATCACGATCAAAATGCGGCCCAGGATGTTCAACAAGCTAGAGAAAGCCAAGGCTGAGTATCCAGAGTGGATCGCCTCAATTGCAGGCCAGATGGGACCCAATACGCCTAAAGGATTTATCCTTTTAGAGCCCAACCTTCAAGTCTTTGAGCGTAAGCCCAGACCTGAGGTTGCGGCAGCTAGTCAGGCTGACGCTAACTGAGCCCAGCCCGAAACCTGCAATAGTCTCCGGACAGCTCTCTTCCAAGGCTTTCTCAAAACGTTTCGAGAGAGCTGTGGGAGGGAGCTATTGTTTAAGTAATATTAAGAAGCGGAATGTTAAGCAGTGTTTAGCAGCTTGAGGTTGCGCAAGCTCTTAAGAAAGTCAAAGCGTATCCCTCTAGACTGAAGTCAACTGCTTGTAAGCCCTGTAGAACCTGGATAAATTGCCGAAATTTAAAGCTGCTGAGTTAGACAGCACACACTGATGCAGCCGACAGTGCTGGTGTAATGTTGAGAAATCTAAAGCGAAAGCATGAAATAAAGCTAAGACCTCCCCGCAGATCCTTCAACAGCATGCAAACTACAAAGTAGGAGCAGTAAGGACCTGAGGAAACGTAGGTTTATGTTGAGAATATTGAAGTTGTTTAAGCAAATCTTCAATTCATTTACTCGCAAAAAAGCTCCAATTGGTCATTTGGTTCGCTGTTGGATCCAGGATGGCTCTCCCCACGGGTTTGAAGCTGTGGTCTTAGTGGAGTCAGATGCCAGCCTTGACCTAAGCGACTCGACTATTCTTTGCAGTCGTGCGGCCTCTATCTTCTGGCATCACTACCGCCAGAGGCCTTATCAATACGCCAGCTTAGGCTCGGTCTACAAAACTCCAGCCAATGCAATTCGTAAGACAGTCTTGTTCAAAGATGGCCGAGGTCTAGACCTAATCAGCTCTAGACGTCCAGCCAATGATCGTGACGATCGGCTCACTAAAGGAGAAGCAATTCTTACGAAAGAGCCTCGTTTACTAAGCCAGGTGTAGGTTGAACTCTAGGGCTCGCAGCACCTGCAAGCCCTAGTGAACTAGTAACTGATTAGCGACAGACTAGCTAGCGACTGGCCTAGCTATTGAATCTACTGATCAGAAAAGTATTTCTCGGCTTCTTGACTCATCGCTTGAGTAAACTTTTTCTCAACGCTCTTTTGAGCGATCTCTAAAATTTCGTCCATGGAAGTTTCCTGCAGAAACTTCGAGGCGGCTGCAACATGCTCGCGGTGAGGGCACTTCTCTCCCAAAATACAGCCGTTGACGCAAGCTTCAGCACAGTTTACGGTCATCGTACACCTCTCAATCCTTACTTCCCAGCTTAGCGATACCTGGCTTGGGATACCTCAGCGATCTCAACTTTTTGCTGCCTTTAGAGCTGCCTCAGAGCTACCTTAAACGTCTACTGAACTAGCGAAGCTGGGTTTGTGCCTGCTTCAGCATTGCGATCAGGGTGTGGTGAGCATCCTCAGCATCTTTGAGCACATGGTCAAAGTTAATGCGCAGGGGGACGACAGCGCCCTTGAGTTCAGTCATCAAGTTCATACCTTGAGCATCAATGGAAACCATTTCTGCAACTGTCACTTCTGGTGCCCCACCAAAGGTTTTGGCGTAAAGGGCGATGGCATCTGTATGGTCCTGATTCATGTGCGCGCAGATGCGTTGACTAATTTCAGTTGAAAAAGGTTCAGACATAGCCTAATTGATTGGAAAAGGTTGGGAGATCACAAAAGCTTCGGGAAGCCAGTTTGCAGGCTGCAAAATTAGTGTATCAGTGTGCAGTGAAAACCTAAAACCACTCCCCACACGGGCCTAACTCAACTGAAATTCCTCAAAGACCGGTTGGCCATAGAGCATCTGTCGATCAACGGCTGAGAGAACTTTGTTGTTGGCCCGTTCTGAGGTGAGGCACTGGCAAACTAACTGGGCGACATCGGCCCGGTAAATGCTGCCTGCCACCGCAGGATCTTCGGTCAACAAACCGTTGCCGGTAGCAGGTCCTGATTGCAGACCACCAGGGCGGATGATGGTATAAACCAAGCCACTAGCAATCAAATGGTTTTCTGCTTTTTCCTTTTCTGCCAATACAGTGGCTAAGGTTTCTAAAACATGAGGCGCGATCGCAATGGCGCTATTGCCAGCGCCAATTGAAGAAATCAAGATGAATCTTTTGGCACCGACTTTGCGGGCCGCATCGATCAGATTCCTGTTGCCCAAATAATCTGCTCGCTTCCCATCTTGGGGCAAACCGCCAATCGTACTGATCACGGTTTCGATAGGGGTATCACCCAGCATTGCTTGCTCGACCGCAGGCACATCAAGTGCATCACCGATCGCAACCGTTATGCCCAAAGCTTCCAGCTGAGTACGAGCTGCCTCGTGGCGCAGAAGCGCTTTGACCCCGTATTGCTGCTGGCTCAAACAGCGAGCAATCTCTAGGCCAACGCCTCGGCTCGCCCCGGCTAGAAAAATGTAAGGAGCACCCATAATTCTCAAAACCCTTCGACGCAAGAGAGTTGCTCCAGCGATTGTAAGCTTCTAGCTCTCGCGGCGCACCTGACTTAAAACAGTTGCGCCCAAGACTAAGCCAGCCCCCAGTAGCCCACGCACTCCCAAACTCTCGCCGAGCAACCAAAAGGAGAACACAGCCGCAAATACCGGCTCTAGGGCGTAAATCAATGCTGTTTCTGAGGCTGAGAGCCAACGTTGAGCCACGGCCTGCACCCAGGTAGCGATGGCAGTAGCAATCAGTCCCAGGTAGAGCACCGCAGTGAAGTTGGCCCTTACGGCAGGCCATTGCTCTAGCAGCGCTGGGGCTGACCAGCCTAGACCTAATAGGGCGACTACAGCGAGTTGAACCGCACTCAGGCTGAGTGGTGCATGCTGCGGTGTTACTGCTTCCAGCAGGAGGATGTAGAGCGCGTAGCTCAGGGCACAGCCGAGCATCCAGAAATCACCCACCACCCAGCTTCCCCCCTCCCAAGACATAATGCCAATCCCAGTAAGAGCCAGCCCTGCTGCTACGAGAGCTACATGGGGCAGACGTCGGCCCAGCAGTGGTTCCAACAAAGGCACCAGAATGACGTTCAGAGCGGTGATAAAGGCTGCCCGGTTAGCTGAGGTGGTTTCGAGACCAAGCACCTGGGTCGCAAACGCAGCAAAGAGTAGCAGCCCCAGCAAGAGGCCATCTCGCAGCAGGGTTATATTCAGACGCACGAATGGTGCCAAAGCTAAGGCCGCAATCACAAAGCGGCTGCCAATTAGAACCGCAGGGGAAAGACTTTCAACTGCACCTTTCAGCAGGGGAAACGTGGTTCCCCAGACCACTGTGATCGCAACCAGTAGGGCAACACCCTGAGTACGCAGAGCCTTCTGAGATAGACGCACCATGATGGATCTCGGAGTAGGGACAACAAGGCTCAGACCAGAGCGGCAAGCACCTTAGCGTACTAATATGCCTGTCGCATTATCCCGGTAGACCAATATACTCGGGCCAGGATACTTAGGCCGCGATACTTAAGTCACGATAGTTAGGCCCACACATTCAACGGATTGCGTAAGCTAAAAACATGCTGAACTTCTCTGTCTGGGATTCGCTGCTCCGGCAATACGTGGATGATCAGGGCCGGGTAGATTATGGGGCCTGGCAAAATGAGCAGCCGGACGCTTTGACACCATGGCTGGCGGAGTTGGCCAGCTTCGACCTACAGACTCAACCAGATACCGATTTCCAGTTGGCTTTCTGGGTGAATGCCTACAATGCTTGCGCAATTTCCGATGTCTTAAGCCGTTATCCGATTGATTCAATTCGGCCAAGGATTTTAGGTGTTCCCAATTGGCCTGCTTTTTTATGGTTTTTTCTGAAGCCTACTTATGTTGTAGCTAAGAGACGGTTGAGTTTAAATCAGATTGAACATAATATTCTGCGTCGTGATTTTGCTGAACCTCGGATTCATTTTGCTCTGGTTTGTGCATCGGTTGGTTGTCCATTATTAAGGGCTGGTGCTTACTGGCCAGAGCAGGTCCGGCAGCAACTAGAGGAAGATGCGAGCCGCTTTATTAATAATCCTGAGAAAGTTCACTACGAACCTGAAACCAATACACTGCATTGCAGCCAAATTTTAAAATGGTACCGGGATGACTTTTGCCGGGTCGCACCTTCTGCACCAGACTACATTCGCCGCTATCTCAAAACAGATTTTTCGACTGAGCCTTTGCCGCAGATTCGCTACCTGCCTTATGATTGGAGCCTCAATCAGCGGAAGTCTTGATAGAAGCGTTTGAGGTAGGCTGCATCCACGCCAAACCCCCAGAGAAAGCCGATCATCAAGTGGAGTGCAGTTGCTTTCCAAGGCCCCCAACGAGCAATACGACGATCAGAGGTTAATACTGTTCGATTGATTAAGCGAATCCGGCCCCGCTGGACTAATTTAATGCATAAATCAGCTTCTTCCATAATGGGCAGAGTCGGATCAAAACCACCACAGGCCTGAAAGTCTTCACGACGGCAGAACATTACCTGATCGCCAAACAACAACCGTAATCCCTTAAAAAATAGATGGGGTCGAAATAGTAGTGGTGCGTAGAAAGTTTTGAGATAGTTATGTAGTGAAACACCCCAATGAGTATGGGTTGAACCTGCAATCAAGGTGATGAAGCCACCGCAGGAAACAGTCGGATTGGCAAGTGCTTGTCGGATCACAGCGATCAGATCACTAGGCACGACAGTATCTGCATGTAGAAAGCAGAGAATGTCGCCACTAGCCGCTTGGGCCCCTTGATTCATTTGAACTGAACGTCCCTGTTTGCAGGAGTAGAGCACTTTAACGCCCAAGCTCTCAGCAATCGCTACAGTCTCATCTTCACTGCCTCCGTCTACCACAAGTACCTCCCAAGCGGGAGGATCTAGAATGCTAAGTTGACGTAAGGTTTGTCCCAAACAGGCTGCTTCATTCAGAGCCGGAATCACAATGGACACTTGTTGAACTTCAGGCATGGGGGCTGGCTAACTAGGGCATAGGGCTTCTATGGCTTCAAAGATAGACCAACCCTTTGTTCTACGACTGCTTGAGGATACCGGCTTCTGAAGCTAAGCCCTAAAGCCTGGTTGCGTAGACGTTGTAGTAAACGGTATCTTTCAGCTCTGGCTGCTGTTCAGCGGTCACTGTAAAACCCTGTTGTTTGAGCATGGTTTCAATGCTCACAACTCTGTTTTCAAGATCCTGAACTTCGAGCACAAGCTGTTGGATTTTAGGCCAGTCACGCGGCTGAATGCCCAGCAGAATATCTAATTCACTTCTTTCAGCATCAATTTTGAGCAAATTAATTTGGCTGATGTTCTGATCTTGAATGACTTCAGAGAGCGTTTTGAGTTGACAAGTTATAGTCTGCTGCTCTGACAGCAGGCGCTTGGCTAGCCGCGTGGCAATAAGCCGCCGGAGCCAGGGCAACAGGCTGCCCGAGTTGCCGGCATAGGTGCGCAGTGACTCTGTAACTTCCTCTGGATCAGGATAGAGCGTAGACCAACCACTGCATTTCTGGTAATAGGTTAGACTTGCTGCTCCAGAGCTTTGAGACAAGCCGAGATTCAAGAGCGTAGCGTTGGAAAAATGCAGGAAACTATTGCGCTGCAATGCCTTGAATACGGCTGGGATGGGCTCGAAACAGTAAAGATTTAACTCTGGAGACGCTTGACTCAGTAACAGTGAGAATAGGCCGATATTGGCACCCACATCGAACACACAGTCTCCAGGCTTGACCGTGATGCCATGACGCAAATAAACCTGCTGCTCAAAAATCTCGCGGTAAAGAAAATTCAGCTCCAATTGATTTAGATAAGCAACTTTTAAGCCATTGGGAAGTCTGGCTTCTGCAATACCCATGCCTGTTCTGCCTGCTCTACTTAGCAAACGCTGAACCCAGTTTCACTGTTTGGAACATTGCCCCTCAGAATCAGGGCAACTAGACGAGACACAGCGAAAGCCTGCAAAAATTTGCCTAACCCAAGGGTGATACCAGTTACGGAATGAGGCCCGGACCAAGGGCCGAGCCGTAGCCCAAGATCCGCCGCGTAATACGCGATGCTGTCCATCAAAGTAAGCAGCTGAGTAGCCAGCGTAGGGATAGGGCCGGAAACCAGGATAGGGGGTGAAGGTGCTCGCGGTCCATTCCCAAACCGCACCGATATCCTGTAAGCCAGTCCGCGCGGCTTGCTCCCACTCTGCTTCAGTCGGTAAGCGTTTGCCCACCCAGCGAGCATAGGCTTCTGCCTCATAGGCGCTGACATGGCAGAGGGGTGCCTCTAATTTCTGCTCAGACCAGCACAGCGGCGCCTGAATGCTGTGTGCTTCCCGCCAGGCCCAGCCATCCTCGGACCATAGCCAAGGCTGCTGGTATCCCCCGGCCTTAATGAAGCAAGCATATTGTTCAACGCTCACAGGTGCCGCGTCAATCCAGAACTCTTTGACGGACACCGGGTGAATAGGATGCTCGTTGTCGTAAGCTCTAGGACCTTCATCGCCCATTTCTAGGGTCCCAGCAGGGATGTGTAGGGGTGCGGCAGGCGCACTTGGGGACACAAACTGAGGCCCTAGCCCTCGCTGACCCATCAAGCGCTGCACAATCACAACCGTTTCGCTGTGCTGGTATTCGTGCTGCAAAACCTGGTAAAACACCTGGGCTCGGCGCAACAACCAGTGCTCAGGATCGAAGTTAGTGCTGTGCAATAACTGCAAGCTAGCCTCTTGCACTCGGCTGAGATAGTCCAGAATGTCTGAGCGGGGCGGCAAATAGATTCGCTCATGCTTGACTGATTGCACCGCCGAAAAGATTGGTTCGTACTCCTGAACCAATGCTGTTTCGCCCTGGCATTGCCCTAGCAGCCAAAAAGCTTCGGTATAACCAATGTGGCCTAGATGCCAACCCACGGGACTGAAATCTGGGTGAAATTGTCTGCAAAAATCTTGCTCATCAATAGCGTCAAACAGGCTTAAAGTATGGACTCGGGTCTGGGTTAGCTCTGCCTGAATTGCCGCTTTCAGATGCGATTGCTGGGCTGAGAGTGGCGGAGCATTAGGGCTCAGGGTGTGATTCATCAGCGGGGGTATAACTTGATAGAGATTAAGCAAGCATGAGCATTAAGTCACGCCTGCCTTACTTAAAAAATTCTACTGTAAACCCTAATTTTGTACTGACTATCGCTTCATAATCAGAATCTTCTATATCAAAGAAAACTCTGCAATCCCCCTAGGATTACTGGGTTTTCTAGAAGGCAAAACTGGCGATATGGGAACTTAAGCTCTCTGCTCCATTGGTATTGAACTCAGACTACCTAAAAACATTGGATGAAAAGCTTAGAAATAGATGAGAAATTAGCTCAAACCTCTAATTTAATTTTCTTATGGGTGAAACAGCTCAGGGGCTGGTCCACCGCCCCTGAGTTGTAAAGTTTTTAGCTAACCCGTAGCTGAAGCACCTAAATCAGAGTGCTTCAAACTGAAATTGACCTGAGCGATTAACACTCAACAAATGATGGTCTGGGCAAGGGGACCAAGCTTGCTCTGGAGACAGAGGTTCTGAGGCAATCAATGCCGCTTCTCCCTGCTGCCAATACAGGGAGGGACTGCTGGCCTGATGGTTGGTCCGAACCCCTGCCACCTGGTTGCCATCAGTGACCAGCAAGTTGAGAGCCAGACCTACCGAATCTCCTGCCCAAGCCACTAGCTGCTGTACCGTTTTATCCAGGGCTTCGACCAAACTCAGTTGCGACTGTTGCCAATAATTCAAAAACAGCGCAAAGATATGTTCTGAATCGCTGGTGCCTTGAATGGCTTGGTAGTATTCGTCGCTCAGACTGTCACGGATAGGCCGCATTAATGTCTTGCGAAAGTTGGTAATGTAGCCATTGTGAGTAAACAGCAGATTGTCATAGCGAAACGGCTGGCAATTGCTCTGGTCAACAGCGATGCCCGTGGTAGCACTGCGCACGTTGGCCAAGATACAGCTAGACTCCAGGTAAGTTCCTAGATTGGGGAAGTTGATGTCATTCCACATGGGTATGATGTTGGTGTAGACACAGGGAGGTATTTGCCGTTGAGGGTGATACCAGCCCACACCAAAACCATCTGCATTGACCACAGCATTGGCCATTTCTTGCGGTTTGTAGCTCTGAACCAATAGCGAATGCTCCGGCTCCAACAAAAGTTTTCCCAGCGAAACCGCGGGCCCTAGATAGGCAGTCAGACGACACATAAAAAGCCTAAAAAATAAATTGGACAGCCGAGCAAACTGAAGACTATCAAAAGTCAATGGCGGCTCAATGGTTGAGACTGCCCCAGTACCAATTCAGGTTCAGGCGCTTGGTAAGCATAGACATCTTGGCCGCGACCCAGTGCAAACCGGAGCGAATGGCGCAGATCCTTGCCCGCCTGAGTCATGAAGATCAGCAGAGCTGCCCCCGCTAGGGTCGCTGCCAAAGCGAACATGGCTCGGAAGCTGGCCTGCGCGGCCACGGTCCCCAACAAGGGTCCAGCGAGCGCAATGCCTAAGTCAAAGCCACCAATACACAAACTGAACAGCCGCGCCCGCTCCAAAGGACTAGCCCGGTCAGCGACTAGAGCGCTCATAGTCGGCAACAGGATACCTGCCCCTAACCCTTCCACAGTCCCCGCGATTAGAAAAGCCTCGGCACTGTTAGCCAGTGAGAGCAGCAGCATAGACAGGGCATAACACACCAAACTGAGGCTGATAAACAGCCCACGCCCATGACGGTCGGAGGCTCGACCCGTGATAAAACGCACTACAAAGCTACCAATGGCGATAGCTGTGTAGAACAGCCCTGCATTCAAACTCACTTGTTCCTGCTCAATAAACAGCGGGACATAGGTGCTCAGGGCTCCAAAAACAAGCCCAACCATGAGCATGACCAGAGCGGGAATCCGAACGCGAGGACTAGTCAGCAACCGCCAAAACTGTTTGCTTGAGGTTGCGGCTGAATCTAAAGCGATGCTAGGCGCTAGAGGTTGCTCCTCAACCTGCCAGGTACATACTAGCCCTACCAAGCCCAAACCTGCCGACAGCAGAAACAGTGGTGTGTAGCCTGTCCAGGCTTCCAAAAATCCACCCAACGCTGGACCAATAGCCATGCCTAAAGGATTGACTAAGCTCATATAGCCGATCAATTCACCTCGGTTGCGCTCCGGTGAGAGGTCCACCACCAGCGCGCTGTAGCCGGTTGTGAAAGCGGCAATGCTAATGCCATGTAGGGCACGGCTCAACCCCATCAATGGCATCGTCTTGACCACGATGTAGCACAGGGGCGCGATGGTGGCCGCTAGCAGTCCCAGGAGCAGAGCCAGTTTGCGACTGCGCTGATCGGCCAACCGGCCCACCCAGGCGCGGCAGAGCAGGACGCCGACTGCAAAAGCCCCCATAACTAGACCAATTTGCTGCTCAGAACCACCTAAATCCCGAAGGTAAAGCGGCAAGACCGGCAGTAGCGAAGCTAGGCTAGACCAGAACAATAAACCTGCAGTAAACAGAACTCCCAGGTTCCGACGCTGGCGACGATCGAGCGTAGTGAAAATATTCAAGAGCGAGCCAAGCCTCTGGTGAGCAATAAACTTCCCCCTGTAGATCTTAGTATTTGTACTTACTGCTGTCCTGACCTGTTCGGGGGACTTTAGGAATTAGCGGCGGCGTAGACAAGTGTTGAGGTTCCTGGCCCGTTGTGCGCCACCAAAATGAGTTCGCGATGCCCGACCTAAGCGCGTGAGATCTTGCTGTAGGACTCTGAGGTCAGCATTGTTGAAATAGGAGCCGTAAAGCTGGCGGATGGCCCAGCAATCAGCCTCCTGCTCAGTGGCGCGTGGATAGGCACGACCACGTCCGACTGTGTGACCTAGGACATGGTGAGCACACTCGTGGGCGTAAAAAAATAGCCGCGTACGATAGCGAATGTTTGCTGCCACAGCGCGGTTATAACGAATTTCTGGGTAACCAGTCGCTGGGTTGCGAACGGCGACGGCTAAATCGTTGAGTGAGGGATCTTCAAGGGTTGCTACTGGCACAGTCCCAACCTTACAGCCTTCAAAAGCAACGGACTGAGCCTGCCCTGGTTGAGCTCCTAATAAGGGCAAAAGCACTAGCGTGGTGCTGAGTGCAAGCCAAATGCTCAATCGGTATTTTGATTGATGGTGCAACCGCTTCTGGTGCAACCAAGCAACCTTACTCAATGTTGTTGGCATGCCAATCTGCCCATGATCAGGATTAAACCAGTCTCAAATCGAGCCTCTACTACAACAAGCTACTCGACCCTTGCAAGCTTAGTCCATAAAGTTGGCTCCGGATGAGCTAAAGAAACTGGCCAGACAGGCTTGAACTTATCTCCTAACCAATTGAGGTTCACGCACCTGCTCTAGTGTGTGCAGCGTGTTAAGCGAGAGTAAACCAAAGCCAACTTTAGATGCGAGGTCGAGCGACGTGTAAAGCATGGTCTCAACCCCACCACTGATCAGGTTAAAGCCAGTGTTGCCCAGAATCCAAACTAGAGGATAGCCAGTCCAAAGCACAAGATGGACTGTGACCAACCGACGAAAGGCACCCGCCATTCCCGGCAGTTTCCGTTCAGCTTCTAAGCGATAGGGTTTAACCAGTAGATAAATAATCGCTAAGTAAGCGCCGCAGCTAACCAGGTACCAGATGTAATTAATCGGTTTTGGTGAAATAGTTGCCACAAAACCGGTCGCAATCATGTAAGCATTGGCACCCAGCAGGCTGCCTACAAGGGGCACGCTCGTGCGTCCCAGATAAGCAAGATCTAAAAGTAGCAATGGTGTTGATAAGAACCAGGTGACATAGCGAACCCAATAGGTTGTGCGATCTTGAATAACATTAACCCCCTGTCCTAGGGCCATCGCTAAATAGAGTGCAGAAGCGATGGCAGTGATGAAGAAGTTAAGAATAAAAATCGCCCTCCAAGATTCTTTCTTGGCGTTGTGGGCACCAACGCCAAAGAAGATGGATCCTGAGGCCATACCGATGACCCCTATCCAGAGCCAGAATTGTGTCACAGCAAATCTCCAGACGAATTAATTTGAGTTCGTAAGTTCTTGGATACGCAGATTTTTAAGCCCAAAGCAAGTTGGCACTTCGCGCTTAACAGAACTTTACAATGTACTTATGGTGTCTGGGATCTATCCGATGACCGAGTATGACTGACTTGATCCCTAAACTGGAATTCCATACAAAACACATCCCTTCCCCATCAAGTCGAGCTGAGTAGGAAAGGGATATATATGGAGGTTTTTGAGCGGCTTGTGTTGCTTGCTGAGAAGTTGCTGGCTGAGGAGTGATTCTAGTAAGTGATTTGCAGCGTGACGGCGGCTTGAACTTGCTGTTGACCACCTACGACAGGGGTTGGCGCCTTATCGGCGGCCTGACTCAGCTCAGCTCGGTTCATGAGGTAGGGGACTGGGGGCGACACGTTACCGCCATCGACTTGAATCGTTTGCACAACTTGTGCGGTATGACCGAGCGTAGCCAATACGGCGTTGGCTTGAGCGCGGGCATCTTCAACCGCTTCGCGTAGGGCCGTTGCTCGTGCCTCGCGAATGCCAGCTTCTGGTGCAACAAAGTTGACCGAGTCAATCCGGGTTGCCCCTGCAGATACTGCTCGGTCTAGCAATGGTCCAGCCTTTTCGACAGGCACTCGGAAGCTCACAGTGTTCTGACCGGTGTAACCCACTAGGCGCTGACGATTATTGGAATAGTCGTAGGTGGGAGACAGGTTGATGCCAGTGGTTTGTAACCGCTCCACTTGTTGTCCCTGCAGAAAGCGCACTACCGCAGCCGAACGCTCGGCAACCTGACGTTGCACTTCTTGTGCAGTTTGGCCTTGGATCTGAACGCCTAATTGAACTTCCGCCTTAGTGGTTTGGACTGGTTCTTCGCCTCGACCTGTGACGGTTATGATGCGTTGTTTGGGCGTTTCATCAGCAGCGAAGGCGGGTGCTGGCGGTAGCCAGTTGAGGCTAACCATAGCTAGCAAAATCGGTAAGCCCAGTAGCTTTGTTTTGGATGAGATGGGCTTTAGTAGAGCGCTCATGCAGTTCTTCCTCACGGTTAAGATAATCAGCTTCGGTTCTAGGGGTACTTTGGCACTTCTCTAGTGCCTATGTGCGCAGTGTTGCAGTTTCCGCAACCAAGAACAGGCAATCAGGGGTTTCCTGAAACCTGATAGGAGTGAGTGAAGTCTGAATATTAAGATGTAGCAGCAGGTTTTCTCTGTGACGTCACCCTTGCGAAACTTCGATCCACCTCCCGATCCTTTGCTAGGCACCCAGATTGCAGGCCGCTACGACTTGGTCCGATTGCTAGGCCAAGGCGGTATGGGGCGAGTCTACTTAGCCCAAGACAGCGTGCTCGGTGGCATGTTGGTTGCGCTCAAGACGCTGACTCAGACGCTGCCCGACGACTTAACGCGTCGTCGCTTTGAACGGGAAGCTCAAGCCTGTGCTTTGCTTAGTCAGCGCAGCCTCCACGTGGTGCGGGTGAGTGATTATGGCTTTACCGCCGATGGGCTACCCTTCTACGTGATGGAGTATCTAGAAGGCCGGACGCTGCGGGAAATCATGCAGCCAGGTCCTGTGGCCTTGCACCGCTTTTTGTCGTTGGTCCGACAGATTTGCTTGGGTCTGCGACAAGTGCATGAAGGGCTGGTAATTGAGGGGCGACATCAAAACCTGGTGCACCGCGACCTCAAACCCAGCAATATTTTGGTGCAAGAGGATGCCAGCATGGGCGAGCTGGTGAAGGTACTAGACTTTGGCATTGCCAAGTTTTTGGGCGAACAGGGAACGCTCTCAGTGCAAACGCAAGCTTTCATTGGCACCCTGGCATATGCCTCGCCAGAGCAGATGGAAGGTCGGGAATTGGATGCCCGCTCGGACATCTACAGCTTGGGTCTGATCATGTACGAGATGCTGTCTGGGACGCATCCACTCAGGAGCAACGCTACTTCAATCCCGAGCAACTCAGACTCTTTTGCCCATTGGTATCGAGTTCACAACCAGGAACAGCCCCGGTCCCTCAAGGCGATTGGTGGGACTGCCGCTTTGCCAGCGGCAGTCAATGACCTCGTCATGTCCTGTCTGGCGAAGCAACCAGCCGATCGTCCGCAGACAGTTGATGAACTCTTGAAGGCGTTAGGCCAAGTCAACCAATCTTCAAGTCCAGACCTGGGAGCAACCATTCGCGTGGGGTCAGCCCCGGCTGCCTCAGAGACAGCCTCAATCAGCAGAGCTGACACTGAGGTGGTCGCGCCAGCGAAGCTGAACGAGCCCCAGAAACCTAAGGCTAAAGCTAAAACTACAACCGAATCCGGAACCAAAACCTCGCTCACGCCTGCGCCTACTCAACCCCTCCGCCTCCCCGACCGTCGGCTGCTGTGGGGTGGGGTGGGGGTAGGTGTGTTAGTGCTGGGGTTTGGGCTTTTGAGTGCCTTCAATAGCAAGCCCAAAGCTCCCATTACAGCCACGGCCACGCCCGTGGCGACTGACACAGCCCAGGCTGCACCAAACGCTGATCTCCAGGCTAAATTCCGAGACAGCTTGATCAAGGCGGCTGAGGGTGACAACGCTGGAGCCAAAGCTGATTGCGAAGCCGTCACTGCTCAGGACCCAGAATCAGCTTTAGGGCAAACCTGTGCCAGCTTTCTAGCAGTGCAAGCCAAACAATGGCAAGCAGCGATCGACCGGGCCAATGCCGCTCTAAAGCTAGACCCCAAGCAAGCTGTTGCCTACAACAATCGAGGCTCTGCTTACTACTTTCAGGGCAAAATGGGACCTGCCCTTCAAGATCTAAATCGAGCAATTCAACTCAACCCCAGTTATGCAGCAGCCTACAACATTCGGGCTGCTGCTTTGCAATCGCAGAAGAAATCTAGAGAGGCGTTGCAATCTTGCCAAAAGGCGATTGAATTGAGCCCTCGCTATCTGGATGCTTACAATACTTGTGGCAATATCCAAGGGAGTTTGGGCGCCTGGAATGCGGCACTCGGACATTACAATCGAGCTATTGAATTGGGCAGCCAAGATCCGGTTGCGTTTGCCAATCGCGGTTTGATTTACAACAAGTTGGGTGATAACCAAAGCGCCCGTTCTGATTTGCAAAAAGCACTCGATTTGACCCCTGCTGATAACAGCGAACTGCGCAATCAGCTGACTTCGCTACTACAACGCCTGTGAGAACCGCGAAGAACAGCTGTAGCGTTTGACTGTAGTTGGGCCGAGCCGTCGCAACTGAATATCCTTTAATATTGGGATTCGTTAATCGAATGTTTATGCAAGGGTTCTGCTCAGCAATAGCTGAAAAAATGAGCGCGTTCCTGATCACATTTGCTCTAATTTTTTAGTCTCCCCTTTGATAGAGCCTCTTTAGATACGCTTTACTTCCCTAGATTGATTCTGCTGTTGCAGTAAATCTTTAGCTTGGTAGCGATATGCGCTGCTAAAAGTGACGCGCAATTTTCAGAAGCGCGTGTCTACCTTAGAGATTTTCTAAATCATTCAACTCAGAGAGGAAGTTCGACGATGAAAATTTATGGCTGGTCAAGATTGCTTGGGGCTAGTGTCCTTGCCTTAAGCTTGGGTGTTATGACTTCAACCCTGCCTGCTTCTGCTCAGTCTTCGGGCGGTACAGGTGGCACGGGTGGCACAGGCACGACCACTGCACCTGGTGGCACGGGTACCTCCGGTACTACCGCTCCGGGTGGTACTGGTGCAGGTACTGGCACCGGCGCTGGCACTGGCACGACTACCGCTCCCGGCGGCACTGGCACCACGACTGCACCGGGTGGTACGGGTAGCACGGGCACCACGGTTCCTGGTGGTACGGGTGCGGGCACTGGCGCGGATACCGGCACCGGTACTGGCAGCACAGGCACAGGCACAGGCACGACTTTCCCTGGTTCGACTGGGGCACCGGGCACAACTGGAACTGGCGCAGACACCACGACCGCTCCTGGCACCACAGGCACCACGACGGCTCCAGACACCACGGGTGGCACGACTGCTTCCCCTGATGCGGCGGATACCACTGCTAGCCCTGCCCCTGCGCCCACCACCGCGAACACTGAAGGCGACCGCGACTTCGATTGGGGTTGGCTAGGCTTGCTGGGTCTGTCCGGTTTGGCTGGTCTGCTCCGTCGTCCTGAGGAGCCAGCACGTTATCGCGATCCCAACGAAGTGAGCCGTACTGAGTCTCGCTACTAGGAGTCTCGCGACTCAGTAAGAGAGCCATCTACTGGCTGTCATGTTTGGAGGGGCTGGGTGATCCAGCCCCTCTTATTAGTCTTTAGCCACGAGTTAGTCTTTAGCAACGAGCGAGCTGCATGGGCTCACTTCTAACTGAATGAGTTCTAAACCGGGACATACACTTTGGCTTCCCAGGGATAAACCGGTTCGCGGCCAACCCACTCCTGCGGTACAGCCCGATCTTGAGTGATTTCGCGCCAGGTTTTGCCAGCAGAAATGCCAGGCCAGTTGGGGACTTTGTAGTCTGAATTGGGTGGTGTGCCGTAATCAGAGAAGTTGGCAACGACAACGGCAATTTGATCGCCCTGACCGCGTTTCCAGACTAGTACCCGCTTGCCCTCAGAAAAATCAGAGTGCAAAAACTGAGTGTCATTGACAGCTAAGGCTGGCGAGGTGGTGCGGAAGCGGGTGAGCCGAGCCACATATTGGAAAATACGCTGCCGCCAATCTTCACTGACACGACTGTAATTGACGGGATCAACTTGTTTGTTGCTGCCGTGTTCGTTGTTGAGGTCTAGATCTTGCTGGTCGGCAAATTCATCGCCTGCCAGAATCATGGGCGTTCCCACGGCGGTGAGCAAACAGACGAAAGCTAATTTGATCCGTTCCTCAGTCTCGTAGACGCCATTATTGGCTAACCAGTTGTAGAAGCGCTCATTACCGAGGCCACCGATATCGTGAGAGGTCAGGTAATTAACCGCTTGAGAGCCATCGCTAAAACCCAACAAGCGGCAATCGATTAGCTTGCGCACGCTCCACTCAAAGCTGGGTTCATCTGACCAATTGCGCCCTAAGATCACCTGGCGCACAATCTGCTTAAATTTCTCATTCCACAGTCCATCCAGTCGATTTTGCTGGATCCAACTCAATGGCACACTGAGGTCTTCACCCACGACCAAAAAGCGGTCGCCACTGCCGCCCCGCTTGTCCCATAGAAGTCGCGCAAAGTCTTTGAATTCTTGCAGAAAGTCGTAGCTGGCAATGTTGTTGACACTGTCCAAACGCAAGCCATCAACTCGGTAATATTCCAGCCAATGAGCAACATGGGCTTTTAAATATTCCCGTGCAGGCACAAACCAGGCTTTTTGGCCCGTGATTGGGTGATAGCCTTCAACCCAGTAGTTGTATTTGAATAGATCGCCACCGAAACCATCGCGGCTGCCCTGTTCGGGATCGCCACTGGCATGTTTGACGTAGAAGTCTAAGAAATTGATGTTGCTGTAGGGGTTATTGCGCGAAAACGCCATCACCATATCGCAGAAGAAGCGCAGACCCTGGCGGTGGCAAGTTTTAATCAGGTGGCTTAAATCGGTCGAGGCTGTTGGGGCTTTTTGGGAATCGGGACTGCCTAAATCGAAGTCAGCAGCGAAATAATTAGCGGTGCCATATCCCCATTCGCGCTTGTCATCGCTATCGCTGGCTGGCAGAAGTTCCAGGGCATTCACTCCCAGCTCGACTAGATGGGCGTGGCCTCGGTCGAGCGCGGCCACGGTTGCGAAATCTGGTGCTGTCGTTTCGTGCTCCAGTAGAGCTAGGGCATCGCGGAAGGTGCCATTGCCGAAGACGACATGGCCATCGGAAGCGCTCTGTGCCCAGCGAGTTGGCAATTCGTAGATAACTAGCTGGTTATTGGTGGGTAGGGTTGAGAGATCGGGCTCTCCTTCCCAGTTGACAGTTTGACCTTGGGGATCGCAGGGGATGAGTTGGCCTTGCTGATAGAGGACGACGCCAGCCGGATCACCGCTCTCGGCTCCTCCCACCTCGCCTGGGGCGGGAGCCAGAAAGCGCCGATCAACGGTGTAGGCCAGGGGATCAGTGCAGTAGAGAACGCGATAGCCACTGCTGTAGGCGTTGGTGTCGCAGACTTTGAACCAGTAGAAGTAAACCTGCCCCTCGGCTAGGCCGCAATCTTGAGCGGCGACTTGCCATAGGTCGCGAAACGACTCGTCAGGTTGGAGGGGGATTTCCCGAAAGTCTCGGCGATCCTGGGGAGCGCGACCGATGTAGAGCGTCGGTTGAGGCTCGGTCACTCTGGGCCGCCACAGTACAAAATGAGTCCGCTTGCGAGTTAAAAGGTCTGCAGGCATTCGTTTAGCTCTCCCGGATTCTAAAAAATCAGTGTTCAGTTGCGGGGGCAGACGCACCGGATTGAGGCCGCGCTTTAACGCGAACAATATCCGCCTGTCAGCTGATCGGTAGGGCTATCCCTGCCACGCTGGGCTTGGTTGCATGAGGCCCTAACACCCCAGGTTTTATTCAAAACGGGTGCACTACAAACCACATCACCCAGGTAGGTAGTTCCTACCCTAGGGCACTTGCAAGGAGATCAATGTTTGCAAGATTTCATTAATTGGTGGATTTGCTTCTTGGAAGCGGAAAAGATATTGGTAGCGCAGACGCCCGTGGTTATCGAGGATGAATGTGGCAGGGAGTGGTGCGCCTAGAGCTTGGCCGGTGTGGTAGAGCCGAAAAGTGCCGCAGTTGGGGTCAGACAGAACGGGGTAATTGAGGTGTAAGTCTGAGATGACTTTGCGACCTTGATCGCTCGGGATGCCCGCCACCATCAATACCTCAGCGCCTAGATCCCGGATCTGTTTGATGTTGTCTCGCAGGGCGATTTGATGGGGGAAGCACAGGGGGCAGTAGTGCTCATCGGAGAAGATGCGCGTGAACGAGAGCACGGTGAAGCGGTGAGTTTTGCAAAACTCTGAGCGGCGAATCTTGGCTGGCTCGCTATCGGGTTGGGGATCAGGTTCGATCAGAGGCAATTCAAAATCAGGCGGGATCTGACCGATGCGCAAGATTGGTGTGGCGGGGATCGGTAGCAAATGATTGACCAGTCGGCGCGTGCGGAGCTTGGGGCTAAGCAGCTTCGCGTTTTTGAGGGTGTCTAGTCCGGTCTGTAGCGCTTGAACCATTGCCTTAGTCCTCAGATGAGTTGCCCTTACGCTTTCCTTACTCTTTAGTGTTGCAGATTTGTCTTAGAAACTAGGGTGGGACCTCTCTGGCTGTACTGGCTGTATAAGATGCCAGAAGTATCTAAAGAGGCTGTGGGCTTAGATGACGCGGTACAATCCCTTGTGAAATCAATTGAAGAGATTCGAGGCCAGCTTTGCTCTGGGCAATTTGAGTTTAGCCGTCACGCGTTCAGGCGGACAGTTGAGCGCAATATCAGTGAATATGAAATCAGAGAGGTTGGAAAGGATGCAATCTTAATTGAGGATTATCCGGATGATAAATACTCTCTGAGCTGTCTGTTGCTGGGTTTTACGAGTGCAGGCCGACCTCTACATCTTCAGGTCTCAGTCATTGATGCAGAGTTAGTTAAGATCATTACGATTTACGAGCCTGACCCAATCCAGTGGATTGATTATTCAAGACGGAGGTAGGGATGTCTCAATGTGATGTCTGCGGCTCAGTAGAGTTCCATGAGGAACTTGTCAGTGAAGTGTTTCAGATTGACAGCAAACCTGTCTTGGTTGAAAACATTCCTGCAAAAGTGTGTGCACGTTGCGGTGAACTTGTTTTCAGCCGCGAAACCACAGAAAGAATCAGGCGGATGGTTCATGGAGAGGTTGCACCGGAGAGGTCGATGAGTATTGACGTTTTTGTCTATTAGGCACTCAGCAACTACCCACACTGAAACAGAATCTTCTTCAAAGAATTTTGCAAGCCCTACTTGCCAATTGGCTTTAACTGCTGTAGATTGCAATCTCAGTTCAGTTGATGAACGCTACCTAGGAACTGTAGCAACCAGCCCTAGATAGCTGACCCCCAAACTTACTTAAGGTTTGGAGGCTGAGGAGAGTGTATCACTTGTGATTCACCCGCCAAGGCAGGCGCAGGTACGCTGAGCAATCGCTCTGTGCTTGGTCTTCACCTGAATCGTTGGGGCAGTTCAATTGTCTGAATTGCCCTTTCCATCCCCTTGCCAGCATTTTTGGACCCAAGTTTTGGAGCCTCTTTTCCATGCGCCTAACGCAGGTTTTGCAGCCGCAACTTTGTCTTTCGTTTAGCAAAGTCGCTCGCTATTTAGGAATTCCCGAATCGATGATTCATCGCATCGAACATTGGCCGCATCAACTCTTTGTGCATCGTACCGATCGCGGCGGTCAGTTCGTCAGTTACCGCGCCTTTGCTGAGTGGGCCGAAGCCTGTGCCAAGAGCATCCAGGCTTGTGCCGATCTACCCATGCTCGATTGGCTAGGGGAAATTATCAAACGCGAGTGTCAGCAGTTTCGCTATCCCGAAGCCGTGCTGGAAACCTGGCGTCAATTGTGGCGACAACAGCACTACCAGTTGCGAACTACGCGACCTTAGCGCTGCTGAACCCATTCATCGCGCTCAAGGCCCGGTCCCCAGCAAGCAACACTTGCCCGCGCGTAACCGAGGTCCGCCTTCACGCAAGTAAGGACGCGCTGATCGCAAGGCGAGCTGCCTCCCCACTCACTTGGCTTCGCCTCCTAGCAACTTGAGTCCGCCGCCTAAAGCGGTCTGACCGAGACCACCAGGCGATCCACCAATACCTGGCCTGGGTCACTGCCCAAAGCATCGGGACCACCCGCCCCGCGCCAATATAGCCGAATGCCCTCAAACCTAGGGAAGTAGTAATAGAGCGGAGCCGTCGAGCTTTGAGGCAGCGGCATCCGGGCTTTTAGTTCGGTGCTTTCAAAAGTGCCGTTGTCATTGGCGTCGTACCAGACCTCTTGCGCATCCGGTTTCACCACATAGCGGTAGTTGCGGAATGAGGTTGAAGCAATACCCTGAGGCGTGCGCACCCAGCTATTGCTGGGGAAATCCGCAGCTGTACCCGGTGAGACGCCATTGGCTCCCGAAATAAAACCGGGAAGCCACCAATCGGGCCTGCCATCTCGGTTGGCATCATAGGTTTCAAACTCGCCCAAGTTACTGCGACCGCCGCCGTACTGCAACAAAGCCGTGGCACTGGTATTGTTGCCAGAGCGAATGCGCAGATGATAGGCCGGACGCGCCCACCAGGTCGTCGAAAAATCATTCAAACGTTTATTGAGCGTCGTATCCAAGCCGCTAGTCGGATAACTGTGGGTCAACACCACCATGAAACGCCCGTTCTCGCCCGCCCCACTGGTATCGAGTTTGGTCCAAGCCGCGCGAAAGTCAATGGTGACAATGTTGGTGGCGTGGTTAATTGGCGTCGCGAAGCGGTGGTCGAGGGCCGTAAAAGTGCGCAGGCTACTAGGGGTGCTGTAGCCAGTCAAGCCCACCGTGTTGTTGCTGCCGGTCCGAGTGAGCTGAACATAGCTGCCCGTCGTGAAGGCCGAGCGGGCCACCGTGCTGTTGCCCCAAGTCACCGCTTGGCTCAAGTCGGTCCAGCCATTGAGATTATAAAAATCTTCACTGTTGAACACAATCTGAGCGCCCGTTGGTGGGGGCGGGTTTACCGCGACTTGCATGGGCCCTCCTGTTTCAAGCCCAGCTTGTGGCCTAAACCAAGTTGGGCTTGAAGCTGGAGCTTGAGATATAGCACTCATGCCAGCACTGCTCATGCCAACAATACTCATGCCAGCAGCGGCACCGCAGGTAAGCAGCAGCCAACGCCGAGCAACTCTTAGGCGATTCTTGGGAACGTGGGTCATCTCTTTCACCCTGCCGTTTTCCCTCAGCCTACAACTGGGAGTTGGACTCAGATGTTAATTAAGGTGTCCACTCCAGGAGCAAACCAGCGCGACGGTCGCTACGTTCGCCCGTGCGCTGCCACTGGAAATCGGTAGCCAGACGCAGATCACGCGTGAGCGCATAGCCCACCCCCACGCGAGTCAATCGCGTTTCGTTATCGCTCCCTGGCTTAATCCAGGACTGACTGAAGTTGATATCCGAACTGCCGCGCGACAACACCAAAATCACCTTGTAACCTATGTCCACGCCGCTCGTGCGGTCCCCCTGCAAATACGCCTGACCGTAGCCAACTTGCGGTGCGAAATTGAAGCGAGAACCCAACGGCAATAGGTAGTAACGAGCATGCGCCTGCAAGCGGCTATCATCGCCCGTCTGCTGATATTGGCTGCTGAAAGTGAGACCTGTGCGCCCCACAAACACATCTTCTACGCCCACAGCAAAACCGCCACGCTCATCTTCGAGAGAACGAGTCGGCCCCACTTGAATCCGGGTTGGAAAACTAGGGTCGCGCCGAATATCATCCAGCACATCCGGCGGCTTTTCTAGCCAACGTCGCAGTACCGGGCTTTGCTCTAGAGTGCCTGCGGGCAAATCGAGATCGGGGTTCGGTGAGGGGCTGGCTTGTGGGGTCGGCGTAGCGGTTTGGGCCAGCAGAGGGGCTTGCCAGCCACCAACACTACAGCCAATCCCGCACGCGAGGGTGAATCCCAAAAGAAAGCGGACCTGACTTTCAGATCCGCCCCAATTTAATTGCTTCATGCCTTGAATTAACGGACAGTTCCCGGTGCCGCAGCAGGCACTGGCTTCATAAAATACAGGCGGATCAATTGCCAGCCGATGCCCAGAATCGGAGGTACCTTTTGCAAGGACTGGATCAGTGCCGGAGCATTAGATTTGCCAATGGCAGACAGTCTACGAGCCTTGTCCACGCAATTATCCAGGCGAGCGGTGAACTCCGGATTGGCCGTATCGAGAACAACTGGGAAAACCTTAGCGGCATCACGGTTAGTCTTCTCGATCACATCCAAGTCATAATCGCGAGGATTCATGCCCAGGAGTTGATAAAACTCAGGACGGAGAGCCACATCGTTCATGTACATGGTGGCGAACACCGACAACAGGAAGAAGCGGCACCACAACTTCGCTTTCCAGTCATTCAAAAACTGGGGCTGCGACTTCATCAACAGCGCGAAGAAGTCACCGTGGCGGCTTTCATCCTGGCACCAATTCTCGAAGAATTGGAAGATGGGGTAGATGCGATTTTCGGGATGCGCTTCCAGGTGGCGATAGATTTTGATGTAGCGCCAGTAGCCAATTTTCTCGGACAGATAAGTCGCGTAGAAAATAAACTTGGGTGCGAAATAGGTGTAGCTCTTACTCTTGGTTAAGAATGACAGGTCCAGCGCCAGATTGAAGTCTGACATGGCCTTGTTGAGGAAACCTGCATGACGCGCCTCGTCACGGCTCATCAAGTTGAAGCATTCCGCCAAAACAGGGCTGCTGTCTTTGAGCTTGCGTGAGAGTTCCTTATAAAGCAGAAAGCCTGAAAATTCAGCAGTACAAGAACGCTCTAGAAACTCGACAAACAAGCGGCGGGCTTCCGGGTCGAGGTGATCCAGCGACTGATTGAAGGCATCCCCACGCACGAAATGGTGACGATTGTAGTCCGTGCGGAACTCATCTAGGAGTGCCTGAAAGTCAGCTTCTCGGCTGGAGATATCCAGCTCAGCCATCTCCTCGAAGTTGGTGGTGTAGAAGCGGGGCGTCAGGATCGTGTCCTTAGACGGAACCTTCACGCCGGGGCGCTGCTCTTGGAGCGAGTCTGCTTTATGAAGGGAATCTACCATCGTCTCTTGCTTTGACCTGAACGCTTGCTAACTGAGGATTAGTGTCATCAGTCTACCAGTGCCCTCGGCTTGCAACGAGCGTTTGAGAGGGGTGAAGCGTTAAGAAGTATTGCCTGAGCTAAACGGTTTGAGTATGACTAGGGGCAGCTTGCAGGTGGATTGAGTGGTGAGACTACCCCTAGAACTCATGCAGCCTTAGCTTGAATAGGGTGTGGGCAAGAACAGGCTCTTGGGCAGCGCCGCATGACAGCCCTGGCGCATATCCACCACCTGTGTCACGCCAAAATCTACCGCAACAGACATCAAGGTGTAGGCTTCATCAGCGCTCATGGCTCGCTTCGTTTGTAGAAACTTCAACATTTGATCCGCTGATTGACGCATGGCCTTGTTGAGGTCTTCATTGAAGCCGTGGGTAATCCAATGGGTATCAGTTTCCAGAATGGGATTGGTAATGGGGAAATCTTTGATCACAAAGATCTGAAGATAGCCATTGAGCGAAGCTTCAATTGCAGTGCCAGCCAGTTCGGCATCACCTTGAGCCATGTGCGGATCACCGATAAAGAAATTGGCTCCTCTATTGAAAACCGGGTAATACATCGTGGCTCCAGCGCCGATGCGCCAGTTGTCAATATTGCCGCCAAAAGGACCCGGTGGGATACTGTTAATCCGCCCACTTTCACCTGGCGCTACACCCATAACGCCGAAGTGAGGACGCATAGGAATCGCAACTTTGGTTTTGAAAGGTTGACGGCTAGCAGCATCAGGAGCAGTTACAAAACCGGCTTTGTCATACAGCGGTCGCCCTTTGAAATCATAGGCAAATGCTGGTTGAGCTAGACCCGCCTCAAAGTCGAGTTTATAGATAGTAATGCGCTCTTTTTTGAAGGCGTCGTAGAGGTAGCCCCAGTGGGCAGCAATGTTACTGCCATAGGGCAGCCGTGGCTGAGTTTTCAGAATTCGGACCATCAGCGTATCGCCTGGCTCCGCGCCTCGGACGGCAATCGGGCCAGTCATCACATGCACGCCTGGGCCCCGGTCAGTTACCTTGTCATAGACTTCTTTGACCCCCGTATCCATCAGTAAATCGGGAGCATCCCCTGCGTGATGTGTGAGGGCTTCGACATAGACAATATCGCCAGAGTCAATCGTCAAAACGGGAGGCAGAGTTTTATCAAAAAAGCCCCAAAAGCAAGTCTGTGGTGTGGCTTTGAGGATGTGAATATTACCAGCATCGCGAATTGAATCAGCGGCTGCAACGGTTTCTGCCTGGGCTTGTTCTGGGTTGCGTAAGAAACCAACTGCGTAATCTGCACCTAACGCTGCGGCGGCCCCGCTAGAAACTAAAAAGGCCCGCCGCGACTGCTTCGATAAAAATTGCGCTGGGGGATCCGGTTCACTCACTTCCGAATCAAGATTTGCTAAGCCATGCGTGTGATCATTACAGTCATGACCTACTCCATGATCCGATCGAGGATTTTGCTCGGAATCGTGCTCATGTTGCGCCATCAATCATTCTCCATGCCTCTAAAGGCCTGCAACATCAGCCCGGATTTTAGAGAGCTAGAACGCTGTTTTTTGTATTCTTAAACACGAAGACTTGAGGCTCAACATAAATTAAAAACCTAAAGTAAAAAAAGCAAAAAAACGGTGTCAACTGCGGTTGAAAATGCACAAACAGAGCTTTGAATTCAGTTTGCTCGTAATGTTTTAAGAGTTGATTCTATGCTCTGATTGCCCCTTTGCTGCCAAACAAACTGTTTTGGGGCGCAAAAATCACTCGACTAGGTGAATCCATTGGATGAGGGCAAAAGCGCCTGGACGGTGTGAGCCTAAGCCTGGGAACTTCCTGCTCCCCAACTAGGTCAGCTCAATTCCGAGCCTTGATTTTGGTCGCTACCTTCGTTTAGTCCCTGCCTCTGGATCCGAAATTGCTCATGAGAGTCGCCTCGCTACTTGGTCTGGCCTGTTTGCTCGGTGCTTGTGCAAGGTCTGCACCGAATCTTGTCTCTGGCAGTCCCACTGCAACTGAACCGCCGGCCAATTGTCCTGCCCCAGTTAGCGACTTGCCTACGCCTAGCACCTCATTCTATGAAGCGGATGGTTCCAAAGCCACTGTCAACTTCGTGAATGCTAATGACCGCTTTGACTATCGCCCTCGCAACATTGTTAGTGATAGCGACACAATCAAGTTTCAAGCTCGGGAATACGATTTCGTTTATTGTCGAGCCAACCAATCCTGGACGGTTCAACCGGGTACTTTACCCGCAGAACTTGCTAGACCAGAAAGTTATCAGCAAGCTAGCAATCCACCTCTAAACCGGGTCGAATTCCAGGATCAAACTTACGAATATCGAGCCCTGACTCGCGATGACAAAGTCATTTTCGAGGTAGGTAAAGCTCAGAGTAGCCCGCCCCAGCAGCAGGTGCTCTACACCTTAGAGGAAGTGAAACAAGCGGGGGTGGGAGTGGGCTTGGGCTCTGCTTCAGCAACCACACCAGTCGTCTATAACAATCAGCTCTGGTGGGCAGTCACCTCCCAACAAGGGGAAGGGAATGCCGGTATTGCTACCCTGGTCAACTATGACCCCAAAACCCAGAAATTAACACTGGTTAAACCCAAGACCTTACAGATTCAGCAAATTACTGATCTAGCAATTACGGGCAAACCAACCGCACCAACCTTTTGGCTGGGCACCATGCGCTCTGGCGAAGGTAATCCGTCTCTTTCCAGCTTGGGCCTAGTCGCTTATCGCCCTGGAGTGCAAGATCCTAACCAGGGTTCGATGACCTCTTACAACGTCAACAACAGTCCCATAGTTGGTGCCATACCGCAAAAATTGAAGCTTGAACAAGATACTCTCTGGGTCAGCACTGGTAACGGGGTTTGTGCCTTGCAATGGGCAAATCCCGAAGTGACTCAAAGCTGGTCTTGCTGGCGGTTTACGGCCACAGCCGAGCTACCCCAATCCGGCTTGGCGCTCTTTAAGAGTCTGACTCAAAAAGAGCCAGGAACCACAACGCTACAGCCAGATGCCGGTCCGGTTGAAGTTCTGTGGTGGATGCCCTTAAACCTGACTGAAGCTAACCCCACGGGCCGCTACGAAATCCGTTATGAGCCAGGCTTTACGGCAACCATCAACACGGGGATTTCACCCCTGCCGGAGCAGGCAGTTCGTGTCCCCGATACGCCTGCTGTTTACTGGCCCGCTTCTGACTGGCACTGGAATGGCGAACGGTTTGTTCGCAGCTTAGACGAAGTTCCAGTCAATTATTCTGGCGGTGGTTTTCGTGGCGTTGGGCCTGAGCCAAACTTCTTGCAACAAAACAACTGGAACGCTATGCGCGGTGATTTAGATCTGCTCAATGCCAATGAGCAATCGATTGAGGTGCGCTATCACTCGGCTTGGGCAGAAGACGTTGCCCTGAAACCCCGACCCACAGTAATAGCTCAAGAGCCCGTTGCTAATCGCCAGCCCAACCCTCTAGCTGTGAAAGCAACTCCCTAAGTAGTTTGGCTTGATAGTTTCTTGCTGGTTTGGTTCATTAGTTTTAAGCCTGCTTTTTTCAGACTTTTCTGCAACACTGACTTGGCTCGCCAGCTACTTAGCCAAACCATTTCAAATCATTTACAGACTAGCCAAAACAAATCTGGGCCAAAATAGATTTAAGCCGAAACAGATTTAAGAGCCAGATGGAAGCCGTTGGTTCAGGCTTCTATCTGGCTCCTAAGTCATCTTTCGACAACCGAACTACATCTTGCCGTTCTGCATCACTTGTTGCAGGTGCTGACGGATTTCCTGCGCATGCTGCAGGTCAGCTTGCTTTAGCCGTTCAAACAATTCTGCACAGGGCTGAGAACCCAGCGATTCAGCGTCTTGTTTGTAGGTGTCATATGCCTTTAGGGCTTCAGACTTATTTTGCAGTACGGTCAGCAGATCGTACTCCAGGTTGCTAATGGCTTGAGTGCCTTGGCTCTGAGTCATTGCTTGAGTCTCCACAAGAGTTCCTCACTCAATCTGGATCAGCTCACTAGCCGGTTCATCTGCCCAAGAGCGTAGTGAAATTTAGGTTCAAGTAGTACAAGCTCTGAGTTCGAGCCCCCAGGTCAACCTCGATTCAAGCAGATTAACTCAAGCAGGTTTAGGCAGGTGTGGCACAAGCGCGCCAGTGGCAGCAATTTTGAAGCGGTTAACCTCACTAGGCTGACGGACCTCCAGTTCTGGTTGGCCAGACTTAGGCGTCCGTTCTATCAAGACCCAGCCCACTGCACGACCTAAAGAGTCGGCCTGAGGCAGCGACAGCCTCTTGAGGGCAGGCGCATCTAGCAGCAGAAACGGATGAGCGTCTTGCTGCCAGATGCGCTGTAACTCCTCAAGTGAATGCGGCTCGACGTGGCGTTCGCTGTAGAAGTAGAGCGAAGGTCGGTAGGACCCAAACGAGGTGTAGGCGGTTGCCGTCGCTGGCAAATGTTGCCGCAATAGATTTGCCACTGGGCGCACCGGATAAGCCTCGTTCAACTCCCAAAGCCAGAAACCAGAGCCGATGAGCAGCAGTAATGACACATACATGCCCCATAGCAGCACCGGAATCGCCTGCCGATCCTGCTGCCAGAGCAGCCGCGCGCCAACCCACAGCGTCAAAGCCGCTGCGGACAAAGTCAGGATCAGAGCCAAAGAATCCGTTGCTGAACCGGGAGCCGCAATCAGGGTGTACAGCTCGTAGAAGCACAGGCAACTGAGCAAGCTTGCCCCCAGCATCAGCATGAGGGCTCCGCCTTTTTGGAACGGGTGTTGCCCTCGCCACAGAGCGCTTAGCTCAACCCCAACTAGCAAGGCCAAGGCTGGCTCCAGAGGCAAAATGTACCAAGGTAGCTTGGTGCCCATCACCGAAATCGCCAGCAGATACAGCGCCGACCAAACCAGGGCCAACTTGCCCCAACTGCGGTTGCGGTCCTCCCAAGCCAGACTGACCCCTCGGGGCAGGAAGATCAGCCAGGGCCAAGTGTACTTGAGCAGTTCCAGCAGATAGTACCAGGGCGGCCCCCCATTGCCTTCTACACCGCTAGTAATGCGGCTGAAAGATTGGCTCAAAATAGTGGTTTGCACAAATTGCTCGCCGTAGTGCTGCCACTGAGCCACAGACCAGGCTCCTATCGGCACCAGTCCCAGGAGCAGGCCGCCCCACAGATAACCTGAGCGCAGCAGACGAGGGGTGTCCCAGGCGAGAAAGGCCAAGACCACGCTGAGCAACAACAGACCCAGTAAGCCTTTGGTCAGGCAGATTAAGCCCAGCCCTAGCCCCAACCCCAGGCAAGCACGCAGATCGCGACGGGCACGCAAGGCTGACCAGACCATGATTAGCCAAAAGCACAGCACTGCGCCATCGAGCATGGCCAAGCGCCCATGCCGCACCACTGGCAGCAGAGTTAGATACACCAGGGCCGTCATTAGGGCTGGCAAGCGAGACCCTACCGCTTCACGGCTTAACAGGTAAAGCAAGGGCACCGAGAAGGCACTGAGTAACGTGCCCGGCAAGCGGGCAGTCCATTCATGCACACCACCGAGGCGGTAACTCAAGGCCATCAGCCAGTGCATCAACGGTGGCTTGTTCAAATAAGGCTCACCGGAAAGGGTCGGGTAGAGCCAGGTCAGGCTGTGAGGCGGAGCTTGCCAGATCTCACGTGCGACTTGAGCATGGGTGCCTTCATCCCAGTCACGCAGGGGCACCTCCCCAAGCACCAGAGTATAGAGCAGCAGAGCAGCGAGTAGTAAACCGCTCATCCAAAGCACATCAAGGCGGTGTGCTGGGCGCTGATTTGCAGTTTGCAAAGGAGAAAGGGGCAGACTCACAGGCCTAAGCCACTGGGTAGGAGGTTAAGGCAATAGTTCATTAAACACGCTGTAGCGCCGACCTCAGCCTAACCCAAGGGAATTTCCACCACAAAAATCGTTCCCTGACCTGGTTTGCTCTCACAGCGAATCGAACCCTGATGGTGGTCCACCACGATTCGATAGCAGATCGATAACCCTAAGCCTGTCCCCTCACCTACAGGCTTAGTTGTGAAAAACGGATCGAATAGGCGCGGCTGAATTTGCGGCGGGATGCCAGGGCCATTGTCGATGATCTGCACCTGAATGGCAGCGCCAGTGCAGCCGGTCTTGATCGTAATGCAGGCGGTCTCGTTGCCTCGTTCACGCGGGTCACTACTGCGCAGGGCATCAACGGCATTGCTCAGCAGGTTGAGAAAGACTTGGTTGAGCTGGCCGGGATAGCACAGTAGGGGTGGCAGCTCCGAGTAGTCCCGAATCACTTCGATGCCGCCTTTGTAGGGAGCTTTGCGATCAGCACCTTGCTTGAGCCGGTTTTGCAGCAGCAACAGCGTGCTCTCAATGCCTTCATTTAAATCAGCAGGCTTCTTGTCAGTTTCGTCGAGCCGGGAGAAGTTGCGCAGGGTCAGGACAATTTCGCGGACCCGTTCGGTGCCCGTACGCATCGAGCGCAGAATCGCAGTTAAGTCCTCACGCACAAAGTCCAGGTCCATGTGCTCTTGAAATTCAAGGATCTGCGTTGGTGGCTCGGGCATATGCTGCCGATAGAGATCCAGCAGCGTTAGGCAGTCCTGAATATAGGTCGTGGCGTGAGGAACGTTGCCATGAATGAAACTAATCGGGTTGTTGATCTCGTGGGCTACTCCCGCCACCATCTGACCCAGGCTGGACATTTTCTCAGTCTGAACCAGCTGAGCTTGCGTGGCCTGCAACACATCTAGAGTTGAGCGTAGATTCTCGGCCTGAGCACGGGCATCAGCTGCGGCTTCGCGTGTGCGATGGACGAGTTGTACCTGGTTAATTGCCACGGCTAGCTGGTCCGCTACCGCTTCTACTAGGGAGACTTCATCTGCTTGCCAAACCCGGGGAGCATTGCATTGCTCGATGCAGAGAATGCCAGAAAGGGCTTGCAGGCCAGCGCTGGTACCAGGTGGTACCGGAGACTCCTCGGCGTTAGCCCGTATCTCTGGACTGTCAAGCATCGATAGTGCATCGTCAGCCTCGGGCCGCACGATGGGCATGTCCAGGGTAGAGAAAATCTGGGCCCGCTCCAGATAGGCAGGATAAAGCTCATTCAAATGGGGATCACTGCGGGTGTTGTCCACCACCAACGGCAACCACTGCGAAATTGCTTCGAAGTAGACCGGAAAGTCGGCTACCTCCAAGGGTGGCGGACAGGGCAGCACCCCTGCTTCATTGGGGTCCCGGCTGAATAGGTGGCAGCACTCTAGTAAGCGATAGTCGGGCGAGAAAAGCCATACGGAGACACGGGTGACGTCCAGAGCCTCGGTGAGTCCCTGTGCCACCTGACGTGTGAGCGTGCCCAGCTCCAAATTGTGATGCAGGGCTGAAATGATCTGGTTGAGTAGTGCCTCCCGTTCAGCCGCAGCCCGAGTCTCGTTGTATAGACGCGCCTGGTTAATGGCGATGGCTAGCTGGTCAGTAATGGTCACGACGGTACGGGTGTCTGCCAGCTGCCAGCGACGCGGACTCTTGCAATCGTGCAGCATTACCCCACCGATTACTGCCCGCGTATCGCTGCGGCGGATCAGCGCGAAGATCTGAGCCTTGACACCCAACGCCAGCAGACCCGCGCCGCCGTCGCCCAGGAGTGGGTCTTGGGTCACATCATCGCTGCTATGGGGACTATCGCTGTTATGCAGGTGCCACCAAATTGGGTAATCCTGAGCCAGGACCTCAGCGCTCCAGGTGTACCCCAGCAGAGATTGAGAGGGCCCCGTCCGGTATTCGTGGGTAATTTGGAAGCCGTCTGACTCGGAGTAGCCAGTGCTATAGTCGGGCCGAATAAACAGTAAGCAGCGGTCAGCCTGTAAAGCCTGCGCCAGCCCCTTTACTGCCTGGTTCAAAATCTGGTCAAGGTCGAGCGAGCTGCGAATGGCAGTCACGACAGCGTTGAGGGCTTGTTCGCGTCGAGCTCGGATCTGCGCCTGTTGAGCGGCGTAGCGGGTTTGTTGATACAGCTCGGCCTGGGTAATCGCTACCGAGAGCTGATCACCCACCGTCTGTGCCAGGGTGATATCGGCTGGGGCAAAGCTGGCTGGCTGGTTGCTTCCCCCTTTGCGAGTTAAGCCTAAAACTCCCCAGGTCCAGGCCCGTCGGGTCGAAGTCAGATCAGGATCATCCTCGTACTGCACAATCGGCACGAGCAGCCCTGAGCCTGGATCGAGATCGCAGCACATCTGGCGGCAAAACTCAGAGAAGCGGATGTCTGTGCAGCGATCTGGGATAACCACTGTTTCCTGCCGCAGCAGCGCCTCAAAGATTTCTCCCAGGTCATCTGCGGCCCAGTGGGTATTAACCAGGTTGGGGGCCCAGGGGTCATTGCAATAGCTGTGGCTAATCAAAAGCCCTGGCTTGCCGTTGGTATCGGTGTGGCGCTGGTACAAGTGACAGCGCTCAACCCCCAGCCCTTCGCCCACTTGGGTGACAATTGTCTCCAGAATGGCATCTCGGTCTAGGGAACTGCGGGCAGCAGCAGTAATGCGATTAAGGAGGGCTTCGCGCTCAGCTTGGCGACGAGAGGCTGCGTAGAGCTGGGCTTGGGTAATGGCTACAGCTAGTTGATCGGCAACGGCCTGTAACAGTTCCACCGTTTCAGAGGTCCACTGACGCTCAGTGCTGCACTCGACGCATTCGATAAACCCCAGTTCGCCATTGGCAGCAGTCGAGGTTGTACTGGCTAGCCCACTGTCCAGTGGAGCATCCGAGGCCTCAACCGGCAAAATTAAATCAGAGCGGAAGCCAGTTTGCAGCAGCAGAGTGCGGCTTTGGCTGCAAAGCAAGGGATGGGTTGCAATCGAGTCGATCTGAACGCGCTCTCGACGCAGCAGATGTTCCCCCAATTGGCCCAATTCTTCGACATTGAACTCACCGATTAAGCTGTCTAGCCCAGGCTCACGCGATTCGTGAGTTAGAGCAAAGCAGCCCCGCTCAGGTCGATACCAAAAGAAGTTACAGCGCTGGACCTGCAACAACTGGCGCACTTCATCAACGGTGGTTTGCAGGATGTCGTCCAGATCTAGCGTGGCGCGAATGCGATTGGCGATCCGATTCAGCAGCATTTCCCGCTCAGCTCTGGCTCGGGAGACTTCATAAAGCTGGGCGTGGGTAATCGCGACGACTAATTGGTTGGCAACTACATGGGCAGCGTCAATCTCTTCGGGTTGCCAGGGATAAGGACTGTGGTTGTAGGCCGTTAGACTGCCAATCAGTGTGTTTTGATAGCACAGCGGCAGCGACAGCACCGAGCGCATCCGTCTGAGTTCAAAGGTCTGCCGTTCCAGTTCGCTAAGTCCTGGGTGGTGACGGGTGTCCTCGATCATCACCGGATACTGGTTACGAATCTGGTTGAGAAATAGGGAGTTTTCTGACAGATGCAGCTGCACCGGCAGGGGTGTGTCCTCGCCCCAACGCCCTTCCTGGCTGCCAACTCGATGCACTTCATGGCTGATGTAGAGACAGTCAGCCTCGGCACCAGTCGGTTTGCCAAAGTTGACGACATCGGCCTGCACAACCCCCAACAGCTCGGTTAAGGCAGTATCCAGGATGGTGTCGATGTCGAGCGACTGGCGAATACGATCGTTGATGCGCCCCAGCAGAGCTTCCCGCTCAGCCTGGGCACGCGTTTCTTGATAAAGTCGGGCCTGGGTTAGAGCAATGGCCGCCTGCCCTGCCACCTGTTGCACTAGCGTGATCTCAGCCGCACTCCAGCAACGCGGCGTGGACTGGCTGACCAGGACTGCGCCAATTAAGCCTCCCCGCGTGATCATCGGTACCTGGAGGACTGAGCGCCAGCTGTACTGGTTAAGCAGCATTCGCTCAGTGGGCTCAAGATCGGCAATATTGATGTCAGCAATGGCCCAGGGTTGACCACTGCGAAAGGCCCAAGTGCTGCTTGGCCAATCCTTCGGCTCAAGATGAGCCCCCTGCAATGGGCGAACTGGACTACCGGGCGAACGGTACTCCGCATTGAGAACCAGCGTGCCAGCATAGGGGTCATAAACTGCCAATGCTGCCTGGTCGGCCTCCATGGCCTGTCCCAACTCGTGAATAATAAAGGCGCCGACTGCTTCTAAATCCTGCGAATTGCAGATCTGGTTGGCAATGCGGCTGAGTAGCACCGCCCACTGGACCTGCTGCACACCTTCCGGGTATAGGGTTGACCTAGGCTTGCGGGGCACTGGGTGGACGGGCACGCTAGTGAGCAGTTCTTCGAGCTCTCGCTGGCTGTCGAAGGCACTGAGTCCGCCTAAATGTTCTAGGCAAGCTAACCAACCGCTGAGCCACTCCAAGGAAGGGTGCTCACCGACCGCACAGCGTTGCAGCAACTCCGCAATCGCTGCCTGGGTAGCCTGGGCATCGAGGATCATGGATTGGCCACCAATAGCTTTTGGCAATCGGTTAGGAAGCGAAGTAGGCATGCGTCCTGCGCCCAAGACCGTTGGTGATCTGTATTTTGATCTGTCCGCTTCCCTAATGCAGCACCCGGATTGATTTTGGTCTGTGATCTGCTACCACCAAAAAATCGCCTCACCCTAGCGATCTTAAGCAAGCCCTCTAAGCACTAGAAACCAGCTTAGACCTGGGGTGAGGCAATTTTTTGAGGTCCAATCGCCTCAGAAAATCGTGCCTAGACGATAACCATCCAGCTAACCAGCTTGAGTTAACTAACTTGGCCAACCAGGACGCTAAAACTAGACGGTAACAGGGACGGCAGCCTCTTCAGGGCGAGGACGCTTGACAATGACCTCGTCGATCAGGCCATAGGCACGCGATTCTTCGGCAGACATGAAGAAATCGCGCTCCGTGTCCTGCTCAATGCGATCTAGAGGTTGACCGGTATGGAAGGCCATCAAGTCATTGAGACGGGACTTGTGATAGAGGATTTCTTTGGCCTGAATTTCAATGTCTGTAGCCTGACCCTGAGCACCACCTAGAGGTTGGTGGATCATGATGCGCGAGTGGGGCAGACTCATACGCTTGCCCTTGGCTCCTGCTGTCAGCAGAAAAGCTCCCATACTGGCAGCAAGACCTACACAGATCGTGCAAACATCAGGCTTAATCCATTGGATGGTGTCGTAGATAGCCATGCCAGCTGTGACCGAGCCACCTGGAGAGTTGACGTAAAGGTAGATGTCCCGCTCCGGATCCTCGGATTCTAGGAACAGCAGTTGCGCCACCACAAGATTGGAGACGTTGGCATCAATTTGCTGACCCAAGAAGATAATGCGCTCGCGCAATAGACGGGAGTAAAGGTCAGAGGCGCGTTCGCCGCGTCCGGACTGCTCAATAACGGTAGGTATCATGGGGCGCTGATCTGGTTCGGTACGCTATGTCTTCAAATGTAATAAATTCCTTGCTTGAAAGGGGCCGCTAGCGAGGGAATCCCATTGACAATTAAGCGAATGCTTATCTATCCTGAAGACAGTTAAGTGAATGCTTAATTGTTTCTTGGTTGTTTTATGCTTTCGAGCAGGTTTTTGAGCCGACGCTGCCATGAGCCGACCGGTTGCCAGTGCAGATATTTTTCAGGCAATTGCAGACCCGACCCGACGGGCCTTGCTCGATCGTCTGCGCCAGGGAGAGCAGCCTGTGAAACAGTTGGCAGAGCCCTTTGCTCTGACGCTACCGGCGATCTCCCAGCATTTGCACATCCTCTGTGAGGTGAGCTTGGTCACGCAGCGACGGGTAGGGAGGCAGCGCTTTTACCGGCTCAATCCAGAGCCACTCCAAGAAGTAGCTGATTGGCTCAGTCGCTACGAGCAGTTCTGGCCCCAGAAGTTAGATCGCCTCGGCACCTATCTGGATGAATTGGAGGACCCCCCATGCGCCGACAAGCCATAAAACTTCAGGTTTTCTACCCACACACGCCAGAGCGGGTATGGCGGGTGATTACTGACCGTCGTGCCTTGGCCGACTGGCTAATGGACAATGACTTTGAGCCCCGCTTAGGTCACAAGTTCTGGTTTCGAGGTCATACGCTACCCGGCTTGGATGGTGCTATCCAGTGTCAAGTGATTGCTTTGGATATGCCTAAGCGCTTGAGCTACACCTGGCAAGACAGTCTAATGAGTCAGCCTACGGTTGTGACTTGGACGCTAACGCCTGTAGCCGGGGGAACTCGGCTGCAATTGGAGCATCAAGGCTGTAAGCCGGAGCCTAACTCATTTGATGAGTTGATGCGGTTGCCTGGTCGTCAGGCAAGCCGAGCTTGGTATCAGTCTCCAAGTTCAAACGCGAACATTCGGACCCTAGAACCAATCACCTCAGGAACACAGCCCTTCAGCTATAGAAAGTCAGACACTGATTCCTCCTGTGATTTCTATCTTGAAGAGAATTGGAACTACAAGCTTCGTCACAGGTTGCTCACGGTCCTTAATAGCATGGCCGCCGAGCAGGATTAATTTCCTGAATCAGCTACCTGTCATAGCGCACACAGTAACACTCGCAATAACACTCGCAATAACGGGGCTTAAATAAAGCCCATTGCTGCTTGTCTGGAGAACAATAATGCTTGTCTCAACCCTCGGCTAACGGCAGTAGTTGGTTAGTTGGTTGGCAATAGTGTTTTTGTTCCTTGTAGAAAGTGACTAGATAGGGAACTGGACAGTGAGCCCCAGTTTTGTGATTGCAGCAATCTTAAAGAATGCAAAAAGGAGAACGCAAATAATGGAACGCTCCCATCAGCTAAGCATCCCAACTGTGATCCAATCTTCTGGCACCACAGAGCGAGCCTTTGATATTTACTCGCGCCTCTTAAGAGAACGAATTGTTTTTCTAGGAAAAGAAGTTACAGACGAAAGTGCTAACTCAATCGTTGCGCAATTGCTGTTCTTAGACTCTGAAGATCCAGAACAAGACATCTTGTTGTACATCAACAGCCCTGGTGGTTCGGTCACGGCTGGCATGGCGATTTATGACACTATGAGCCAGCTTCGCGCCAACGTGTCTACGATCTGCTTAGGCATGGCAGCTTCAATGGGCTCATTCTTGCTGTCTTCAGGCACCAAAGGAAAACGATTTGCACTACCCAATGCCCGGATTATGATCCACCAGCCCTCCGGTGGCGCGCAAGGACCAGCCAGCGATATTGAAGTCGTTGCTCGCGAAATTCTCTATCTAAAAAACATAATCAACAGCATCCTGGCTGCAAATACAGGCCAAACCAAGGAGCGGATTGAACAGGATTCTGAACGAGACTTTTATATGAGTGCTGAGGAAGCTAAGGCTTATGGTCTGATCGATAGCACGATTGCGAAGAAACCCGTTTAACGAATTTGCGGCATCTGTGATGTGAACAACAGGATGTTGACAAAAAGGAAAAACAATCATGAGTGAAGTTAAGAGCATTGTCTTGGTTCACGGCTTCTGGACAGATGCCTCTAGTTACAGTCAAGTTATTCCAACACTATTGGCAGAAGGCTACGAGGTTATTGCAGTTCAAAACCCACTAACTTCGTTAGCGGATGATGTTGCTGCAACGAAACGCGCTTTGGCTCGCATCGAAGGTCAATGTATTTTGGTTGGTCATTCTTGGGGTGGTATGGTCATTACCCAAGCGGGCAACGACGAACGAGTCTCTGGCTTAGTCTATATTGCTGCGCTTGCTCCTGATGCTGGCGAATCGATGATAGATCTAATGAGTAAATATGAACCCAAAGCGGAGTACTTTCAAGAACAAGAAGGCTTTATTTGGATTTCAAAAGAAGGCGTACAAAAGACTCTTGCGGGTGACCTGACAGCAGAACAATCCGCATTGATATACGCGACTCAAACAGCGCCATCTACATCACTGCTGCAAGTAAAAGGAGATTCGCCAGCCTGGAGAAATAAGCCAAGCTGGTATGTTGTTGCGAACAACGACCAGGCTGTTCCACCTGAATTACAGCGTGAATTGTCTAAACGAATGGCCGCAACAACAACTGTTGTAGAATCAAGCCACGCCGCAATAATTTCTCATCCAAAAGAAGTTTTGGACGCTATCAGAGAAGCAGTGACGAATAGTTCTACTTCTAGTCCTGCTTAAGATCTAAACCTTAAACAAGCTAACGGTAGCTTCTGAGAAATTCAGAAGGGCCTTCAACCTTGGCTCAAGCTCCAGTGGGCTTGCAGTAGAGCTAGCCCAAGAGCTGGCTCTGCTGCAAGCCTGGCATTAACCCAGCACTCAGTGAAGAACGCTTGCTTTGGAGGAAACAGCAGGTTAGCTATCCCTTAGCTGCTTCCTCTTAGCTAGCTGCCCCAAACACGCTCCAAAATGCTGCTCGGTGGAATATCACTGATTAGCCCTGACTCAGCGCGAATTGGTAAGAACTTCTCGCTCTTGGGCAACAACTTGGCGGGGTCTGTAGGACCAAAAAGGGCCAGGGTGTAAGTCTGAACCGCAACGGCGAGATGCATGGGCGCACTGTCGGTACAGAGCATGAGATTTGCCCCTGCAATCATTGCTGCCAATTTGCCCAAGTCAGGAGGAGCTGTGATTTTGAGATCGGACAGGGCTCGGCGCAGATCGTTGACTAGAGAGCCATCTTCCGGGCCCTGCACCACGACCACTGGTAAGTCGGGCTGGCGGCTTCTGAAGTCAGTGATGATCTTCACCCAGTTTTCCACTGGGTAGATCTTATTGATGCCCTTCTCCTTGGCAAGCTGGCTGGAGCCGCCGTGGATCAACACATAGCCACTGTCTTTAATTGCCAGCCGCTCCTGCTCACTCTCGGCCCACTCAATATCTTTCTTAGGCACGCTGATGCTGATCTCGGGGCAGGGAGTATTAATCCCCAGACCCTTGAGCAGGTCGTGGTACATCTGTGCCGCATACTGATCCAGATTTAGGGGCACTGAATCGGTCAAAAATAATTGACCATCGCCGCTGTAGCCCACCCGCTGCCGAATACCTGTAAGCCAAAGCAGTAGGCCGACCGCGAACCGCTTGCCCAGAGAAAATACAGTATCGTACTCGACCTCCCGAATCACGCCGAGCAGGTTGCCCCAGTCCGCCAAACTGTTGTTGGCTTTGAAATCGAAGGGAATGACCTGAGTAACTGATTTACAAAGACGATAGGCACCCACGGAGCGAGGCTCAGTGACCACATCGATCCGGACATCAGGAATTTGCTGCTTGAGATCGTCCAGGGTGGGAAAGAACAGAATTTGATCACCAATCCCGCCAGGCACTAGAGCCAATACACGCTTCATTTTGCTCAAGCGCGCTCCTGTAGGCGTCTGACAACGCAACCAATTGTAAACCGGATGTTGGCGTCTGCCGCCTCCTTGCTAGGACTCATTTGAGGAAGCGGTCAAGCGCTACCTTCAGTTCGGCAATCTCGGTTTCGATATTGCCTTCCTGAGCCGCACGTGCAATGCACTGCGTGAGGTGCTCTTCGAGGATGCTGTGGGCGACGCGGTCGAGCGCGCCTCGCACCGCCGCCACCTGGATCAGAACATCTGGACAAGGGCTACTTTCTTGCACCATCCGCTTGATGCCACGAATATGGCCTTCGATGCGCGAGAGGCGATTGCTCAAGCGCCGCACAGACTCAGAGTCATGGACATGGGGATGGCTATGAGAATGGGGCTCAGGCTCCACGGGAGAGTCCAGCAGCTCAGGTTCACTATCTGGATGAGTCAGGGGAGGGTGTAGGGAACTCATAGGGACCGCCTGAAGACAGTGGGACAGAGGAAAGGAGATGAAAAGGCTCGGGAGCCTATCCCAGTGTAAACTCCCAAACAGAGTGGGCCAGGGAATATCCCTGGCCCACTCTGGATTAGACCCTACATCTGAGATTACTAAGCAAGAATTGGCTTAGCGACGGCCTCGATAGGGCACTGCTGCTAGGTAATCAATATCCGCTGCCCGTAATGACTGGGCATAGTTCACCTTGGGATTGATGGAGCGAGCCACATCTAAGAACTTGCGAGGGTCGCCTTCGGGGATGTAGCGCTGCTGGAACTTCTTGCTGTAGAACTTCTCCAGGGTGAAGCGCCAGTCGTTCTGGGTAACACCGTAGTTCTCACGGTAATCCTCACCGTAACGGGGCGTAACTAGGTTGAACGGACGGCCTTCAGTGTTGCTGCCGAAGCGCTTGCGCTGATAGGGGACTGTATTTTCGCCAAAATTCTGCTCATATTCGTCGCTATCGACCAAGGCATCCACAAAAGCGGTGTAGCCCTGCTCACCAATAACAATCGACCAGGCGATTTCTTCACCCTTGTTATAACTGTCCCGGCCTAGAAGGCGACGGACCAGCAGGCTTACGAGTCGGTAGTTGTTGTTCACTGAGACTACACGCTCATAGAACACTTCAGACTTCGCAAGGCCGCGCACAAAGTCGCGCACGCTGAGGGAGCCATTTTTTAACTGGGATTCCAGCGCTTTCTGCCGATTGCTCTCCAGAATCTGGTGCTCACTGAAGATTTGGCGATAGCTGGCCCAAATTAGCTCATCAATCTCGGTAGGGGAAGAAACATCTTCCAGACGATAAGCGCGGTAGCTGTCCTCATCTCGATCAGCAATTCCAAAGCTAGCAACCCGCTGATTTTGGGTCGAAGGGGTGTAATTGAGTAAGGGCACTGCAGGCATTGAGCAAGGCTCCTGACGTGGGTATAAGAGAAAGTTATCGTAAAACAGCGGCGCTGAATCAAGACTGGCAAAATCGCCACCTAACTTAGCGGGCTAGAGCGAGAGCTAGTAGGTAGAAAACAACAGTGACACCGAGGCCAGAACCTAGCAACGCCAGGAATGGTTGCCAGCCCATTTGCGCGACCAAGGGCACAAACTGCTCCACTCTTACAAGCCAGTAGGGCTTGGCTGGGGGCTGCTTGTCTCGGTAGTCCTCGCCATAACGCGGTGTCACTAGATTGAAGGGCCGCTCCGACCGACGACTCCGTTGGTAGGGAACTGTATTCTCGCCAAAACTAGTCTCGTATTCCTGAGAATCAATCAGGGCATCAACAAAGCGACTAAAGCCCTGTTCAGCAATCACAATCGACCAAGCAATACGCTCCTGCTCGTTGTAGGAGGCCCGGCCCAGGAAGCGCTTGAGGCAGAGATCAACCAAACGGTAGTTATTATTGGCTTCGACCAATAAGCGGTAGAACGCCTCAGACTTACCCAGGGCGCGTACGAAGTCGCGCACGCTTAGGGAGCCGTTCTTGAATTGAGATTCCAGCGCCTTGGGGCGATTGCTTTCTAAAATCTCATGCTCGCTGAACAGTTGGCGATAGGTCGCCCAAAGCAAGTCTGAGCGTTCGCTATCGGATTGGGTGTTCTCAGACCGATAAACCCGAAATCCAGAGCCATTTTGGTCTGATAAACCAAAGCCAGAAACTCGTTGGTCTTGTACCGTTAGCGGATAGCTCAGTAGGGGCACAGCAGCCATACGGATGATCCTCCAGAGTTAGAAAACTACAAGGGGAAGCTGAAGCTGGAATTGATGTTTTTACCCGTTTGGGCTTGCGTTTCCCGAGACGTGCTGGGTACCTGAATGTTTTGGACGCTCACTTTGTTGAACGTTGTGCCCTTGGGCTTGAGTTCGCGAGCCATTTCCAAAAAGTTCTTGACATCGCCAGTGCGGGGGCGCTCCCGATCCAGCTTTTCGCGCCACTGGTCGCCGTAGCGAGGCGTTACTAAGTTGTAGGGACGCTGACCATAACGCCGACGTTGATAGGGAACAGTGTTTTCGCCAAAATTCTGCTCGTATTCTTCGCTATCGACTAGGGCGTCAACAAAGCCACCAATTCCGTTTTCGGCGATATAAATTGACCAGGAAATCTCTTCGCCCTTGTTGTAAGCATCGCGCCCTAAAAAGCGCTTCAAGCAGATATCAACCAGTCGATAATTATTATTGGCTTCAACGACTAACTGGTAAAACACTTCTGATTTACCCAGGCCACGAATGAAGTCACGCACACTGACTGCGCCATTCCTGAGTTGGGACTCCAAAAAGGTTTGCCGGCTGCTTTGTAGAATTAAGTGCTCACTGAAAATTTGACGATAGGCCGCCCAGATCAGCTCGTCAAAATCAGTGGCGCTAGTAACATCTTCCTTGCGGTAAGTGCGCGGCGTTTCTTCATTGGCAACTTCATAACCCGCGACCCGGTGGTTTCGGGAGGCAGGCTTGTAGTTCAGCAGAGGTAAGGACATAGTCAGCAATCTCCGAATGCTAGGGAAGGGGGCTAGGGGATGGGGGTTAGGGGGGGCGGGCTGTCACTCAGTCCATCCCCTAATCCCTAATCACGAGTTGGGCAGATAGCGGTAAGGCAGCGCAACCTCGCCGCGAGTCAAACGAGCAGGGGGTTGGCCGCTCCGGGTCATATCCGGAATTTCAGTGCGTTTGGCGCTCTTAGCCTTAGCCAGCGTCGATTGATAATTCACCTGGCCAGGGCTTAGACTCTCAGCCATCTTCAAGAAGGTGAGTGGAATCGCCTGACGAATCACGGTTTTATCCAGATCGTCAGCGCTGTAACGACGCACTTTGTAGAATGACCGGCCTACCAGATCCAACTCAATTTGACGATTGCGCCAGTAATCGCTGTAGCGGGGATTAACCAGGTTGAAGGGTCGCCCTTCGAACCGCCGCCTTTGGTAAGGCACAGCATCCTCACCAAAGGCCTGCAAATACTCCTCGCTATCGACTAGAGAGTCAATGAAGCCTCCTAGCCCCTGATTGGCGATGACAATCGACTGGGCGATTTGCTCACCCTGATCATGAGTGGCACGGCCCAAGAAGCGCTTGAAGCTAATATCGACCAAGCGATAATTCGAGTTGGTTTCCATCACCAACTGTCGATAGACCTCTGACTTGCCGAGTCCGCGAATGAACTCACGCACACTGATTTTGCGGTTCTTCAGTTGTGACTCTAAAAATTTTTGGCGGTAGCTTTCAAGAATCAAATGCTCGCTGAAAATTTGGCGATAGGCAACCCAAATCAGAGCTTGCACATCGTCTTCAGTCGCATCGCTGAGGCGGTAAACTTTAGGGTCATCTTCATCAGCAACTTCATAGCCAGGAACTCGATAGTTCTGACTGCGGGGCTTAGTTTCAAGTAGGGGTAGGGCCATAAAAAAGTCCTTACAAAGGTCTTGGAATTAGAATTTTGGGATCGACGGCTGAGGTCCGGTTAAGGTTCTGTCGCTTGACTCAGTTGAGGAGACTTGAACTAAGCGCCTAGGTGCCTGTGTGCTTAGATATCTAGAGCTCAGACGGGATAAGCTGTCGCAAGCGTTGGAGAGCGAGCAGGGCTCGGGCCTGTACAACTGGCTCTGCATCTTGCCCAGCAAGATGCTTGAGGCTAGCTTCTGCGTTGGGATGATCAACCGCTTGAGCAATCGCTTCTAGAGAAACAACGGCAGCATAGCGAATAGACCAGTCTTCGTCCTGAACCAGTTGGCTCAAGCTGGTTTGGATACGCTGCGGTGCTGCCCGATAAATCCCGCCTAAACCTTTTGTCGCCGCCCGACGTACGCTGGGAGCAAAATCAGTCTCGGCAGCCTGCACCAGTACTTCTAAGGCCCGAGCATCACCCAGCGTTGCCAATGCTCGAATTGCATAGGCCCGTGCCCCGTAGTTGTAGCCGTCCAATTTCTCGATCAACAAAGGCACAGCTGTTTCGCCCCACCTAACTAAACCCTGCATTGCGGTAATCGCTGCTGCTGGGTTGTTGTAGCCCAGCACTTCGATCAGCGCTGGAATCGCTTCAGCTTCGCTTGACGCAGCTAGGGCTTGCACGGCCTGAATCAGCTCGGTTGGGCTGGCGGCCTGCTGCACATTTTGGATGAGAGTGCCAGTATCCATTTCCAAGTCCTCAGGGCTAGAGGACGACTGAAATCGTCCCCACAGCAACTACAGCAAGTTATCGATCAAATCCAGCACGGCTGGAAGAGGATTTTCTGGATGAGGTTCCATGGCGAGTGCCACAGAGGGCGCTACGTTCAAATGCACGTCGAGCAGGCCCTTCAAGGCAAACAGCTTAAAACTGTTTTCGGTTCGAGCCCGAGCAATTGGCTGAGCTGCCTCCAAATAGCCCACTGCGCCCAAGTCACTCAACGCAACTCGACGCAGATTGATATCTGGATCTTCAAGGGCGCGCACCAATTGCTCAGCGTACTGACGCTCACCTGTGAGGCTATACATCGCCCGAGCAGCACTCAAGCGCACCCGAGGCACCGGATGCTCCAAAAAAGGAGCGACCTCTGCAACTGCGTCTTGAGCCTTGAGCGCTCCTAGTGCCTCTAGAACATCCTCGTAGGGTTGGCGCAGATGGGGCTGACCGGGCATCTGTTGTGCCGCTTCCACCCCACCTGCAAGCAGTTGGCGCAAGGCAGCGACACAACGGTTGTCCCCTAATACAGCCAGTGATTGTGCAGCCGCTTCGCGGACGTAAAAGTCCTCGCACTCCAGACAAGCCATTAACGCAGGCACGGCCCGAACGTCTCCTAGTTTGCCCAAGGCGCGGGCGGCATTGCGCCTCAGCGGATAACCGCCTAGTTCAGTGCGGTCTGCCTCATCGCTTAGCGCAACCATCAAAGCGTCCACAGCCTCCTGATCGTTCACACGCATTCTGCCCAACCACCAGGCGGCGTAGTAGCGCAAACTCAGATCCTCACCCACGAGATTGGCTAACGCCTTCTCACGAGTGAGGCTGGGATCGGGTAGGGCATTGTCCTGCATGGTCGACCTGCTGTCAGAACCGGGATTAGCTGAGATTAGATTCCTTGCCAGCTGTCAACGGTTCCACCTTCAGGATGCGAGCGCCTAGTCGGTTGAGGCGCTGCATTTCCTCGTTTAGCTTGCCATAGGACACCGTGACTGAACTGGGGCCGCTGCGGCGGATGGAGTAAGAACTGCGGTTCGTTTCTTCGTTCTGACGCAGTCCTTCGTACTCGATGCGGAAAATGCGGCGTCCAGCTTCGGTGGTTGCGGCAGTTCCAGTGGCGGTTTGACCCAGCATAGTCTTTAGAAACTCCAAACTGAATTGAGTGGTTTAAGGATAGAGAGTAAAGCGTGGGGGGCAGAGAGTGAAGAGCGAGTCTACACCCCCAACTCTCCACGCTTCACACTCAAAACTTTGGGCAGGTTTTCGAATTTCTGAATCAGCAGGGCTTGGCCCTGCTCATCTCTAAACTGGCGTAATGCTAGCGATCTTGCCACCAGTGCGGTGGATTTGCTGCATCTTCGCTAAGAGTTGGTGATGAGGCACCATAAATACAGTACTGCTTCGGCGCACGGCTGGATAGCCCGGGGTCCGAATGCTGGTCACTTCTAGCCGGTACAGCCGGTTCAGATCATCTGCTGTGCCTGCACCCGTGTTGGGACGATTGCGAGGTGCAGAATCCGAAGAAGCGCGGTAGGACCAACCCGTAGCTCCGCCAGAGGGACCAACAATGGTATTCGAGCTGTTTTGCGCCAAGTTACGGGTCAGGCGAGGGCTCTTACCTTCAACCTGGGAGCTGTCGCTGTTGGCATAACCCCGGTAGAGACGGAACATGCGGTTGAAGCCAACCGTCCGTGCACCCGTAAAGTAGCCAAAGCCCCGATAGAAGGGAACAACATTGTCCCCAAAGTTGGTAACGTACTCTTCACTGTCAATGAAGGCATCAATGTCAGCGTCGTAGCCTTTCTCGTTATATAGACCGAAGTGGAAGATCAGCTCTGCTTCGTCGTAGGGAGCACGACCGAGCAGGTGCTTATAGTTCAACTCCGTAAAGCGATTGTTGGAGTTGGGATAGAAAAATCTGGTTTTGTAAAGCTCTGATTTGGCAACAGTTCGCACGAATTCCCGAACCGTAGTTGTGCCTTGACGCAATTGCGACTCGGCATAGGTTAGGCGTTCACTCGCCATAACGTAATCGTTGCCTAAGAGCTGCCGATACACAGCCGAGATAACAGCCTGAACGTTTTCTTCAGACCGGTTTGGCCGCAATTCGACCCGCTGAGTCTCATCAAAGGCGGAAATGCCCAGCCGACTTGCTGATGCTAAACCACTCATGCCTTAATCTCCTATGCGGAACGCTGAAGTTTTTTAACCAAACAAGCGCAATGCCTGGAGAAGCAAACAACTGTTAGCGGAGAATCGCCAACCCTCGCTCACCCCTCCAGGCATCCCCAAGGACTTTTGACTAGCTCAGGGCGTTGATTGCGTAGTCAATGTAGGCGTTGGCTTCAACAGCAGGCTGACCAGAACCACCGTGGTTGGCCTTGATCCACTTGAGGGCTTCAATGTACCAGCTGGGGGATAGATCAAAGGTGCGGTTGATCTCAGACAGACCAGCGATCAGGTACTCATCCAGAGGACCTGTGCCACCAGCAACTAAGCTGTAGGTGACGATCCGCAGGTAGTAACCGATGTCCCGAGCGCACTTAGCCTTACCTTCAGGGCTGGAGGCGAAGTTAGAGCCTTGCTGCTGGGTGGTGTAAGGGAACTTTTGGTAGACAGCTTGGGCAGCACCATCGATCAGGCGCTGAGCGTTGTCGGTCAGCAGACGAGCAGCAGCTAGAGCGGCTTCAGCACGCTCGTAGCGGCCATAGACCTGGGTCAGCTCAGCGTTGCTGAGGAAACGGCCCTGGGTGTCAGCGGTTGCGATGGCTTCAGTGATGGGGGTCTTCATAATGCTGGATATCTTCCTTCAAGTTTGTACGCTTGTACGGCAGTCAAAAAAGTTAGGCAACAGCGGCAGCAGCACGATCGAAGTAGCTAGCCACTTCAGACATCAACTGGTTGCAATCGCCCTTGGTGATGCCGTTGGGATCGTTAGCGATGGCAATCGCAGCATCCTTCATCTTCTGCACACCAGCAGCCACTGAACCACCGGGTACGCCCAGCGCTTGATAGGTCTCACGCAGACCGTTCAGGCAGCGATCATCCAGCACACTGGCATCACCTGCGATCGTTGCGTAGGTCACGTAGCGCAGGATGATTTCCATGTCGCGCAAGCAAGCAGCCGCACGGCGGTTGGTGTAGGCATTACCGCCAGGAGCGATCAGCTGAGGCTGCTCAGCAAACAGAGCACGGGCGGCGTTAGCGACGATGGTCGAGGCGTTGCCGGTGATGCGGTTGACGACGTCCAAGCGCTTGTTGCCATCTGTGACCAGGCGCTGCAGGGCATCCAATTGGCCGCCGCTCAGGAACTCGCCCTTGGCATCAGCCTGAGAAACAACCTTGGCGAATGCGTCTAACATGTTTGTCTCCTACTTGCTGTTAACGTGTTGAGTTTCACAAACATCTCTAAAACCGAAAATGGCTTAGAAATGCAACGCTGGAAACGTTGAAAGTGTAGACCAGTTTCGAGGCCGAGCTTAAGGAGGAACGCTCTCTAAGTGATCCTTCCGCTTGGACGCTAACTCGGTTAACCAGAGCAGTTCTCTGAGAAAACTGAGAAATATTAACGCCCGAATGAGAAGGCATTGGCTCCCCCTGAAACACCGTCTCGACACCTGAAAGGCCTTGTACATCTCAGCTTGCGCCTGTGAGCACCGCCTTCAGGTTCTCTTTATACAATGCCCTCAAGCATTTATTTATTAAGAATGGTAAAAAGGTGTCGACTGTTGCAAACTTTTAGCGGAGGCCGTACAAATCAAGGCTTTGAGTGCTTTAGAACCCCAGTTTTAGGTCTAAATACTAAGCTTTGTAAAAGCGTATCAAGAAGGCTTGCCCACGCTTAGGCTTTCTTAAGAATCCTGCCGATTCGCCTAATGCTCTCGTTTTGGCTCTCCACCGAGAGGTTGAAGAACTGGGCTGTTTGCTTGAAGTTTTATAACCGTGACAGCCTCAACTTTACATAGCTACTTCTAATTTCCCCTCGATTTAGAAGCTTGAACGCTGCCGAAGCACTTGGAGCAGGGTGAGAAATGGCCCTGGTAAGGGAGCCTCAAAACTCAGAGCCTCCCGAGTAGTGGGATGTTGAAAGCTCAAGCGCCAAGCATGGAGGGCCTGACCTGGCAGGTTAACGCCAAGCGTTTTGCCGGAGGCGTAAACGGGGTCACCAACAATCGGGTGCCCCATATAAGCAGCGTGAACCCGAATTTGATGGGTTCTACCAGTCTCCAAGTCAAAGTGCAGCAGCGTGTAGTTCCCCAACCGTTCTTGAATTCGCCAGTGGGTCACCGCCTGACGTCCGCCTTCCGCTTCAGGGACCACAGCCATTTTCTTACGGTCCACAGGGTGCCTGCCTAGTGGAGCACTCACGCTGCCCGCTTCTGTTCGGGGGCAGCCATAAATGACACCTAGATACTCGCGCCGGGCTGTTTTCGCCTGAATCTGAGCTTGGAGGCTGCGGTGGGCTGCGTCTGTTTTAGCTACCACCATCACACCTGTAGTATCCCGATCTAACCGATGCACAATACCGGGACGCTGGACCCCGCCAATGCCGGAGAGCGAATCTTGACAGTGAGCCAACAGGCCGTTGACCAGCGTGCCAGAGCTGTGGCCAGGTGCTGGATGAACGACGAGACCCACTGGTTTATCGATTACTAATAGTTGATCATCTTCATAGAGAATACTCAGAGGCATGGTTTCTGGCTCAATTGCCAGAGGCTCAGGCTCAGGCAAGCTCAGGTCAACCTGATCGCCTACCTGCACCAAGTCTTTTTTGTTACAGACCTGCCCATTGAGCCGGACCTGCCCCTGCTCGATCAGTTTCTGGATGCGGGACCGAGAGAGATCAGGCAATTGCTCAGCGAGCCAACGGTCCAGACGTTCTCCCGAGTCCTCTGGTGCTACGGGTGGGATCTGGATCTGAGCTAAATGCCCTGTTTCTGGTTCAGAGCGACTTTCGGGCATTGAATCGACGCGTTGACGGACAGTCGCCATGTTTGCTATTCGAATATTTACTGATGCCAAGCTTGAATTTGGGCTTGATTAGCCCTCAATTAAAGTAGTTTTCGGGTGGTCAAACTCTAGGTTAACAAGTCTCAAACTCAAAAGACCAAACCTAAGCTGCCAGCCTCGATTGCTAACTCCAGTTGCTGAAGGCATTCAAACATGTTTCTTCTATAAATGATCCTATAAATGATCTATGAACTTGGGTTCCTAGTTAGAACAGACCTTGGGCACAGGGGCATCTTATTTATTAGTAGGTTATTGAAAGCATCGCCGTGAAAAGAATTACTCTCTTTTGTTGCCTCTCGTTGTTAGCTGTAGTGAATGCGGTCGGTGTTTCTTATTTTCTACTTTGGGTTGTGTTGAGCCAAGGCAATGTTCAAGCCCAAGCAATTAATGGTAAGGCTGAGTCTGACTCTAGCATTCAAAAACTAGCAGCTATCCCGTCAGTCAGATAAAGCTAAAAACCAAGTATTTAAAGTTATTGCTCTAACCATAGATTTACCATGGACAAGACAAGATTTTCCCAAGGTCAGAGAGAGATCTACGAACAAGGATTTAACGTAGGTTATCACTGTGGCAAGAAACTCTGCGGCCTTGACGACACTAGCAGCTTAGATTATCAAAATTTATTTGAATGGATGATGATTTCCCGAGAGTTCACTCTTGGTGTTCAAGATGGCTGTTCTTATTTTGTTGCCCATCAGAACTCAAGCGAGCCCGAAAGCTCCCAGCAACCAGCGACCAGGTCGCTTGATATGGGAACGCGAAGATTGCAAGCCGCTCTAAAACGATAGAGAGTAGCTGCCAGTAGAAGTGGCAGTAGATGGTTTAATTTGCGCAGCTTAATTTGCACGATTCAAAACAAATCTTAAATAAGGCTAATCCATAGAAGGAGAGCTATCCCAAATCGAGATAGCTCTCCTTTTATGATGTATGCTCACTCTTTACAGTGAAACCTGCTGTGCATTAACTAGCCGCTAGGGCCGGAACATCCACAGCGGTTGACCATTCGTGCTCAGTTCGAATTCGGTCCAGTTCATTAAGGCATCAGCAGAGCCAGGAACTAAGCGGGAGAAAAAGGGTTTGGGGGATCTAAGATCGACAAACTTGGCTTTTTCGGGGTCTAAACCGGCCAGCTCAGCTGCCCAGCGACGAGCATCTTCTTCAGTGCCGAGGCGATCGACAACACCCAGGTCCAGGGCTTGCTCGCCTGTGAAGATGCGGCCATCGGCAAAGGCTCGGACTGCATCTTCGGTGAGGTTTCGGGCCTCCGCAACTGTGCGTACAAACTGGCGATAACTGACATCAATTAGATCTTGAAGGATATTCTTCTCCGGTTCTGTTAGTTCTCGATCAAAGGCCAGGATGTCTTTATAAGGACCGGATTTAATGACCTTGAACGATACACCGACTCGATCTAATAATCGTTCAATATTATTGCCCCGTAAGATGACGCCAATGCTGCCAGTAATCGTGCCGGGGTTCGCTATGATATGCGGCGCTCCCATGCCGATGTAAACGCCACCGGAAGCAGAAATATTGCCAAAACTGGCGACGATTTTGACCTTATCTCGCAGCTTTTTAAAGGCAGTATAGATCTCTTGAGAGTCGCCCACTGTGCCACCAGGGCTATCAATGCGCAGTACTAGGGCTGGGAACTTGCGCTCTTCGACCAACTTTAGAAATCCCAGCACGTCTTTGCGGGTTTTGCCACCAATGGCACCCGAAACTTCAATTCGAGCAATCGCGTTGCGGCGTTTGTTAAAAGGCCAGGGCATAGGAACAGGTCATCAGGAAGTAAAAGGATTGGGAGTATCCGCAAACAGGATGGGGGCGATCGCCGCCGCAGACTCTAATCGCTGCGCCTGGTTTTCTTCGATTGCGAAATACTGATCGAGGCGATAGCAGAAGCTTTCAGGATTTAGACTCTGAACGCCAGCACTGATGATGTAACTTTGGGCAGCAGACCCACGGAAGGCACTGATCGCTTCAGTGCAAAAGGCAACCTTAGACTCTGGTGCCGCCTCCAACCAGTCGATACCCAACTTAGAGCCACTGAGCATTGCTGCTCCATTGGCTGGCTGAACAGGACGACGGACAGCGCTCGGGTTGCGGTCTGAGGCGCAACCCATACACAGTACCCCAACCACCATCAGGGTCAGTAACCGGGTGAGCCAGGAACGCCAGGGTCGAAGGAATTGCCCCATGAGCTGTAACAATCTGTAATCTGATTGAATCTATTCTACTGTGGCGCGACCTGTGAAAGTTCCCCAAGGAATTCCTCAGAATGTCTGGGTTCTTGGATTTGGCAGTTTGCTGAACGATATCAGTTCGGAGATGATTCACTCCTTACTGCCGCTGTTTCTGGTCTCAAGCCTGGGGGCGGGGACCCTGACGGTGGGACTGATTGAGGGCACGGCTGAGGCGACTGCTTCGGTGGTGAAGATTTTCTCGGGCGCTTTGAGCGACTATTTGGGACAGCGCAAGAACCTGCTTGTGCTGGGCTATGGCCTGTCTACGCTGGTCAAGCCCTTGTTTGCTTTAGCTACCACTCCTGCCTGGGTTTTAGCAGCTCGCTTTGGCGATCGGGTTGGTAAAGGCATTCGAGTTGCTCCCCGCGATGCCTTGGTTGCTGATACAACACCTCCTGCTTTGCGGGGTGCAGCTTATGGTCTGCGTCAGTCTCTGGATTCAATCGGGGCATTTTTAGGGCCTTTGATCGCTTCAGCTCTAATGCTGGCCTGGGGTGGCAAACTTCGTTGGGTGTTCTGGGCTGCCTTGATTCCCGGTGTCTTGGCCGTTGTGTTGTTGGCAGCGGGTGTGCGTGAGCCCCAGAACCAGAAATACCAACTTGAGCCGGGAGCGGGGCAACGGCGCACTCAGCCTTTGCATTGGCATTCTTTGCGCCGTTTGCAAGGAGCCTACTGGTTGCTACTGGGGGTGGCACTTCTATTTAATCTAGGCAATTCCAGTGATGCATTTTTGCTGTTGAAGGCGGAACAACTTGGAATCGCAACCCCCCTAGTGCCTCTGGGGCTGGTCGTGGTGAACTTAGCCTATGCCGCTAGCGCTTATCCAGTAGGAGTTCTCTCTGATCGCCTGGGACGCGTCGGGCTGTTGGTGGCCGGATTCCTCCTCTACGCCTTGGTTTATTTGGGCTTTGCTGTAGCCCAAAGCCCCTGGCAAGTTTGGGGCTTGTTCGCGCTCTACGGCTTGCACTTAGGCTTGAGCCAGGGAGTGCTGCTGGCACTGGTAGCAGATCGAGTGCCTGGAGACTTGCGAGGGACGGCCTTGGGCTTTCTCAACCTGGCAGTTGGGGTAGCCCTGTTGCCAGCTAGTTTGCTAGCAGGTAGCTTGTGGCAACATTTTGGCTCAGGTGCGACCTTCGCCATTGGCAGCATTTTTGCAGTAGCCGCAGCAGTTCTGCTCTGGGTGTTTCGACCTGCTGTAGGTCAGCAGTGAAGCCTACGTGACTACTACCGTGATGGCTGATAGCGGCAAAACTTAACAACCGAACAGGGTGAGCAGCATGACTAAGATTGACCGTCAACGCGAGCATCAAGCTAATGAGCGTACCTTCTTAGCTTGGTTACGGACCTCAGTTACCCTGATCGGTTTTGGCTTTGCCATTGCCCGCTTTGGTCTGTTCCTTCAGGAGCTGCAAGTCAATCTGACCACCGCGAGTGATGGCAATTCGCATACCTTGGGAGCGCGAGGTCTCGGCATCAGTCTGGTTATTGCTGGAGTTGCTTTAATTGCCCTAGCCGCTTGGCGCTACAACCAGGTTTTTGAGCAAATTGAGCGTAGCGATTACCAGCCCAGCCGTTTGTTGATCTGGATTGTGACAGCTGTAGTGATAGGGTTAGGAACTCTCACTATGCCCCTGGTGCTTTGGCGCAAAAACAGCACACAACCCAAACTGGAAGCTCCACGCAAGCCAACTGCTCACCCATAACTGCCTAGAACCTGGTTAGGGGTAGTCTGCTATGTGGCAAAGCCTCCAAACCTGCTCAGCCAGGGGGGGGAACCAAAGTGTCTCTTGGCGGAGTAGGCTTAACGCTCAAGGGGTGACTAGAGGAATTGGGGAATCAACAATGAAGGTAGCAGGTTGGGTCATGTTGGCGTTAGGGGCGTATCTTCTGGCCACGACCAGTGATCCTTTAGGAGTCGTGCTACTACTCGCTGGCTTAGGTATGGCGCTGCTGTTCTAGCTTGCCTAAATTCTTGGTCTAGATTAAGGGTTGGCGGAAGATATGCCAATGCCCAGTTGCTTCTTACTCTGCTTTAGCTGTTTCCAAAGCGTCTTGATCTGCCGATAGGACTCTTCTGGTGTGATTTTGCCACCGGTTTCTAGAGAGCAGATAATGCTCACCCGATGGGAAAACTCCTGCAGATTGGCATTGAAAACCAAATTCTCGGCCTTGACCTGACCGTAGTAACGGCTACGGGGGCACAAAAAGTCAGAATGGTCGTTCATAGAAACCCTCTTTAAACTTTATGCATCGCCTCGGCAGCAGGTAGCTCAGAGTCCTAGTTGCCCAGAGATCTGTACGCTACGGTCTGTTCGCACTTAGCATTTTTTCTTAACCGCATCTTAACCTGTTTGGGTAGGTGCTTCAAGTATTTGCTCATGGCCTCCAGCTGGCTCTCTGGCTCCGAGGTTGGCTTCTGAAGATACATCTTCTTGAGTGACTGTAAATGCGACTTAAGAGCGAATCTGAGTTCGAACTCAAGTAAATTTGCCTGTGCAGCTTCTGGGAATTCCAGAAGCTGCACAGGCAGGTCTGCCTGACTGTAGCCTTAGTGGCGCCCTACTCTGGCAGGCCGGTTAAGCAGTAACGAAGTCAGCTGCGGTAATTAGATTTGCCTGGACTCCCACTAAAACTGCTAGCAGCTCGGTGCTGGCACCATTGGCCCGAATCAGCGTGTTGTTCTGAGTGGCTCCTGTACCCTGACTGATCGTCAATTGCCCAAACTGTAGACCGGCAGATAAGGCAATGAGATCTTGGCCGTCCGTAAAGTCTATGATTGTGTCCGCTCCAGCACCAAGGGCAGCTACAAAGCGATCGCTGCCCGATCCGCCCACTAACCGGTCTGGACCAGCACCGCCGACCAACGTATCGTCCCCCGCCTCACCGAAGAGCACATCGCGACCGGTCCCACCCAGCAGGTGGTCGTTACCAGCCCCACCAATGAGGCGGTCGATGCCAGCACCCCCGTTGAGCAGGTCGTCGCTAGCCAAGCCACTGAGCACATTCGCTCTCGCACTGCCGACTAAGGTATCAGCAAGAAAAGACCCTTCCAAAAACTCGATGGCTTGCAACTGGTCGCCTTGCGCATCACCGCCAGTCCCTTGACTCGTGAAGAGATTGACATTCACCCTAGTGCTGGAATTGCGGTAGCTGGCAACATCAAATCCTGCACCGCCATTCAAATTGTCGGCGCCTGAACCGCCAGTTATCCGGTCATTGCCAGCGCCAGCCAACAAGAAGTCAACTCCCAGACCACCTTCAAGAACGTCGTTGCCCAAATCACCCAGCAAACGGTCGTTGCCAATGTCGCCGCTTAAACGGTCCCTGCCCGCTCCTGCAAATAGCCGGTCATTGCCAGCACCCCCAAACAAGTCGTCGTCCCCCGCCAAGCCATTCAGTTGGTCATTACCTGCCCGCCCCAAAATGATGTTGCTTCGAGCGTTGCCAGACAGATTGTTATTGCCAGCATTGCCTCGGATAGCGTCATTAAAGACAGTATCGGTTCGGGCGCTCAGGTTTTGAATACGCGTGTCTTGAGCGGGACCGACATCAGCGACATTAAATGATGTGGTGTTGAAACGGGCTCTTGCATAATCAGCAAAGGCCTTTTGTTCGGTTCCCGGTGTGGTGAAAGTACCCCCGGATGCAGGCCCTAAATCAACCCGATTGAGACCCGTGGTTGGAAATGGATAACCATCGCCGCCACTGGCCAAAAAGCCCAAGGTGACCATGCGGAAAGTTCGGTTCGGATCGCCCAGCAACTCGCCGCCATCGGCGACGACATCCAACGTTCTGCCATTCTCGTCTTTGATGGCGAGCGACAACACTCGATCACCAGCAGGCCGATTGGCATCGAAACTAAAAGCCATGCCACCCACTTGCGGGAACCGACCAGGAGTTCGTCCGGGGCCTGTATCTGCAACGCCATGCTCAATTAGTTGCAGCAACTGCTGCGCGCTAACCGTCACCAAGCTCAAGCTGTTGTTGAACCGCAAAGAGTTCTCAATATCCAGTTGAGAAAGCTGTCCTTCTGTTTTGCCTGCTAATGGGTTAGCAGGGGGAGGCAGCCTGATGAAGTCATTGGGATTGGTCGAGCCGGGAGCCGCTTGTACCGTGCCAATATTATCGCGAATACCGCCACCATTTTTGAGGGCAATGACGACGCTAGGATCGGTTTGTCGAGCGGCAAATAAACTGGCGTCTGCGGTTACGTTACCCAAGTTGGTTTCTTGGGTGCGAACATCATCACGAGTGCCATTAAGAAAAACATTGGTGCTGCCGAAAATATTGCTATCTTTAGCAACAATGACCGACCGCAAGGCATTGGTAATTGCCACGACTTCTGGATCCGGGGTTGCTGTTGCACCGCCAGCCAAGTTAAGCGCAGTCAGAGCTGCAACGCTAGCAGCATCGGTGGCATAGGCGCCATTAATTGCCGGATTCAAGTTGTTGACATTGATCTGTCCAGCATCATCAAACTCAGCAACTAGGCGACCCACATAGGTGTAATTGGCAGCTGTATTGACAACTAAAACGGGACCCGTGGGTGATGTTTCGACAATTGGATAAGCGATGCCAGCGGGAGCTGTATCTCCAGGTCTGAGCCGATCAGTGCTGTCGGGTAGCAGGGTGTGTGAACCTCCCGCAATCACGACATCGACATCTCTCAGCCGTTTTGCCAATTCCCGTTCAATAAAGAGTTGCTGCATGTGAGCCAGCACGATCACTTTATTGATGCCGGTGGCTGTTAAGGCATTGACCGAAGATTGGATCTCAGCTGCCAGCGCATCCAGTTGCTGCGGTGTTGGTGTGCTGGCAAATGGAGAAGGGGTAACGCCAACGCCGGGACCGGGCGACGAAATTGAGGGCAAGGTCGGTGTAGTTGCACCCACTAAACCAATGCGCTGACCGTTGACTGTGATTACAGCGCTGCCAGAAATTCGACCGGAATTGGCAGCAGTAATGGTGGTGAAATCTTGGCCGTCAACAACCACACGGTTGCGCAAATTGGCATCACCGCTGAAGTCTAAATTGCTGCTGAGATAGGGGAATCGGGCTCCAGCGTAACTGCCACTAGGAACGATTAGCGACTGAATGGTTGACGTTCCTAAATCAAATTCGTGGTTGCCAAAAGCAGCGGCCTGAAAGCCAATTTCATTCATGATCGCGATGTCAGGCCGTCCAGGTCCGGCTGCGCCGATCACACTCGCTAAGCTGGGGTCACTGCCCGCTGAGAAAAAAGGACCTGGAATATAGTTGTCGCCCGAAGACAAGGTCAGGGTGTTGGCATAGTCATCTCTGAGCGCATTAACTACCGTGGAAAAGTTTACGGCATCGGTCAACGCAGGGATGCCACTCTCTAAGTCAGAGGCGTGCAGAATTTGCAGTGTAAAAGTTGCCATGAATTGCCAAGAAAATATTAGGATGTGCAGCGATTGCACGATGGAAGCTGATCGACGCTGAGACGGAAACCTATCAAGCAGCTTGGCAAGAATGGCTCAGCATATCTGAACATCCTTGAAGGTAAGTGGCCAGGGTTAAGGACAGGTCATGAGAGGTTAAAGCTGTCACCAAGTGAACCTTAAAGCCTGTAATTTTGCTGACTCTATACAGCCTGTAAGACTCATAGCTGTTTCAGGCAAGGGCCAGACTACGATTGAGAATCGGAATGACTGAACTGAGTTGATTTAAAGAGGACCTTAAAAAAGTAGGCAGCTGCATTGACTAGTTCCGAGGCCTGACTAGGTCTAAGGCCAGCGCATCGTACAAGTGCTGCCCAGCCGGTAACCACTAAGGACAGAGATATGATCTTTGCGCTTAATTTTTGTGCTTAGGACTTCAGATAGGGAACGAAGGTAAGGACAAACCCGATGCCCTCTGAACAACCCTTACAGAAGTTTGATCACCTCAGTCATAAGGTCGCTCGAATCGCTCTGAAACCACTGAATGCGTGGGTCAGCTCGAAACCAGGTGCGCTGCCGCTTGGCAAATTGGCGAGTTGCAATAACCGTGAGTTCTTGCGCCTCTGTCAGGCTGAGCTTGCTGTCGAGATACTGGCTCATTTCCCGATAGCCCAAGGTCTCGAACAAAGGCAGATCGGCTCCGTAGCGCTGCCGCAACTGCTGAACTTCCTCTAGCCAGCCCTGTTGCAACATGGTATGGGTGCGTTGCCGGATTCGAACCTCTAGGTCAGTGCAATCCAGGCCAAGCTGCAAAATCGGGTAAGCCGGTGGCGACTCGCCCTGTTGCTGCGTTAAGGGGACGCCAGTTACGTAAAACACCTCTAGTGCCCGCAGCGTGCGCACCAGGTCATTAGCGTGAATGCGCTCTGCACTAGCCGGATCAACCTGTTGCAGCATCGGATAAAGCATAGTCTGGCCCAGTGCTGTCAGCTGTCGCCGCAACTCCGGGTGTGGGGGCACGCGGGGAATTTTCAGCCCATTCACCACAGCGCGAATATAGAGCCCCGTCCCACCAGCCAGAACCGGCGTTTGGCCCTGAGCATGGCACTGCGCAATCAGGGCTTGGGCCTGTTCTTGGTATTGCGAAAGGGTCAGAGTTTGGGTCGGCTCAGCAATATCAATTAAATAGTGCGGCACCTGCTGGCGCTCCTCAACGCTAGGTTTAGCGGTGCCAATATCGAAGTGCCGGTAGATCTGCCGTGAGTCCGCGCTGAGGACAACTGTACTCAGGTGGCGTGCAACCTCGATTGCTAGTGCCGTTTTACCACTAGCTGTAGGGCCGACGATCACGACGAGGCCAGGCTGCTCAGGATGCCATTTTTTGACTTGATCCATCCCCCGTCCAACCCTTTGCTCTGATGCGCCTACGGGCGTCTCTAAGGCGGGTGTGCTAGAATTGATGAGCGTTTTCGGGCCAGCCTTGGTTCTTGCTAGGCTCAACGCCCCTTCAAGCCCTCCGGAGCGTCCGATTTATGACCAGTAGCTATAGCGCTGAGCAGATTCAGGTTCTAGAAGGTCTGGAGCCTGTTCGTAAGCGGCCCGGTATGTACATTGGCTCTACAGGGCCAAGAGGGCTGCATCACTTAGTTTATGAGGTGGTGGATAACAGTGTCGATGAAGCGCTCGGCGGCTACTGTACCCACATCGAAGTCAGCATCAACGCCGAGGGCTCTGTCACCGTTACCGATGACGGTCGCGGTATCCCCACTGATGTTCACCCCAAGACCGGTAAGTCAGCACTAGAGACGGTAATGACCGTGCTGCACGCGGGTGGTAAGTTTGGTAGCGGCGGCTATAAGGTCTCTGGCGGCTTGCACGGCGTCGGTGTGTCCGTCGTTAATGCCCTCTCCGAGTGGGTAGAGGTCACTGTTTGGCGCGGCGGCAAGCAGTTTATGCAACGCTACGAGCGGGGTGTAGCGGCAGCAGAACTCAAGACTAAAAATATCGGCGGTGACCGCCACGGCACCCAGGTCACCTTCAAGCCTGATACCGAGATCTTCACCGAAACGGTCGAGTTTGACTACACAACCCTGGCGGCCCGTCTGCGTGAGCTGGCCTATCTAAACGCAGGTGTCAGAATCACCTTTACTGACCTGCGCATCGATAAGCCCCGCGAAGAGGTCTACTGCTACGAGGGCGGCATCCGCGAATATGTCGCCTACATGACCAGCGAGAAGCAGCCCATCCACGAAGAGATCATCTACGTGCAGGGTGAGCGCAACAATGTGCAGGTCGAGGTGGCCTTCCAGTGGTGCGTGGACTCCTACAACGACACGTTGCTAGGCTTCGCCAACAACATCCACACCAAAGAAGGCGGCACCCACATTGAGGGGCTGAAAGCGGTTCTGACCCGCACCTTCAATACCATTGCTCGCAAGCGCAACAAGCTCAAGGAACACGACGCTAACCTGGCGGGCGAGAACGTGCGCGAGGGACTAACCGGCGTGATCTCGGTGAAGGTGCCTGACCCCGAGTTCGAGGGCCAAACCAAGACCAAGCTGGGCAATACCGAAGTGCGCGGCATTGTTGAGTCGCTGGTGGGCGAAGTGCTCACCGAGTACCTCGACTTCCATCCCAATGTGGCCGATGCCATTTTGGAGAAGGCAATCCAGGCGTTTAACGCCGCAGAGGCTGCTCGTCGCGCCCGTGAGTTAGTTCGACGCAAGTCGGCACTAGAATCTTCGACCCTGCCCGGTAAGCTGGCTGATTGCAGCTCCCGCGACCCGAGTGAGTCCGAGATCTATATTGTGGAAGGCGATAGCGCGGGCGGTAGCGCCAAGCAAGGTCGCGACCGACGCTTCCAAGCAATTCTGCCCTTGCGCGGCAAGATCCTCAATATCGAGAAAACCGAAGACTCTAAGATCTACAAGAACACCGAAATCCAGGCGCTGATTACGGCCTTGGGTCTGGGTATCAAGGGCGAAGAGTTCAACGTCTCGCAACTGCGTTATCACCGCATTGTGCTGATGACTGACGCTGACGTGGACGGGGCTCACATTCGCACCCTGTTGTTGACCTTCTTCTATCGCTATCAACGCGACTTAGTAGATCAGGGTTACATCTATATTGCTTGCCCTCCTCTCTATAAGTTGGAGCGGGGCCGGTCCCACGTCTATTGCTACAGCGACCGCGAATTGCAGCGACGCATTGCGGAGTTCCCTGCTAATGCTAACTACACGATTCAGCGCTTTAAGGGCTTAGGTGAAATGATGCCGCAGCAACTCTGGGATACCACGATGAATCCAGAGACGCGCACGTTTAAACGGGTCGCAGTTGACGATGCTGCCGAGGCCGACCGGATCTTCACGATTCTGATGGGCGACCGGGTGGCACCACGCCGCGAGTTCATCGAAACCTATGGTTCTAAGCTGGCTCTAGCTGACCTTGATATTTAAGCTCTGCTCTTGAGGCTTTGATATCTAGGCTGGCTTTGAACCTAGCTCGCTTCTAAGCTAAAACCAGACGCCCCAGTCATCCTTGAGATAACTGGGGCGTCTGGTTTTAGCACCTATAAGCTTGAGAGCCCATAAGCTTGAGAGCCTAAGTTTTCTGAAGAGTATCGGCCTGGGGACAACTGCCAGGTAAGATACCTGTTGCTCTATTCTGCTGAAGCTGATCATGAACACCTGGAGGATTCGGCGGCGTCTGTTCTTGTTGATGCTGTTTGCCAGCACCGTGGCGGCTTGCAGTACTGCCGAGGCTCCCACTACTAGCGCCACTGGCACTGCTACTGGCACCGCTACCAATGCCAGCAGTGCTGCTCAAGTGAAAGTCGGGGCGGTCTGGTCGCTGTCTGGTGGTGCTGCTGCCTACGGTTCGCCGCAGAAGCAGGCGACTGAGTTGGCAGTGGAAGAGATCAATGCGAAAAAGCTGCTGGGCGACCGCCAACTGGTGGTGCAGATCGAAGATGATGCTGGCGACAAACAACAGGCCATTGCTGTATTTGACAAGCTGATCAACCAGGACAAAGTTGCGGCCATTCTTGGCCCAACCCTTAGTAACTCTGCCAAAGCGGCTGATCCGCAAGCGCAAGCTGCTGGTATTCCTGTCTTAGCGGCTTCCAATACAGCATCAGGGATTGTAGAAATTGGCGATTTTATCTTCCGCGCCAGCTTGCCAGAATCGGTGGTGATTCCCAACACGATCAAGACCACGCAAGCGGCACTGGGCTATAAAAAAGTCGCGGTTTTGTATGGCGACGATGATGTGTTTACCAAGAGCGGCTATGACGTTTTCAGGAAGACACTGACCGACCAAGGCATCGAGGTTTTGACTACTGAAACCTTTAAGAAGGGAGACACCGATTTCGCACCGCAGTTGACCAAAATCAAAGGCTTAAATCCTGATGCGATTATCGTGTCAGCCCTGGCCGAAGAGGGAGCCAATATTATGGTGCAGGCGCGGCAATTGGGCATTCCGGAGACTGTGCCGTTTATCGGTGGTAACGGCTTTAACTCACCGAAGTTAGCCGAGATTGCGGGACCTGCGGCGAATGGGGCGATTTCGGGTGCGGCCTGGTTTGTCGGCAGCACTACACCGGGCAACTCTGAATTTGTCCAGGCGTTTAAAGCCAAATATGGCAGTGAGCCAGACCAGTTTGCCGCTCAGGCTTATGCTGCTGTTTACATCTTGGCGAATGCGATTAAGACGGCTGATTCTGCAGATCCAAAAGCGATTCAGGCGGCACTAGCACAGACCAAAGATCTGGATACGGTACTAGGCAAATTCTCTTTTGATGAGCAGGGTGATTGTCTCTATGCGCCGGTGGTGCAGGCGATGAAAGATGGGCAGTTTACGCTGTTTGGGAGTTGAGGACCTTACCCCTGGCCCCTCTCCTGCGAGGAGAGGGGAGAAGAGTTAGTGGGAGGTGTTGGTTTTGGGTCAGTTTCTAATAAGTTTCTGCTACGGGGAGAAGGGTGCTAACTCTGTGCTTCCCCCTTTCCTGTAAGGGAAGGGGATTGGGTGGGTTAGGTCTCCGCTCAATATTCATGCCATTTTTGATGCGAGTTTGAGCTGACTATGGACGATCTGCCGCAGCAGTTGATAAATGGCCTTTGGCGAGGTAGTGCGCTGGCGCTGTTTGCAATGGGCTACACGCTGGTGTTTGGGGTGCTGGATGTGTTGAATCTGGCCCACGGGGCGACCTATATGATTGGGGCGTTTGCGGGTTGGGTGGTGGTGACTCGGTTGGGGTGGCCGTTGTATTTGGCTTTGCCGGTGGCGATGGTGGCGGCGGGGTTGCTGGCGGGGTTGTTGGATCGGTTGGCTTTTAAGCCTTTGCGGGCTCTGACGACGGGCAGTTTGATTCTGTGGTTAGGTTTTGTGGTGCTGTTGGTGGGGTTAATTGCTGGCTTTACGGACCCGCTGCGTTTGAGTGTGGTGGGTTTGGGGGCGGCGGTGATGATTGCGGGGTTGGTGCAGGATGGGCGAGCGGTGAGGCCTTTGCGTCAGCGAGCGGTGCCACCTCTAGCGCCGATGATTACTTCGATTGGGGCCTCTACGATTTTGGTGAGTCTGGTGCGCAGTGCGACTAATGCGCAGCAGCAGCGCTTTCCGCTGGATCCAGTGGCGAGTCGGGCTTATGCGGTGCTGCCCAATGTGGTGCTGACACCGGTGCAGATTGGGGTGTTTGGCGTGGCGCTGAGTTTGATGCTGGCGTTGGTGCTGCTGATTAACCGCACCAATTTGGGCCGAGCGATTCGCGCAATTGCTTTTAATGAACGCACGGCGCGGCTGTTGGGTATCAATGTTGATTGGGTGGTGTCGCAGACCTTTTTTCTGTCGGGGGCACTGGCAGGCGCGGCGGGGGTGTTGCTGGGTTTGGCGTTCAATAATTTGCGCTATGACATGGGCAATCAGATTGAACTGGCTGGCTTGACGGTCATTATTGTGGGCGGCATGGGCAGCATTGGCGGGGCGGCGCTGGCTGCGTTTTTGATTGGTTTAATTCAGGTGTTGAGTGCTGCTTATATCGACAGTAGTTTCCGCGATGCAATTACGTTTGCGCTGCTGTTGTTGATGTTGCTGGTGCGTCCGAGTGGGTTGTTTGGGCGAGGCACAGCCAGCCGGTCGTGAAAGGGTGTTGGTTGGTGGCGAGGGTTTAGGGTTGGGGGACCCAACCCCTACCGGGTTTTGTAATGTCTGTATGCCTTATAAGGGCTTGGCAGTGCCAAGCCCTTATATACAACGGCGGAGGTTAATGATTGAGCTGGACGATGGTTTTGTTTAGGATGCTGGCGTCTTCGCGCCATTCGCGGATGGTTTCTCGGTTGTGGTGTTGGGCAACGGCTTGTTCTGCTTGACAGAGACAAATTCGACTCAGAGCGGCGATGAGGACAGAGAGGCTATAGCGTTGCATTAAGACTCTGAGAATGTTCAAGTCGTTGTCACTAAAAGCGGGTGCAGACGATTGAGTCATGGCCGAAAATCCTCAATGGTTTTTGAGGGGCAATCTGCATAAGATTGCCCCTTCGCTCCGTCTCTAGGTCCCCACCTGACCCGTTCGGAATGGGGTGGAACCACGCCGGAGTGCTAAACTCCGTCGTAGCCTTTGGACTGGGTGATACCAGCTTGGAGGTCAGTCGTCTAGGGTTGTGACATCAACCCTAGGCGGCGCTTCGAGAATTGGACTGAACGAAACGATAGGACAAAGTAAAAAATTTTGCAAGTCCAATTTATAAGCAAATGAAAACTTGGTTTAGGTTCCCCTTGTGCTCGGGTTTTGAGCGTGGGGGAACCTGATAAGCGCACGGAGTCTAAGCCTGAGACTCGTCTGATTGGGGTTTGCGGGTTTTGCGGGCGTAGCGGCGCTTCAGTTCACTGACAATTGCGGCATTGCCTGCGCCAAGGTTGGTTTTAGCTGAGCTGTAGACAACTCTGGCGCTGTTGTAGGCTTCGCAGCCTGCGACCTTGTAGGTGTCTTCGACCAGCTCGTGCAGGCGAGCTATCGAAAGCAAGATTGGGTACAAGCCTTCGTATAGGCTTACTTCGCGACGCATGTTTTCAACATCGAAGGAGCGGGGTAGGAATTCAACATTCTGATTGACCACTTCCATTGCTTGTTGTATAAAGATACGGCTTTTGTCGCCTACTTTGGGCAGGTTGCGCTGTTCTTCTTTGGACAGGTTAAGCAGAAAGGACAGCTTTTGTAGAATAATATCAATTCCTTCGAGCACAGCCTTTTGATCGCTAGCAGAGAAGCTAACATTGTCTAAGTTTTTGGGCATTTTTTTGCAAGCCTTTAGTGATTTGGATTAGCGAAGCTGTTGATTACTCCTCTATCCTAGTAATGCTCAAGGACAAGGCTAGACAAATCTGTAGTCCCACCCAAAATTTAGAAAAAATCTCTGCAAAGTCTCAGTATATCCCGCAAATTTAACGCTGAGAGTCATCATTCTATCCCCGACATAGAATCATCTATGCCGCGCATAGATGATTCTATGTCTGACCCACTTGGTTCTATGTCTGAGTGAGATTGAACTATGTCTGACATAGATGATGTTATGGTTGGCATAGATGATTCTATGTCTGACCCACTTGGTTCTATGTCTGAGTGAGATTGAACTATGTCTGACATAGATGATGTTATGGTTGGCATAGATGATTCTATGTCTGACCCACTTGGTTCTATGTCTGAGTGAGATTGAACTATGTCTGACATAGATGATGTTATGGTTGGCATAGATGATTCTATGTCTGACCCACTTGGTTCTATGTCTGAGTGAGATTGAACTATGTCTGACATAGATGATGTTATGGTTGGCATAGATGATTCTATGTCTGACCCACTTGGTTCTATGTCTGAGTAAGATTGAGCTATGTCTGACGTAGATGATTTTATGGGCACAATAGATCTGATCGTGGCCTAACCCACTTTGTTCTATACCTGAGTGGATTTGACCTCAGTTCGACCCACTTTGTTTTTGGTTGAGCAAGCTTCGCTCCGAGTGCAATCCTGGTTGGATGCTATCCTTAACCACTGGGAAAAGCTATTTTGAAGAGGTTTAGGCAGACATTCTCGCGCTAGAAGAGGGGACAGAAGGGTTGCTAAAGAATGTTGTCAAGGTTGAGTGGCTGAGATATAAGAGTGTTTATGAGTCTGGTGACTCCCAGTGAAATCATGCAAGCAAGTGGGTTATCTGAAAAGGACTTCTTGCTGGAAATCATTCTGTTGTTTCAAAAGAAGAAGATTAGCATCGGCAAAGCTAGCAAATTAGTAGGATTGCCGCTAGAAGTTTCAGTATGAGTTGGCGGTGCGCCAAACTCCGATTCACTACGATGTGGAGGAGTTTGAGGCAGATCTACAAACGTTGCGAAGTGCGGGTCGCTTGTGATTATTGCCAGTGATATGTCTATCTGAAGCGAGTTCAATTTGGTGCTGCAACTACAAACGATCTATTTGCTGTAATGCCCGTAAGAGGATTTAATGTCACCAAGGCTATCTCCGCGCAATTTTTTTGCTGTATATCCTTTTTGCCTAACATGGCTTGTTCTTTTGACTCTTGGGTGATATTTGATTTTTTAGTTGTAAATAGTGTAATTGTTGCTGTAGAGTTTTGAGTCTGCAAATTAGTTTGCCAGCTCATTTTTGCTAAAACAGTCGATTTAAACATTGAAGCTGATGAAAGTTTTTGTTCCTCGTCGGTTAGACATACTGTTGCTTCTACTCTGTTCCTACCTAAACAGAGCTATTATATGGTGTGGTAAAATTAGATTATGAGTGTAGTGCTGTCAAACGTTACGCATGAACCAAAATAAAAAGTACGATGTAGCGTTATCTTTTGCCGGAGAAGACCGCTCCTATGTAGAAATGATCGCTGGCGCGTTGGTAGCGCGAGGAATAAAAGTTTTTTATGACGATGATGAAAAAACTAATCTTTGGGGAAAAAACTTATATGAATATCTGATCGACGTCTATAAGAATAGAGCCAAGTACACTGTCATTTTTATCTCAGCTAACTATAAAAATAAGATGTGGACTAATCATGAACGAAGAGCAGCTCAAGCTAGAGCAATTGGTGAGAGTTACGAGTACATACTTCCTGCTCGATTTGATGATACAGAAATAGATAGCGTTCTTTCTACTACGGGATATATAGATCTAAGAAAGCACTCTCCATTTGAAGTTGCAGTTTTAATTTGTGAGAAGTTAGGCCAAAACTTATTTGAGGTAAAAGCGCATTCTGTTCCATCACCTAAATCTCCTTTACTTTCTGGAGAAGCAAAATTTGACTATTCTAGCTATAACGGAAGATTTCGGATAGGTGATGGTCATCATTTATTTGAAACCATCTGGAGTAAGGCAAGCAATGTCCGCATCCATTGCTATACGGACACTGCAAGTATTAGAGGAGTTGCTCTGGTTCCAATGACAGTAAAATTGAACGAAATTACACAAGCATCAACCCTTGATTTTACTTCACGTGTAAGATCACCTGAAATCGGTCAATATTTGATAGTGCAGAACAATCATGGTCTTTATGCGGCATTAAAAATTCTTGATATAAAGGACAACACTCGCAGTGATGTGGCAGATGAACTCACGTTTTATTACTGGATTCTGACTGCTGGCTCAGATAATTTTTCAAATATATCTGACAAGAGCCCGAAATGCGTGGAATTTGACACATTGACTGAATCGTAAGCATGAGATCAATGTGAATACTTGGTGGGTTGGCGTAGCGACGATGAGAAATTGTTGTGATATGTAAAGCTTAATTTATCGTTGAAAGCTCCTCCAGGTTGTTTCCCTCGGACTCAATCTTGGCTACATGGTAGGCATGGAAATACTGTGAAGCAGTTTATTGCTTTGATGGAGCGAGTTGCACAATTAGAATGAAACAACAGCCTACTTGGAGGCTTATTATGATCATTGCTACAATCCTATAAACTCGTGATGCGCTGTAGTAGCTCCGGTTCCTTGAACAAAACTTGTTTGCTCCCTTACTGGAAGTTGAAGAGAAGATTTTTTCTATCCTAAAAAATATTCAGTAGAGGAACCTTTAAATATGCATTCTGTATATTAATACCCTGAGCTACTACTTTGGGTTAAAAATTAAGTTTCTCAAAATCTTAATTGAAACAGTTAACAAAAGAAGAAAAAGTAGGATGCCTTAAGCTATAAAGCTAAATTAAAGTAGATTACGTTAATTCTTACTTTCTTCGACCATTATACTTGGGCTTGGTTCTTGCAATGATTCTTTCTGCTTTTGCCCTTGCGCTTTCGATACTAGACATTCTTTCGATTTTAACTTTTGAGCCAGGTACGTGTTTTCTTCCGCTTAATAAATGCTCTCTAATTCTTTCCTGGACTTCTCCTTTCTTAGCTGCTCCAGTAAAGTTGTTGCTACCAGTCTCGGTCAGAATTCTGTATACAACTGGGCAATCATTGGGTAGCTTACCTATTCCTTCTTGATTGAACTTTACTGTTTTTGTTTGAGTTCTAGAAGAATAAGCAGACTTTGTTTTCCCTTGAGCTTTAGAGGACGAAAGTATAGCTTGAGTTTGCTCGTCTTTTAAAAAGCTTGAGCGATGAAGCTTTTGTATAATCATCTCAGCCAATTGCTGAGGTTGAGTAGAACGCAGATCAACATAACCGATTGTTGGGTGAATACCAGGAATTTCGGTATCATCAAACCGCACAGGAAGTATGTACTCTTGGTTTTCCTCAAAAGCACGAGCTTGTGCGCTTTTCCGTTCATGATTTGTCCACGTCTTTCTTCCGTAAGCTTCCGAGATAAATATTACACAGTAATGTGCTCTATTTCGATATATATTATCAAGATGTGAATACAGGTCTTTACCCCAAAGATCAACCTGTTCAAAGCTGTCATAGAAGACATCGACACCTGAGTTCTGCAAATGATCAGCAACTTTTTTAACATATGGTCGATTTTCGCTGGCAAAGGAAAATGCAACTTGATACTTACGCATTGCCATCTTTTTTCACACACTCCCCACCAAATAATAGAACTGCTCTTGGATATTCTCCCCTCGTTTTAAGAATTGTTTCTAGAATAGATAGGGTGGACACCCCCGGTGTGCAAGGATTTCAGCAATTTTGGAGGAGTGGGATCGTTGCTCTGGGTGGAGGAGCAGGCTAGTCAGGGGTACAACTCCAATAGGCTTCGAATGCTAGAAGTATTGAAAGGTGGTTCAATACAGAAAAAAGGGGACAGAATGTAGTATTCTAACCTAACAAATAAAAAACAATGCCTGAGGCTGTTTTTATTCTCCACTCTTGTCAAATCGATTAGTGAAATCTCGTCTTCCACGTGTCGCTCCAGATAAGTATTTAATCTAGCAGCTCCACATTCCAATTAGACCAATTTCGCATCCTCGTAACCAGCCACGCCCTTTCGGCTTATGCACTGGTGAGTTTACTGTGCCCGATGATTTTGATGCCCCTTTACCAGATGGCATTTTAAGCTTATTTGAGGGTGAATAAGATTACTGCTTGATACGCATATTTTTTTTGGTTTATCAGCGGAGATCAACGTTTGCCAGGTGATCTTCGCAAGAGTAATGTTTATTCGCTTGCACAAATCACCTGATGTGTCTTCAAAATCTCATGCCGCCGATAAGGGTTTTTCAACCCTTGCTTATCAGCCAAGTCCACCTCTCGCCCAAACATGGCTTTAAGCTCTTCCTTCATGTCTACCCAATCAAGCAGACTCCAACCCTGATTGGCAGAAAAGGTCACTAAAACATCGACATCACTATCAGAGCGAAAATCGTCACGCAAAACAGAACCGAATAGTGCAAACTCTGTAATTCTCCAGCGTTGGCAAAACTCAGCAATCTAGGTGACAGCCACCTTCAACCGTTCGTCAATTAAAGCCTGTAGCTCAGCCATCATCGCTCACCTTTGCCTCACCCAAAACCATCAACAGTCAGTGCTTGTAAGGTTTTGCAAGTAATTTGCTTTGAACATAGCTTATCTAACCAACGGATTAAAGCTTTTGCTAATGGAGATGGCCACCTGCTGCAAGCCAGCTCAACCTTATTGAACGAGTGTTAGTAGAGGCTCCCGCTAAAAAAGCAACCTGGCTGAGTGCGCTCCCAACTTTGCACCGTAAGCTGAGGCGCTGTCCCTGGTTAAAATTAAAAGTGCGACTCAGCGCGATTATGAGGTACAGCGATGACGCAAACCCCCCTTCTCAATCAGCCCTCTACCGATCAGCGTCTCATTCATAGAGGCATTACCTGGCAACACTTCAAGCTGATTCAAGCAGGTTTTGCTGAGTCTCCTGGTGTCAGGCTGTTCTACCACAATGGCGCGATCGAAATTCTTATGCCTGGACGGGAACACGAAGTTTTTAGTCGGCTCATCGGCTTTCTGATTGGGTTATTCTGTCTGGAAAATAGTATTGAATTTGAACCCACAGGTTCCATGACCCAAGAGCGAGAAGGGGAAGTCTCAGCTCAGGCAGATGAATCCTACTGTTTTGGCGCATCTAAGCCAACTCCTGATCTCGCAATCGAAGTAGTGTTTACCAGTGGTGGTCCCAACAAGCTTCAGCGATATCAGGCGCTTGGAGTACCCGAAGTGTGGTTTTGGCAGGATGGCCTATTCAGCCTCTATCGCTTGCGGGATACTTATTACGAAAAGATTTCCCGTAGCGAGATTCCAGAACTCGCAACTCTCGATATAGATTTGCTCACCCGTTGCGTGTTGATTGCCCAAACGTCTCGGCTAGAGGCAGCAACCACATTTCGCAACGCCCTCAAGCCCAATTAGCCAATCATCACTCTCCACTGTGGCAGCCGTTTGTCCTAAGGTTTGATTGCCATGCCCACCACCTACAAATGGACAATTGAACGCTACCACCGGGCAATCGATGCTGGGCTGTTTGACGATCAGCCCGTCGAGCTATTGCGCGGAGATATTATCGTTATGCCACCAGAAGGAGAACCCCACGCCTACTACAACAGTGAAGTTGGGGATTATTTGCGGGCGCTGCTGGGCAATCGAGTCAAAATCCGCGAGGCGCACCCCATCACCCTGCCCAATGACTCCGAACCCGCCCCAGATTTGGCAATTGTTAAACCACTGGGAGCAGTCTATCTAGAACACCATCCCTATCCCGACGACATTTTTTGGCTCATTGAGTTCTCAAACACCACCCTCAGTAAAGACCTGAACGAGAAAAAAGCAGTCTACGCCGAAGCCGGTATTGCTGAATATTGGGTGGTAAATCTTAAGGATGGAGAACTCAACGTCTTCCGAGACTTAGACAACAGCTACTACACCGCCGAACAAACCTTCAAAACTGGGGTCGTGTCTCCTCTCGCCTTTCAGGATGTGCAAATTCAGGTGCAACGACTGATGAACCCATACCGATAGAAAACCGACAACAGGGTCAGCTAAATCAATGATCGGGCACTAGAATTCGCGCTTATTCAGTCAGTGTGCTCTAAACAAATCACATAACCTAAACGGTACGCTAGTTACTCCAATATCCTCCACTCAAAAGCTTAGGTAAGATTGAGAACAGACCTGAATCTGGCAGCGTGGAGACAGTCTAATGGTACAGAGCCCTTCCAAAGCCTTGACTCTGCAAGAGTTTCTGGAGCTACCAGAAACTAAGCCTGCCAGCGAGTATATTAACGGCGAGATCATTCAAAAGCCGATGCCGCAAGGACAGCACAGCACAATTCAAGGCGAACTAATTATTGCCATCAACGCAATTACCAAGCCTTCAAAAGTCGCCCGAGCCTTTCCAGAACTGCGCTGTACCTTTGCTGGTCGCTCAATTGTGCCTGATGTCGCTGTCTTCCTATGGAACCGGATCCCTCGCAACGAAAACGGAGGCATCGCCAACCTATTCGCACTAGCACCAGACTGGATGATTGAAATCCTGTCACCCGACCAAAGCCAAACCAAAGTCACAGCCAAACTCTTGCACAGCTTGAAACACGAGACTCAACTGGGCTGGTTAATCGATCCCGCAGAGCAAGCTGTATTGGTCTACTTCCCAGACAAACCACCCGAGTTATTTGACAAACCCGAACAGGCCCTTCCCGTACCATCCTTCGCCAGTGAGTTACAGCTCACAGTAGGAACATTATTCGGTTGGCTCTTGGAGTGATAATCTGCCAAGCCCTACAATACGATTTAACAATTGCAACTGCCGATCAGGTCATTTGTGCCATTCAGTCAGTGCGATCTAAACAGCTCATAGAACCTGAAGGGCACAGTAGTTACTTCAATATCCTCCACTCAAAAGCCCAGGTAAGATTGAGCGCAGACTTGAATCTGGCAGCGTTGGAGACAGTCTAATGGTACAGACCCCTTCTAAAGTCCCCACCTTGCAAGACTTTCTGGAGTTACCAGAAACTAAGCCTGCCAGTGAATACGTGAACGGCAAGATCATTCAGAAGCCAATACCAAAAGCCCGGCACTCCCGACTTCAGGGGAAGTGGGTCGAAATCATCAATGAAGTCGTTGAGAAACAGTGCATTGCTTATGCCTTTCCAGAACTGCGCTGCACCTTCGGTGGTCGGTCGATTGTTCCTGATATTGCAGTTCTCCGTTGGGAGCGCATAGAGTTTGATGCAACTGGAGAACCTGTGGATGATGTTCTAATGGCTCCAGACTGGACCATTGAGATTCTCTCACCCGAACAAAGTTCCAATCAAGTCACTGGTAACATCCTGCATTGCCTGAAACATGGTTGTCAGTTGGGATGGCTCATTGATCCGAATGACCGTTCTATCTTGTCCTTCTTACCCAACCAACAACCAGAATTATGTCAAGGAAGTGAGACTTTGACGGTTCTCGATAGAGTTGAGCTAACGCTGACAGTGAAGCAGGTATTTAGCTGGCTGAAGATGGGGCAATAGTAAGCCAGCAGTGTGAGTCCTACCTGACTAAACCCAGCGCATACTTACGCTGGCTTAGGCGAAAAGTTCAATCTATCCTTAGTTAGTTCGGTAATTAGTACACCGTCCTATAAATGAGCTTAGAGCCTTTTTCCCCTTCGCTGCTGCTGCTCCATCTGCTGCTTGAAGTAGTTCCGCCAGCTCACTGGCAACGCCTGAAGTTGTGTAGCCCGTTGCATCAATTCCAAATCGTCCGTCTCACGCGCATACAGACGGGTAATATCTGAAACCTTGATCTGGTTGTCATCGCGCTCAATGAGTTCCAGGGTATCGCCTGCCCCAACCTCACCTTCCTGGAGCACTGAAAAATAAAAACCGGTCAGGCGACTTGCTAAAAACCGCTGCACCATATCAGCTCGTCCGAACTTAATGCCGAGCTTGTAACAAGGCATCCGCGGTTGCGTCACTCTCAGTTCAACCGTACCAATGCGGAATCGATCTCCAATGTTCAGTGCATCTTCCATCAAACCAACCGTCGTGAAATTCTCCCCAAACGCGCCCCAAGGTAGCTCTGCCTCTGGCAGCTCATCGCGCCAATATTCATAGTGTTCAGATGGGTAAGCATAGACCGCCTTCTCTGGGCCTCCATGCACCGTTAAATCTGCCTGCCCGTCTCCATCCAGATTGAGCGTTCGCACCGTCACGCGACCTGCGATGGGTTCTTTAAAGATGCCAGTTGTGACGATTTTGCCCTTCCAAGACACCTCTCGGGGAAGTCCGACATGAACGGAGATCACTTGCATCATCACCACTCTCCTTATCCTGAACCAGTGTGTAGCTAAGACGAAGCACTGTCAGCTCGCAAACCATCATAGCCCCTGAAGCTAAGAGGCCCTGTGCTGTGCATGAGAATCTCAACAACCACGGCTTTAGCTTCAGTTAAGCAGCTACTGATCAATGAGATGGTTGATGGGATGATCAATGAGATAACTGAAGCTGCTTGCTAATATAAGCAGTCAAGAAACGGGCAATATGGCTAGCAACCACATCAGAGTTCTCAATTTCTATAAAATCAGCTTTGGGTTGTTTAGAACACTTTAGGGATTAGAATCTGCGGAGCTTACCTGGGTACAGACCCTCCAGTGAAACCCGGACTAGAAATGCATGAAACAAGACTCATTTCAGGAATCTCTCGTCAACTTGCTGCTGCCACTAGCCCTCATCCTGGGGCTGGTGCTGCTGTTGAGCCTTGATGTTGAACAGGCATCTGGAGAAGCAGTGGTAAGTAACCCCCTAGAAGCCTGGCTCAAGCTGATTGTCGGCTACTTAGCCGCTGGGGCAGAGATTGCTGCGGCGATAGTCATTGGAGGAGCAGTCGTGCGAGGGATTGCAGACTATCTGCGTCAACTCCTCTCGCACTCCCGACAGCACTTTGATGCTACTGAGAGGATTCGCTTGAAGTTAGGACGGGTGCTGGCCTTGGGCTTAGAATTTACCGTTGCCAGTGATATTTTGCTAACAGCCGTTGCGCCGACGCGCCAGGACATCTTGGACCTGGGAGCAATTGTCCTGCTACGAACCCTGCTCAACTACTTCCTGGAGCGCGAGATCCAACAAGGCGAGCAACGGCGCTCACTAGAGCAGAACATGACCGTGAGGGAGGCGGAGTAGAGCGCTTTGCCCTCTGGATGCTAGCTCGTCACAAGTAGCTCACATAGATTTTGAACTTATAAATTTTGAAGTTTAAGTCATAGAAAACCAGCTTCTTGTTTTGAATTTTCATTTCTAAAACCCGATATAGAAAGGGGTTTTAAACCCAAGTGATATAGTGTCTGGGAAATTTGCCACCTGCCACTCCCATGACACTTCTGCAAAAGAGCTTGTTCAGTTGCCTTGGTATAGCTAGCTTACTAGCCATAGGCTCTGCTCACTTGAATCTAGAGGGCAAGTCTCAACTGCTTCCTGCCTCTGCGCAAGTTCTTCAAGCCCCCGCTACCGAGACCCCAAGTGAGCTGTACGACCAAGCTCCAGGAGAGGTCCTAACAGAAGTAGAGCTTTACTTTGGGCTTTCAAAACCGGATGGCAAAACTGTGTCTGTCACTGAATGGCAAACCTTTGTCAATCGTGAAATTACGCCCCGCTTCAAAGATGGCTTCACCGTATTGAGTGCTTATGGACAATATCAAGATAGTTCTGGAAGATTGGTGAGAGAAAATACCCATGTTGTAGTTCTGATCTACCAGAACAGCCCCCAAAAAGAAACAGATGTAAAAGCGATTATCGATACTTACAAGCGCTCCTTTAAACAGGAATCAGTCCTGCGAACAACCAGCTTGGTCAAAGCTGCTTTCTAGAAATAAAGGGTCAGGAGTGAACAATTAATGCTTGAACAAAGGAGGTTGCCACCCGTGCTTCACCGTATCCAAAAAACCGAAAACGGCCCTGGGCAATAAGGCATCGGCCAAGGTCACAATCCCAATCACTCGCTCTAGTGGTACCGGCAAACTCTTAACTTGTATCTCTGCTGGAATGGGCTCAGCTGCTAACTGAGCTATGACGGTCGCCCCCAATCCCTGCTTGACCATGCTAAGGATGGTTGAATCTTCCCTAACTTCGTAATCAACCCTGAGGGTTTGACCAAATTGCGACAGATGGTCGTTGACCGTTTGATTGTGGAGTGGGCTGCGAAGATTCACAATCATGGGATACTCAGCCAACTGTTCCCAAGTCAGGGGAGCTTCTTGTCTGGGTGCAGGCGGTAGCAATGCTACAAATTCATCTCGAAGCAACTCCCAGCCCTCGAACTCAGGAGTGGTTGGCAAAGTTGTGAAGCCCACTTCTGCCTGACCTTGGCGTAAGGCTTGCTCGATCTCCGCATAGCGATCGCACTCAATAATCACAACGCTCATGGTTGGAAACTTAGAGCGAAATTGAGCAATCACACTTGGCAGGATATGAGTTGCAATACTGCGGGTGGAAGCGACGCGAACTTGACCGCTCTCAAAGCGTTTATCGTGATTTGCTTTTTTGCGAATGACTTTAAGCAGGTTTAAAACTTGCCGAGCCTCTTGAATAACCTGCTCACCCGTATGGGTCAAGGCTGCACCACGCCTGCCTCTAACTAGTAGCACAACGCCCAATTCCTCTTCTAGAGAGGCAATGGCATGGCTAATCGTTGATTGAGATAACCCTAGCTCTAAGGCTGCCAAGCTGAAATTGCGATGTTCCGCTACTGCAACCAAAGCGCGTAGCTGAGAGAGCTTCAACCGGTCGGAATCCTCAGCCATCAGTGAGAGAAAGAGCTACATCTCAAGTAAATACAGAATCTATTGAAACATATCCATCGATGCCGTCGATAGAATCTATCTAAGTCATACTTTGACGGTTGATTCAGCAGATATTAGGTTGAATCTACGAGCCAAACTAGATTCAGCCTAAATAAGGTCAATGCCATGAGCAAACCAGAACTGACCATCCGCGCAGCAGTGCCTGGAGATATGGATGCGATTATCGAATTAATTCACTTAAAAGCTGAGTTTGATGGCTGTCCTGAAGCTGTAGCAGCCACAGCTGACCAATTGAGAAACGACTTATTTGGCGAGAAAGTCCTTGCCTCAGTTCTTCTAGCTGAGCTTGAGCAAGAGGCCATCGGTTTTGCAACTTACCACCCGATCTATTCAACCTTCTTAGCAAAACCCGGCATCTGGCTCGATGACCTATACGTGAAGGCTGAGTACCGGAGCCAACACATTGGCCGAGCGCTGATATCTCGTTTGTGCCAAATTGCTCAGGAGTGTGGCTGCGGTAGGGTTGACTGGACGGTGGCGACAAACAACCCTCGCGGTATTCGGTTCTACAAAAATATCGGGGCCAAAGTTCTTGAACAGGTGAGGCTGTGCCGCCTAGATAAGGAAATGATTGCCAGGAATGCGGCCTTTGCCTCTAGCTTTGCTTCTACCTTGGCCGTTAACAGAAAAATTTAACAGAGCCCGTTCTGCAAGCTAACAATCTAGATCACGAATTTACATACTTGTAGCGACGCTCAAAGAATTGCTGTAGAACGCTCAGCAACGTTGTTAGCAGCCAATAGATCGCTGCTGCTTCTAGAAGAATGGGCAAGACAACTGCCGAGGCCGAACTGATTTGGTCGGCAATACTAGTCAGCTCTTCAACGGTGACAACCGAGGCCAGTGAGGAAGCTTTCACAACATCGATCAGTGAGTTCCACACACTCGGCACAGCTCGACGCCAAGCTTGAGGAAAAATGATGTATCTAAAAGTGGCGAACTTATTGAAACCCAAGGAAAACGCGGCTTCCCATTGTTCCTTAGAAATCGACGCAATGGCTCCTCGAAAGGATTCTGAGATATAAGCACCGAAGTGCAAGGTCAAGCCAATGACGATCGATTGAAACGGCGTAAAGCGAACAATACTGGCGAAGCCAAAATAGATAATAAACAGTTGCACCAGTAAAGGAGTGCCTCGAAAGAATGAGACGTAAAGATTGGTGAGCCAGTCAAGCACCTTGATGCCAGGTAGCGTCAGCATCGCGACAATGAGACCCACGATCAGGGCAAAAACAATGCCCAAGATGCTAATCCAAACCGTTGTGAGTGCCCCTTTTAGTAGCAGAGGAAACGAGCTAATCAGGAGATCAACTACTGACATCTTCGCCGAACCATTTCTCTGAGATTTTTGTGAGTGTACCGTCTTGTTTGATTTCACTCAACACTCTGTTGACGTCATCGCGCAATTGCACATTATCTTTCTGAAAGGCAAAAGCGGATTGAGTCTCGTCAAAGGGTTCGCCAACTGCTTTGACTTTGTAATTGGTTTTCTTCAGCTCGGTCAGGGCATAAAAACGATCATTGAGAGCGGCATCAATTCGATTCTGCTGAAGGTCAGTGAGTACCTGAGCGATGCCCTGGTAGTACTTTAAGTTAGCGCCTGCTTTTTCTGCCGCTTCTGCGTAATTGCTGCCCTGGGTGGTGCCGACGGTTTTACCCTTGATGTCAGCAACGCCTTGAATGTTCTTGGGGTTGTCATTGTTGACTAGGACAACGATACCAGAGACGGTGTAAGGCTCAGAAAACGCATACTGCTGCGCACGCTCTGGGCTTACTGAAACTTGATTGGCGACAAAATCGAAGCGCTTAGCATCCAGCGATGCCAACATACTTTTCCAGGGAGTGGGCACAAACTCAATCTCTCGGCCCAGCCGCTTGGCGACTTCCCTGGCCACGTCCACGTCATAGCCAACGATTTCTCCAGACTGCAAATCTCGGAAACTAAAAGGGGGATAAGTTGCTTCTGTCCCAACTGTCAGCGCTGGTCCTGATGCTGCAGGTGCTGAAGTTGAACTATTGACTGCCGGTGTTGTGCTGTTACCTGTAGCGCTGTCGCCTGCGCTAGAACCGGCTGTACCGGAACTGCAAGCTGCAAGGACTACAGCACTGCCACAACTGTAAGCAAACAGACGCAGAAACCTCGACCGAGCAATCTGCCTCGGCAATCCTAAGTTAGGGTTAGGCATTTGACTTTGCTTTCTCTGCACCTTTTAAGTCGCTCAACGGAAAAATTTAGAGCAGATTGAATTGGTGATCAGACTAGGACGTTCTTATTGTTCACGGATCATCCTTCAGGTACATTTCTCTTTGATTTCAGCCTTAAGGTACATCCTAGTTGCGAACTTAGGCAGTAACAAGTATCGCCTGCTACTGCTTTTTAGTCGCCTTGCTTACATGTCGCTTGATTCATTACAAGTTGTCTAGTAAATAACGAAACGGCCTTTAAGCATCAGTGGAATTGGACGAGCCAGGAGCAGGCAACTGATTGGGAATATATTGCTTGCGGCTGGCAAACGCGAACAAGAGCACTGCAAAGGTGAGCGCCCCCGCTACATAAAGGGGATAAGCATAGGTACTGGGATTAGCTTGATTCACCAAAGCCCCAGCAATGACGGGACCGAAAGCGTTAGAGACGTTCAGATAGGATGCATTTAAACCTAAGGCGGTCCCTTGAGTCTCTGGTTTGGCATTGAGTGAAATCAAGGTTGTGATCATTGGCTGCACCAGCGCATTGAACACCGAGAACATGATGCTCACTGCTACAAAATAGGCAATATTAGGAATGACTGGCATCAAGATAAATGACAAGCTGCGCATGAACAAAGCCAGGAACAAAATACGCACCAGGCTGAAGCGACGAGTCAGCAATGAAATACCTTGAGTTTGCATGATCATGGCCAGGACGCCAAACACGACAAACAACAGTGTGAGCGATTGGTTGTCCTGGCCCAGGACGCTAAGAAAGTAAGGCTGAAAGGCAAAGGTAAAGATCGTGAATGTCGTGCCGAGCAGGAAATTGATCACCAACAAGATGCCAATCTTAGGAATTGCTAGACCTGTGATTAGATTCCCCAAGCCTATATCAAAAATATTTTGCGCTCTTTCGCTCCGGACTTTTAGCGTCTCCGGCAGGAAGAAAATGGTGATCAGAAGCGCAACCAGTGCAATTGCGCTCGACGCTAAAAAACCAGTTCCTAAGGAGTTTTTCTGAGCTACGAAGCTGATGATTGGGCCTACGATAAATCCCAGGCCAAAGGTTAAAGCGCTAAAGATACCAAATGCCTTAGCCCGGTCTTGAGGGGCTACAACGTCAGAAACTACAGCCTGAGCGACGGAGATGTTGCCGCCTGTGATGCCATCTAGAAAGCGAGCCAGGAACAGGATAATAGCTGTATCCGCTGTCCCTGCTACAAAGTTGGCGATTACAGTTCCCGCCAAGCTGATGATTAAGAGCGGTTTGCGTCCAAATCGGTCGGACAGTTTGCCGATAACTGGAGTTGAAAAGAACTGAGAAACAGCATAAACAGAAAACAGCAAGCTTGTTTGAAAATCGTTCAGGCCAAACTGCCGACCGTAGAGATAAATGATTGGAATCAGGATTGTAAAACTGATTGAATTGGCGAAGGAAATTAAGGCGGTGATCCAAAAAGTTCGACTCATGCAAAGGAGAAATAAGGGAAATGTTGTGTTTGCAAGTGTTGCGCTCAGCACCAGTCTTTGATGGTAACACCCAACAGCCTGCTGCTCCTGAAGCCATCTCTGAAAAACAAGCTTTGTTTCTAGTTCTTCTCGAAGTGTTTCTAGCAAAAAGAAGCCTACGGGGTTGTGGTTGCTCCCCGCGGCCTGGTGCAAGCTGCTGCTTTAGCTATTGCTGGAATTGGGACAATAACCAGGCAACAACTTGGCTTTGATTCATCTGGCGAGTGCGCTGTAGGGCTTCTCTCAGCAAGGGAATGGATAGCCCTGGCAAGACCATAGACTGATTAATTCGACGGCTTCCATTATTCTCGATGGTAAAAGCAAGGATTTGAACATTTTTGACGTCAACAATCCAGTATTCTCTAACCTGCAAATCTTCATAGAGAAGCCGCTTTTCCCCTTTGTCATCTTCAAGGGATGTATTAGCAACTTCGATAACTAAAGCAGGTGCTGGATAGCTGTCTAGGTCAATAATTGTAGTCCCCCAGGGAACAATATCTGCATTGTCCCCAATGTAATAAGAGGCATCAGGCTGAGCGTCATCAAAACCTATTTTGCGGTAGGTGCAGTTGTCTCTTCCTGTCAGGGGAATTGCTTTAAGAGCCGCAAATAGACTAATCGCAACCATAATGACCGTGTGGTCGCAGGCATGATCAGAGCCAACGGGTGCCATTTCTAGCCTCATCCTGCCATCGTGATAGTAGGCTTTGGCTTTTTCATAGGCAGGAGCTTCAATAGTTTGGAGATATTCGTCCCAGTTGGCGGCTATCCAGGTGTCAGTGAGAAGTTGGGTTTGCATTGAACTCATGATCCCTTCTCCATAAACGCCCTTCCCCATAAACAATAGCTCTCTGCGCTCTGCTGTGCTGGTAGCTTTTTTTACCTATTACCCGAGCACTTCGTCTACCAGAATTTCAACATCAGGGAAAGCTTGAATCGATAGAGTTTGGCCTCGTTGCAAGGTTTGGATGTTTTGATAACCTGTTGCGGTAGGTTCGCGATGGACTTCGATGCATTGCTCAGGAATGTTGACGAGCCAGGTTTCGGGAATGCCGCTTTCTGCGTAGAGAGGCAGCTTCACGGCTCGGTCAAGTTCCACGGTGCTGTCTGCGACTTCGATTAGCAAGAAAACATCTGAGGCTTGAGGATGCCCAGCTTCGTAGAAGTCTGGACGGGGCTGGAGCAGTGAGACGTCGGGCTGAGGCTCAGAGCTGTCGTTTAATTGAATAGGGTTTTGGGGCCAGACCAAGGCAACTCCTGGTAAGCGTCTGGTGAAAAGATCTGTTAGACGCGCAACGCAAGCTGCATGCTTTCTACCGATGGGGGACATTTCCAGAATCTCGCCTTTAATCAGCTCCACGTGGTCGTTTTCGGTGAGGATGCCAGCCTCGGCCATGTGGTGGTATTGCTCGACTGTGAATTTGCGTCTGAGTAACTGCATAGGGGTTACTGCCTCCGTTGCCTCTATTTCAGTCTCTAGTTCAGGCTTGAGATCAATTGTTCTCTAGTTTGTTGCTAATGGCCTCCGCGTTCAGCCTTGCCTACCAAACCAAAGGCTCTCTAAACCAAACAACTCAAACCAAACAACTCAAACCAAAGAACCCAAACCAAAGAACCGCTCCCCCTGTTGCACAAACAAGCTAGGAGAGCGGTTCTGGTTGACCCCTCCCAACCTCCCCTTGCCAAGGGGAGGAGCCGTAGGCTGTGGGGTTTGGGACAGCGGTTCTGTTTTGGTTTTGAGTTTGTTTTGGTTTGACTTTGCGCTGGCTCAAGACTTAACTTGAACCGGGGTTGCGGCTTTGGTGGTTTCGGTTTTGGGTTTGCGGGTGGGGCGTTTGCGTTCGCTCTTGCGGACACCGCCAGCCATGCCGTATTCGGCGCTGTTTTTGCCGTATTTGACGGCGACGCCGAGCAGCATGTGTTCTGCCAGATCGCCTAGAGATTCTTCGGCTTCTTGGAAGGCTCGGTAGGCGTCATCAACGGCGGAGAGCAGGGTGTTGTAGGTCTTTAAGCGGGTGCGGGCTTGCTCTAGGGAGGTGTTGAAGGCTGTCAGGGTGAGGGAGTTGCCTAAGTCGAGGTTGGGGTTGATGCACTCTAGAGCGGCGATGCGACGCTCTGCATTTTCCAGGACTCTAGAGCTTAATTTGGGGCGGGCCATTGGAAGGCTCCTTAGTTTAGGGACAGGCTTAGAGTGGACAAGCTGCGGGCTAGCGAGTACTGGGGAAATTGAGGAAAAATTGAACGACTTTTGCCGTAGCTGCCAAGATTCTCAGTAGATTTGCCGGGATTCGGGCCAGAGTTTATTTGCAAAGCAGAACTCTGGAAGCTGCACAGAGAACTCTGAAAGCTAAACAACGAACTCTGAAAGGCAAACAATGAACTCTGCGAGCTAAGCGGCGAACTCTGGAAGCTGAGCCATGAACTCTGCGAGTTAAACAGAGAACTCTGGAAGCTGAACGGCCTTCTCTGATCCTTGTGCAAGGGGCTCGGCTATGCTGAACTCAAGCCAAGGCAAGACCTCTAGCAAGCTGTATGGCTGATCAGGTCTTTCCCTTGCTGTGCTCTTGGATTGCGAGTTTCGTGCGGAGGCGCAGGCCGGGGCCTCGGAGGCTGGGGTGAGGGCTGCGAGGCAAGTCATGGGCTTTGAGAACGACATCTTCATCAGCTACGCCCATATTGATAACCAGCCGCTGACGCAGGGGCAGGAGGGCTGGATCTCGGATTTTCACACGGCCCTGGAGATTCGCTTAGGCCAACTGCGCGGGGAACGCCCTAGAATCTGGCGGGATCTCAAACTGCAAGGCAACGACGACTTTGGGCTGACGATTGTGGAGCAGTTTCCCAAGGTGGCGCTGCTGGTGTCAGTGCTCTCGCCTCGCTATGTGCGCTCGGAATGGTGCGTTAGGGAGCTGAAGGAGTTTTGCCGAGCGGCTGAGCAAACGGGTGGCGTGCGGGTTGCCAATAAGGTGCGCATCTTTAAGGTCATCAAGACGCCGATCCCCCAGGAGCAGCACCCGGAGGAGTTGCAGCCGTTGCTGGGCTACGAGTTTTATCAGGTCGACCAGACAGGCCGACGGCGGGAATTTAACCGCATTTTTGGGCCGGAGGCTGAGCGCAACTATTGGGCCAAGCTGGATGATCTGTCCCAGGATATCCATCAGCTTCTAGACACGCTGAGCATCGACCCCAATGGCCCTTTGCCTCAAGTCGCTGCTCCCACTGGCACCACCATCTACCTGGCTGAGACCACCTCTGACCTTAGCCCTGAACGCGACAAGATCCGGCGGGAGCTACAGCAGCGGGGCCATGTGGTGCTGCCCGACCAGCCGCTCCCCTACAGTCCGGAGTTTGAGCAGAGCGTGCGGGAGTATTTGGCGCGATGCACGCTCTCGATCCATTTGGTTGGGGGTCGTTATGGCATTGTGCCCGAGGGGGCGGAGCGCTCGGTGGTGGTGTTGCAGCATCAGTTGGCGCTGGAGCGCGACCGCAGGGACCCAGCCTTTACGCGCTTGGTCTGGATGCCACCGGATGCCCAGGTGCAAGAGCCGCGTCAGGCGGAATTTCTCCAGGCGTTGCAGGATGACTCTGAGGTGTTGCAAACCAGCCTGGAGGAGTTGAAGACGCTGATTCAGGACCGGCTGAGCCTTGGTGCGATAGCCAAGGAGCCTATGCTGAGCGAAGCAGGGCCAGCTCGGGTTTATTTGATCTGCGACCAGCGCGACCTGGAGGCGATTGAGCCTTTGGAGAGCTATCTCTGGGACCAGGGTTTTGAGGTGCTGCCGTCGCTGTTTGAGGGAGATGAGGCGGAGGTGCGGCAGTACCACCAGGACAGTTTGCGCGATTGCGATGCGGCACTGATCTACTACGGCGCGGGCAGTGAGCTGTGGTTGCGCACGAAGCTGCGGGAGTTGCAGAAGGCGGCGGGCTATGGCCGGTCGAGTGCGCTGTTGGCAAAAGCGGTTTATGTTGCTGGGTCTGAGACGCCCCAGAAGCAGCGCTTTCGCACTAATGAGGCGCTGGTGATTAAGAGCTTTGAGGCTTTCTCGGCTACAGCCCTCAAACCTTTCGAGGAGCAAGTGCTGCGGGACAAAGGAGCGTTGCGCTAATGGTTAGCACTCAGACTCGCCTCAATCCGTTTCCGGGGCTGCGGCCTTTTGAGGCGCATGAGGACCATCTGTTTTTTGGCCGGGAAGGGCAAACGGATGAGTTGTTGCGGCGGTTGCGGCGCACCCGGTTTCTGGCGGTGGTCGGCACTTCGGGCAGTGGCAAGTCTTCGCTGGTGCGGGCGGGTTTGTTGCCAGCGTTGCACAGTGGCTTTATGACGCAGGCGGGCTCAAGCTGGCGGGTGGCGTTGCTGCGTCCCGGCGATGACCCAATTGGCAATTTGGCTAGGGCGCTGAATCAGGCGGATGGGTTGGGGACCTCTCCCCTAGCCCCTCCCCTGCGAGGGGAGGGGGACCGGAGGTTGGAGGAGGTTTCGCCTTTGGCTTCTGGCTTGCGGGGGGAGGAGAGCGCTTCCCTAGGGTCTCCCCTCGTAGGGGAGGGGGACTGGAGGTTGGAGACCTCTCCCCTAGCCCCTCCCCTGCGAGGGGAGGGGGAGCGGAGTTTATTGGCTTTGTCAGTGGGGGAGTTGGAGGTACGGGCGATTTTGACGGAGACGACGCTGCGGCGGGGGGCGTTGGGGCTGGTGGAGGTGGTGCAACAGGCCCGGTTGCCGGAGGCGGAGAATCTGCTGGTGGTGGTGGATCAGTTTGAGGAGCTGTTTCGCTTCAAGCAGAGCAGTGGGCAGGCGGCGGGGGATGAGGCGGCGGCGTTTGTGAAGCTGTTGCTGGAGGCAGTGGGGCAGCGGCAGGTGCCGGTTTATGTGGTGCTGACGATGCGCTCAGATTTTCTGGGCGATTGTGCGCAGTTCCGCGACTTGCCGGAGATGCTGAACGATAGTCAGTATTTAATTCCGCGCATGACGCGGGAGCAGCGACGGGCAGCGATTACGGGGCCGGTGGCGGTGGGTGGGGCGGAGATGGCTCCGCGTTTGGTGAATCGGTTGCTGAATGATGTGGGCGATAGCCCGGACCAGTTGCCAATTCTGCAACATGCACTAATGCGGACTTGGGATTACTGGACGAACCACCGGGAACCGGGGGAGCCCATCGATCTACGCCACTATGAGGCGATTGGTGGCATGGCCGAGGCGCTATCGCGTCACGCAGATGAGATTTACAACGGCTTGCCAGATGAACGCTGCCGCAAGATTGCTGAAAAGCTGTTTAAGTGTCTGACCGAGAAAGGCCCCGATGGGCGAGGCATTCGGCGACCCACGCGATTGCGAGAAGTGTGCGCAGTAGCAGAGGCCGAGGCGGCGGAGGTCGCTGCCATTGTTGAAGACTACCGAGGTCCTAGCCGCTCATTTCTGATGCCGCCTGCGGGTGTGGTGCTGACTGAAGATACGGTGCTGGATATCTCGCATGAGAGCTTGATGCGAGTCTGGCAGCGATTGAATGAGTGGGTGGATGAAGAGGCCAGCTCGGCTCGAATCTATCGCCGCTTGGCGGATACCTCAACCATGTACCAGCAGGGAACTGCTGGACTGGGCAGAGATCCAGAATTGAGCATTGGCTTAAATTGGCGTGAGCAAAACAAACCGAATGCCGCCTGGGCGCAACGGTACAATTCTCGCTTTGAGCAGTCGATGCAGTTTTTGGATGCAAGTCTCGCAGCCCGTGATGCTGAAGCAGCGGAACAGGAGCGAAGCCAGCAGGAGGAACTTCAGCGACAACGAGAAGAAATTGAACGCCAAAAGAAAGCCCGGAAAACCATAACCTTTGCCCTAGTGGTTGCCGTTGCTGGCTTGGTGGTTGCCGTCGGCTTGGGAGTCGTGGCTTTTATTCAGTCGCGCAAAGCTCAAAACAACGAGATCAAAGCTTTGAGTACTTCCTCAGAACAGCTTTTCTCTCTGAACTCAGGCCTCGATGCTTTAATACCTGGTCTTAAGGGCGGAATCCAGTTGCAAAAGGCGGGCAGGACAGCCGATCCTTTGATTCGAGTTCAGGCTTTGGTCGCGTTATGGCAAGTGGTCTACGGGACCAGTGAGCGCAATCGCCTAGAGGGTCACAGTGATGCGGTCTGGAGCATCAGTTGGAGTCCCGATGGCAAGACCCTGGCTTCGGCTAGTCGGGACAAGAGCATCAAGCTGTGGAGTGTGGAGACGGGCCAGCCGCTCAAGACCCTCTCTGGTCACACTGCTACGGTCATTAGCGTGAGTTGGAGTCCCGATGGCAAGACCCTAGCTTCGGCTAGTAAGGACAAGAGCATCAAGCTGTGGAGTGTGGAGACGGGCCAGCCGTTTAAGACCCTCTCTGGTCACACCGATGCAGTCGGGGGCATCAGTTGGAGTCCCGATGGCAAGACCCTGGCTTCGGCTAGTGATGACAAGAGCATCAAGCTGTGGAGTGTGGAGACGGGCCAGCCGCTCAAGACCCTCTCTGGTCACAGTGCTGCGGTCTGGAGCGTGAGTTGGAGTCCTGATGGCAAGACCCTGGCTTCGGCTAGTAAGGACAAGAGCATCAAGCTGTGGAGTGTGGAGACGGGCCAGCCGCTCAAGACCCTCTCTGGTCACAGTGCTGCAGTCGGGGGCATCAGTTGGAGTCCCGATGGTAAGACTCTGGCTTCGGCTAGTGCGGACAAGAGCATCAAGCTGTGGAGTGTGGAGACGGGCCAGCCGCTCAAGACCCTCTCTGGCCACATTGCTGAGGTCTATAGCGTGAGTTGGAGTCCCGATGGCAAGACCCTGGCTTCGGCTAGCAATGACAAGAGCATCAAGCTGTGGAGTGTGGAGACAGGCCAGCCGCTCAAGACCCTCTCTGGTCACACTGATGTGGTCCCTAGCGTGAGTTGGAGTCCCGATGGCAAGACCCTGGCTTCGGCTAGTTGGGACAAGAGCATCAAGCTGTGGAGTATGGAGACGGGCCAGCCGCTCAAGACTCTCTCGGGCCACAGCTCTGAGGTCTGGAGCGTGAGTTGGAGTCCCGATGGCAAGACCCTGGCTTCGGCTAGTGCGGACAAGAGCATCAAGCTGTGGAGTGTGGAGACGGGCCAGCCGTTTAAGACCCTCTCTGGTCACACCGATGCAGTCGGGGGCGTGAGTTGGAGTCCCGATGGCAAGACCCTAGCTTCGGCTAGTGCGGACAAGAGCATCAAGCTGTGGAGTGTGGAGACGGGCCAGCTGCTCAAGACCCTCTCTGGTCACACTGATGTGGTCTATAGCGTGAGTTGGAGCCCCGATGGCAAGACCCTGGCTTCGGCTAGCAATGACAAGAGCATCAAGCTGTGGAGTGTGGAGACGGGCCAGCCGCTCAAGACCCTCTCTGGCCACATTGCTGAGGTCTATAGCGTGAGTTGGAGTCCCGATGGCAAGACCCTGGCTTCGGCTAGCAATGACAAGAGCATCAAGCTGTGGAGTGTGGAGACAGGCCAGCTGCTCAAGACCCTCTCTGGTCACACTGATGTGGTCTGGAGCATCAGTTGGAGTCCCGATGGCAAGACCCTGGCTTCGGCTAGTTGGGACAAGAGCATCAAGCTGTGGAGTGTGGAGGCGGGCCAGCTGCTCAAGACCCTCTCTGGTCACACTGATGTGGTCTGGAGCATCAGTTGGAGTCCCGATGGCAAGACCCTGGCTTCGGCTAGTTGGGACAAGAGCATCAAGCTGTGGAGTGTGGAGGCGGGCCAGCTGCTCAAGACCCTCTCTGGTCACACTGATGTGGTCTGGAGCATCAGTTGGAGTCCCGATGGCAAGACCCTGGCTTCGGCTAGTTGGGACAAGAGCATCAAGCTGTGGAGTGTGGAGACGGGCCAGCTGCTCAAGACCCTCTCTGGTCACAGTGCTGAGGTCTATAGCGTGAGTTGGAGCCCCGATGGCAAGACCCTGGCTTCGGCTAGTGCGGACAAGAGCATCATCCTCTGGAATTTTGACCTTGATGAGCTACTGACACGCGGCTGCAATTGGGTACAGGGCTATCTGAAGAACAATCCCAATGTCAGCCCAGAAGATCGTCATATGTGCGACGGCATTGGAACACGTTAATCAAAGCCATCTTGAAAAGATAGAGAAGACCCTATTTTCTCCAAATATCTTGCATCAGTTCCTATCCCTCTGATAACGTAATCGCTAACCGTTCAGATGGAGGTTTTGATTTACGAAACAGACCCCTTAAAACTGAAGCGCTACTCAAAAGCTTTAGGCAACTTCTGAGTAGCTGACCCCCAAACTGTGATCAGCACAGTCAGGAGGCTAACGGGTGATTTTAACACCCTCCTAGCCACCCCGACTTGCAATGCAAATCAACGGGGTGGCTAATCATTTGGCGGCATCCCGGTAGGGGCGAGACAACCTCGCCCCTACCCGCGGGCCGCATTGTGGTTGCCCTGAAGGGCAGGAAAACCCTGCCCCTACCCACGACCGCGAAATTGCAAACCCCTCAATTTTTAATCACCAATTCCGTAGGGGCAGGGTCTTCCTGCCCAGTGCAACATTCCCGCAAAAGAAATCACCCCTGCATCTCTTCTTTCCCTTTTACCCGCATCCCCATGCGCCAACTTTTGCACCTAATCAATCCCCGTCAATTCGAGATTTCCCTCAGCTATCTCGCCACCTATTTAGGCATTCCACCCGGCCTAATTCTGCGTTTCGAGCAATGGGCCAACGTCCTGTTTGTGCATCGCAAAGATCGCGGCGGCCAATTCATCAGTTACCGCAACCTTATTCAATGGCTCGAAGCCTGCGTCCAAGCCATCCGCCACAGCCCAAACCATCAAACCCTGCAAGAACTCGGCCAACTCCTCAAACGCGAAATCGAACGCTTCACCTACGCCGCCGACACCATTGCCTACCTGCGTCGCCTGTGGCAACAACGCAAAGCCCAACTCGACCTCGACCTCAACCTGCGCAGCTTCTACACCCCCAACCCCTAAGGCCCCAACCCAATGAACACCTCCCATCTCAACCCCTCTCAAACCCGCCTCATGCTCTGGGACTACATCAGCCGCAACCTCAACCTCTCGCCCCAATCCAAACTGCTCCTGCTCCTAATCGCCAACTACACCGACCCCCGCAGCCTCAAAGCCAGCGTCCCCATTTCCCTGCTCGTCCTGCAATGCAACCTCAAAGAACCCGAAGTCAACCGCCTGCTGCTCCCCCTCGAAGCCTGCCACTACACCGAACGTCAGCGCGTCCTCACCGATGCCGGTCGCTCCGTCATCCTCTGCCATCTGAACCCCCAACTGATCCAAATGGCCCTGCGCGCCCAGCTTTAATCGAAACTGGTAACGGAAACTGATTGTTGCCCCTCGCTCCCCGCCAACGCAGAACCCATGACCGATTGCTCACATCTCCAAACCATCCTGGCCGACTCCCCCGTGGGCAAAGTCCTACCTGCCATCGCCGCTCTGAACTTGCCGAACTGGTGGCTGGCCGGTGGAGCCGTGCGCAACACCGTCTGGAAATCCCTGTATGGAACTAATTGTGGCCTGGTGATCAAAGACTTCGATGTCGCCTTCTATGACGCCAACGGCGACCGAGAGCAAGAACTAGCTGCCAAACAAACCCTCGCCCAGCAATTTCCCGACGCAGTGTTCGATGTCAAAAACCAAGCCAGTTTCGCCGTCTGGCGTGCCGGTCGCCGCCCCTACAGCAGCACCGAAGATGGGGTTGCCGATTGGTTGCACACCGCCACTGCCGTAGGGATTCGGCTGAACTACTTGGGCCAATGGCAGTTCTTCACTCCCTACGGTCTCGATGACCTGTTCAACGGCATCATTCGCCCCAGCCCTGCCCATCTCCAAAACCCCGACGCCGAACGCAAAGCCGCCTCCTTCCTGGAAAAATGCCCTAACCTGCGTTTAGCCTCGCCCTTGAACTAAGCTCAATGAACTAAGCCCAATGAAATGAGTGCAATCAATTGAGCTAAAACTGCCTAACAACCAACTAGTTCCACCTTAAATGGTCAAATAGAACACTAAATTAATCCTTCAATACAGAACCCACCTATAAGGCTCCTCAATTAAAGGCTGCTCATAACCTAACTTTAATCAGGCTCTTAGCTCGCAGCTTTTAGCTTGTGAGCAGTCTTTATGGATAATCTAACAGACAGGAAATTCTTCCCTAGAGCGGAGGGCTAACTCCTTTGCTAGCCTGTACGCTTTATATAAGAGCATCACAGAAAATTTTAGAACTGAGGGAGAGAAGCAATTATGGATCTCAAAAAGACAGCTAAATCGCTCACAGAAAACCTGAAAGACACTGCTAGCGATCTCAAAGACAACATCGACAAAGCTGCTGACAAGCTACAAGATCACGCCGAAAACACCATTGATCAAGCTCAGCACACCACCAAAGGCGCTAAGAAAGACTTCAAAAAACAGGCCAAAAAGGTAATCGATAAGCTCTAACTCGCAAAGAGCTACTTGCGCCTGAATGCCTAGCCTAAAGCGCACAGCGCCAGCCAATCCTGAGCTTACCCCTCGTTTGGCTGGCGCTAATCTGTTGAGACTTTGTGATTGCTTCTACCTAATCAGGCAGCTACCAGAACCTAACCGCAGGCCGTACCGCAGGAGCAATGTTGCTACCGACATGGGCACCACCAAAGAAGGTATTGTTCAAAGTCAGCAGCAATTCCCCTGTGCCAAAACCCGCATTACCCCCAATGCCATCCCCCGAGCGAAACTCACTGCTGCTGCCCAAGCGAACCACATCAACAGCCTGGATGTTGCCAAACGACAGCACATCACCGCCTACGCCAGTGCGAAACTGGTTGACCCAATCCTGACCACTGCCCCTGACATAACGAACTGTATCTCGCTCCCAGTCCAGCCCCAGAAATAGCTTGTCCTGCCCGCCGCCGCCAATTAAAGTATCTTGACCCGCACCGCCGACCAGGGTGTCGTTCTCTGCAAAGCCCAGCAACCGGTCATGACCTGCACCACCGTAGAGCGCATTGCGGCCAGAGTTGCCGGTTAGAACATTGTCGTTGGCATTGCCTCGACCCGTAATATTGCCTGCACCTGTCAAGGTTAAGTTCTCAACGCCTGGTTGAAGCGTGGTAGTGATTGCCGAGCGCACTGTATCGGTGACAAGAGCCGTGGCGCGACCATTGGCAATGACCGCATTAGTCGAGTTCGATAAAAGCAAGTCGAAGCTTTCATCCGCTTCATTCCAGTTGTCATCCAAAACCAAGACATCGACAGTTTTGCTAGTCTCGCCTGGATTGAACGTTAGAGTGCCACTGCTGGCAAGGTAATCATTGTTGTTGCTGGTGCCGTCAACGGTTGCATAGTTAACTGTAATTGGCTGAAGGCTTGGGCCTGCAAGCGTGACTTTAAACTGGGCAATGCTACCACTCGCCCGTTCAACAACCGTGCTGCCCTCTAGTCTTATTGCATAGGCAGATGAATAATCAACGCTATAGCCAATGTCTTGTAATACAGCAATATCTAACGCCTTAGGCAGAGTCCGAGTGCCAGGCTCGTAAATCGGACTCATCAAGGCCTCACCCAAGCCGTTAATCGTGAATCCCTCGCGAATATGGCTCAAGTCAGAATCTAGGGGAATCGGATTATTCTGATTCAAGGCCCTGACAGCTGAACCGTAAAAATAGCCGCCCTGAGTCAAATTCGCAAAAGCATTGGCCGAAGATGAAAAGCCTAAAATATGGCCTAACTCATGTACTGCTACCGAGAGAAAATCAGTGCTGTTTGCTGGAATATCACTCGCCGTATCGGGGGTGAGGTCAAAGAACCAGCGCTCGGTTGAATCAAAGGTGATTTGGCCGGTCCAGGGCTCAAAGTCCGCGCCCAGCCGTCGCCTATCCAGCTCAGTTCCTTCCACCGCCAAAAACGAAGAGCCGCCTAGGGCTAAAGTGCCGTTGGGTCCACCAAAATTTTGAGCGCCAACAAACACGACCAGATCATCAATTTCAGCATCCGAAGTCAGGTACTGTGTCTGACCCGTTTGAGGGTTTTGCACAAAGAGCTGGGTGCCAACTGGGATGTTGGTGAACTCATCGCGAATGATGTTTTGCCAAACGCTTGCTGCCGCCTCTAGGGTTGCCCGGCGCTCAGCTGTGAACCAGTTATTGGTATCAAAGCGGTAGTCGAACTGAAGGTCGAAGCGATCAGCGCTCATCAGAATTTCGGCAGGCTGAGAGGATAGGTTCCTACGTATAGGAACGTGTCAGTTATAACTCAGCCTTCAAAAAGCTGCCCGTAAGAGCACTGGCTTTAAGCTATTCTGCTCAACGCCGCAGCTTCGCCAATAGCCGACCTGTGAACATATCTACTTCCGGCAAGCGGAGCGGTAGTATGCACAGCGCGAACACTGCGATACCTAGACCCCCTGCCAGGGCCAGCTCCAACAGTTGCAATCCCAAGCCTTCGGTGCCCCACAGCCGTTGCGTGCCCTGCAAAACTCCCCAACCCACTAGACCTGTCAGTCCTGAACCCACCAAAAGCCCAACCAACGGCCAACCCAAGCCTTGCCAGGCCAAACCATTCAGCCGCTTACCCAGCACCCGCAGCATAATCGCCATCGAGATCAGATTGACGGTTGCCGTTGCCAGTGCCAAACCCGCTGCCCCTGAGGTCTTGGTGAACAGAGCGCAGAAGGCAATATTGAGGCCAACCCCTAGCAAGCTGACCTTAAAGGGCATCTCGCCATCGCCCAAGGCGTAAAACACCCGCACCAGGACATCTCGGCCCAAGTAAACGAACATACCCACGGCGTAGGCCACCAGTACCGAAGACACCAGCTGCGATGCGTTCAAATCGAAGGCATCGCGCTCATAGATCACGCGCACTGCTGGTAAGGCCAGCACACTCATCAAGGCTCCTAACGGCATCATAGTCAGGGCTGTGAGCACAAGGCTTTGACGAATGCGCTCCTTGAGTTCTACCCAATCGCCTGCCGCCACTGCTTTGGCAAAAATCGGCAGATAGGGCACCAGAATCACATTGGAGAGAATGCCCAGCGGCGTCAGCACTAGCAGTTGCGCATAACCCAGGGCGGCAGCAGCTCCCACTGGTAGTTGCGAGGCAAACAGCAGACTGGTGTAGACATTGATTAGCAGCATGCCAGACGAGAGCGTTGCTGGTCCCATCAGTTTGCTGATTTCGCCCATGCCAGGGCGCTTGAACTCGAAGCGCAGGCGCAACGTACCCATGCCCGCTTTCCACTGCGGCGGAATCTGCACCAGCCATTGCAAGACTGCGCCGAACAAGGTGCCCCAGGCTAGAACTGCCGGACCAAAGCGCTCGGCAAACAGCAACACTGCCACGACCACAGCACCACTGGAAAACATCGGACTGACCGAGGGCAACCAATAGAGGTCAGCAGCATTGAGGGTGCCAAAGCCAATGCCGATCAGGCCCGAGAAAACAGCTAGTGGGGCCATGATCCGGAACTGCTCGACCGCAATGGTTCTGACCTCGGGCGGGGCGCCGGGGGCGATCAGTTGGATCAGGGGTTCGGCAAAGAGCATCAAGCCCACGGTCACCAACAGTAGAACGCCGCCGACTAGTGTGGTGATCGTCTCGACCAGTGGCGCTGCTTCTTCTTTGGGGCGTTTGGCCAGGACGCTAATAATCGAACTGTGGAAAGGGCCGTTGATGCCCCCCAACAAAATGAACAGAAAGCCGGGGATGACATAGGCATAGGTGTAGGCATCCACCGCTGGCCCCACGCCGAACTCAGCGGCAATCACCTGCTGCCGCACAAGCCCTGCCAGCTTGCTAATTAAGGTTGCAACAGCAACAATCCCGGCAATGCCCGCCAGGGAACGGGCGGGTTTGGAAACATCGGACATGGGTAGGCTCGGACGGTCTGAGTAAGCTCATTTATTGAAGCTTGAAACCAGCCCTGTCGCCAGCCTCAAAACTTGTGAACTTCCCGCTCGGTTCCTTGCAGTTAGACAGCAAGGAACAAGCAAGGTTGCTCGTTATAATTTCGGCTTCAACTAGGACTATAGCTTTTTAATTTAGCTTTACCAGGTGATTGCCCTTCTCTTTCGAAGTTACTGGTCCAGTTATTATTATTAATAGTCAGGCTAATATTGCCCTTGTCAGAGCTATAAAATCAAAGCCATACGATTGCAATGCGCAACATCAACCTCGATGAACAAACCGAGCAGCAGCTAGCTGACTTAGTAGCTTATGCTCAAACGGATGAGAGCAGCCTGCTACAGAGTCTCATTCAAGAACGCTGGCTAGCGATGCAGCCGGGCAGAAGTGTGATTGAGCGGTTAGGGGGCTTGCCGCGTCACCGCCTGGAAGGACCACCAAACCTGTCTGATCCAGACGTTAGCCTAGCGCATCTTGATGCGCATATCCAGTCTCAGAACCCGCAGTGACCTACCACCCGATCATTTTCATTGATTTCTACCTTGAGGTAGTTGCTGGGAGGGGGGTAAAGCAGTACTAAACTGTAATATCTCCATATTTGGCTCAACCTTGAGCAGAAACCTGGGTTTTAGAACAAGTTTTGAATTGAAAGGGAAGTGTTCGGCAGCTTGAAGGAGCTAGCACTGCTTAGCCGGGTTTAGAAGGTATTTCCAGCCTTATCTGCAAGATTAAGACCGGAAACGCCTAGGAAAGCCTGGAAAATACTTTCAGGCAGTCTGCGGTAGTGATGGGTAACGAGCGGTAAGGGCAAGAGCTGATTGAAAAGCCGGAATTGCCTGGGATATGATGAATTGATTTTTTAAGTTGATGAGAAGTCTTAAGCTTGGTTAGGTCTGAAAGGATGTAGAGATGGCAAGGATTCAGGTTGATCAAGATGTATTTAGGCGATTGAAACAAGCTTATTCAGAAAAGTATCACAGCTCTTATAAGCAATTAATTGCCAAACTCAATAGCCTCTATCAGCACGAACTTGACGATCCGAAAGATAACTTAATTTCAGAACGGACCATTCGTAATTTCTTTGGCTCTGATACCCAAAAAGTTTCCTTAGAGAAAAATCTCAACTATCTCTGCTCGGTCCTATTAGATTGTAAAAGCTATCAGGAAGCTCTACGGCAATCAGCTGAGCAAATACTCACAGAACCCTCAGGCCAAGCTGGACTAGAGCAAGCTAAGGCGAACGAAGCTTTAGAAGCTGATGATTGGCTAGAGCGCTACCAGCAATATCTCAGGCGCAAGTGCGGCAGCATGAAGGTGCTGAGCATGACTGAGCCGGTGAATCTGGATAACATCCGGACGCAGGTGAATGTCTTTAAAAGTATTCGCGGGCGCAAACCTCGGACGATTAAAGAGTTTTTAGCAGCCCTAGAAAGTGGCAAAGATCAAAGCCTGAATCGACTTACCTACATGGGTGATGAAGAGCGAGTCGATGCTCTAGAAGCCGTCAAGCACCATTGCAAACTGATGATCTGGGGTAAGCCGGGTGCAGGCAAAACCACGCTGCTGAAACATTTGGCGTTGCACTTTCCCATTGAACATTGTCATCACTGTCCGATGGGTGAGCTGAAAGAGCCTCCCATTCCTATCTTTATCCAGCTCAAGACCTTTGCCGAAGACAAGCGTCGCTTGAGCCTTTTGGAGGCAATTACTCAGGAGTTTGAACCCTTTATTGATGACCCTGAAACAGTCGTTGAGAATCTGCTGAAACAGGGCAAATGCGTCGTTCTGCTAGATGCCTTAGATGAAGTGGTTGATGCGGAATCGGAGCGAGTCTATCGAGCCATTGATGAGTTCACGCAACGCTACGCCCACAATCATTTCGCGATTAGCTGTCGGGTAGGCGCTTCCGAATATGTCTTCCCCGACTTCACTGATGTTGAGGTTGCGGACTTCGATCAAGATCAAATCGAAGAATTCGTGCGCAACTGGTTCCGCGTGCGCATGGAGCCGGACACAGGCGAAAGATTCTTGGAGGTTTTGCTAGACAATCCCTCGGTTCGGGAGCTGGCAACTAGCCCGTTGCTGTTGACCATGTTGTGCTGGACCTTTGAGGACAAGTTTGACTTCCCCAAGAATCGCTACTCGCTCTACGACGACGCCGTAGACACACTGCTGCGCAAGTGGGACGCCAGCCGTCGCATGAAGCGGACACAGCTTTATACCGACAAACTATCGCGTCAGCGCAAGATCAATTTGCTGTCGGATATTGCTTATCACGCCTTTGACCAGAAGCCCCAGAAGTACTTTTGGCAAAAATGGGAGCTTTGGGATCTCATTCGTCGCTTTATTGAGAATATTCCTGGCGTTGAGACCGAGACTATTGCTCAGGAAAGCCAGGCAATTTTGACGGCGATTGAAGCTCAAGATGGGCTTTTGGTTGAACAGGCCAAAGGCATTTACTCGTTTTCTCACCTCACGTTTCAGGAATATTTTACGGTTCAGTACATTCTGGAGAGCCGCAATTCCAGCATTGTCAGTCAGGTGATTCGGCAGCATGTAACTGACCGTCAGTGGCGGGAAGTTTTCAAAATGACGGTGGAGCGACTGGCCGATAGCAACGAGTTTTTGCGTTTGATGTTCTGTCAGATCAATGACCTCGTGGATAATGAACCGCTTCAGCAAATGCTGAGTTGGTTGGATCGAGTGACTACCGCTTCTAATGTGGCATCGAGTTCCTGGCGGGCTGCTTATTTAGCGCTCGATTTGGACATCGATCTCTACATTAATAATCGAGCCAAAATCGACCACAGCCTGGCCTACAAACTTTCGGCTGAGCTAAGAGGGCTGAACCTCGAACGCAAAAAGATCATGCCCCGGCAACCGAAATGCAAACTCGAACTAGATTTGGGGGTTGTGCTGACTTTAGCCTGCGCCTGTGCCCAGGTTTCTGAGCCCACCAACCTTGAAGAAGAGCATGACTATGCGCTATTGAGTGATGTGCTTCAGGGTGACCTGGAAATCGTGCCTAGATTAGAAGGGGCCATCGCTGATGCAGAAGACTTGGGCTACACCGAACTGGTTGAAGAGTTGGTCACCCTGAGGAATTACAAACCACGGGCTGATGTACCGGGTTTGGGCTGGCGAGTGTGGGCGCATGGGCTGCGGGAAGCGATGACTCAATACCTGGATGTTGGCTACGATGTGAAATTCTCAGAAGAAGATGCAACGGCTCTAGAGGATTATCTCTACGTCAGCCACCTGCTGCTGGAGTGCTTGCAGGGCGATAGCTATTCTTCTAAGGATTTGCGCGAACGGCTGATTGACAGTCTGCTCCTGCCCAGGGACCGGATTGCCCCCGACTTGCTGCTGCCGCCTTCGCTAGTCCGAGACCGATACGAGGCTGCTTAATGACGGTTGCAACCTGAGTTGAAGCGCACCTGGTGTGTTTTGTCGTCGGCAAAGGCAATCTCCTGAGCCTTTGCCGATGCTTGCTGGTCATTGCCGATGCTTGCCGTAAGCGTTATACTTCCTGTGCAGTATCGCACCTACGGTTAAGGAGCAGCTTACGTGAGCAATCAGGAGCAGGGCAAGGAAGCCAAAAAGGTGTGCAAGCATGTTCCCGGTGCACTTTGGCAGTCAGGCTGTTGTACTGAGAGTGCTGCCTCGGCTGAAACCATGCCGACCGATATTGCTCCTAGTAAGGATGATCAGGCCGCTCCAATGCCTGAGGTGGCTGTCAAGCTCTGAGTTGTACTTTGGGTCAGTAGCAGCAATCTGAATTGGCGGGCTGCGTTGTGCAGTCAGCCTGCCCGTTGGCCCGCTGACCTGGAAGGAGTTGAAGGCAAGTTATTGTCTTCAGCTTCGCTGTAGGCTTCTAGGCACTTAAACATTTACATCAAGGCTCTAGCCCCGTCAGTCTCTCCAACTCGGAGGGACTGACGGGGCTTTTGCTTCTTTGGGCGGCAACCAGCTGCAGGGGGGCGCTCCTCTGCCAGCTATCTATCAATGGTGGTTGAGTCAGCCATCATGGAGCTAGGCAGCTCAGACTAGGGCAGTTCATGAGCGAACAGAGTTTCGGCTGTCATTCGCCTTAGAACCCGTGGCACTGCTTATTCGTCTGAGTGCATTAGGTGCGATTGTGAGGGCACTGCCTGCATGTCTTCCCAGTTCATTGCTTGGTTCCGGCTGCGGTTTCGGCATCCAGATTGGCTGCCGACCTTCAGGCTGGTTGTACTTGGCTTGACGGGGGGGTTTGCGGTTTGGGGGCTATGGCAGGGGTGGGGTGTCCTAACGTGGTTGGCGTTGCTGCTCTGGACAGCGTGGGTTTTATTGCCCCTGTCTTTAGCGCTGCTGGTTTCAGGGCTGGTTGTCTTGGGGCTGAGCTGGGGATTGGGTTGGTGGCAAGGACTGGGAGGCGAGGTTTTACTAAGTCGCCAGGGGCAAGAGCTACTACTAGCGGGGTTGGCCGTGGTGGGTGCTAGCAGTTTGCTGCGCCGGTTCTTGCAGGTTGTGGAGTGGCGGCTGGCGGCTCAAGCGGTGCTGACTACTCTGGCAGAACTTGGGTCGGAGGCTGCGCCGGATACGGCTTTGCACCAGGCCCTGACTATGCTGCGCGATTTTGCGCGGGCGGATGGGGCGATTGCCTTGCGTCAACTGGATGAAGTGACGGCAGAGGCTTTGGTTTGCCTGCCCGCGACGGTCTTGCCGTGCCAGTTGACGACACCGGCTCTGTTTGCTGAGGCCCTGGCTCGCAATCAATGTCTCTACTACAGGGATTACGCTTCGATGCCCAATGCCTCCCGTCTTTTGTTGGCGCAGGGGACACAGTCGTTGGCTGTGTTGCCGCTGGCTTCGGATGGCTTGCGTGGTGCAATCTTGCTGCTGTGGCATCGCCGGACCGGAGTTTCCTCGACGCTACGGGGCTTTATTGAGTCGCTGCTCAGTGAGTTACGGTCGCTGCTGCGGCTATACGATACTGGTTTGCAATTGGGCCAGACGCAGACTCGCTTCAGCGCCATTTTGGAGACGATGCCGCAAGGCGTGGTGTTTGTCGATGAAAGTGGGGAGCCGGGTTGGCTAAATCAAGCAGCAGCGATGCTGTTGAACTTGTCGCCGGGTGCGGTGGAGCCGCCGGTATTGGCTGGAGCGATGGCGACATTGCGCAGGCAGGCGGACAATGATCAGGAACTGGCGGCCCAGGCTGAACAGTTCTTTGCTCAACCGCAGGGCGAAATTCGCAACTGGGATTGGATCTTTAGTCAACCACAAGCGAGGGTGCTGAGAATTGCCATTACGCCGACGCAGCTGCGGGGTGTGCCGGGTCGGCTGTGGATGTTGGATGACATTACAGAGCAGTATTTTGGCAGGCAGGCTTTGCTTGAGCACACTCAGAAATTATCCCAGGCCAATCAAGAATTGGAGAAGCTCAATCAGCTCAAGGATGATTTTTTGAGCACGGTTTCGCATGAGTTGCGAGCGCCGATGACCAATATGAAGGTGGCGATTCAGATGCTCAAGCTAGCACCGACGCCAGAACGGCAGGAGCGCTATTTAGAGATTTTGCAAGCGGAATGTAAGCGGGAAGTTGAGTTGATCAATGACCTTTTGGATTTGCAACGACTGGAGATTGGTAACCATGCAGCTCTGGTCCTGGAGCTGATCAATCTGCAAGAGTGGTTGCCTGAGTTGCTGGGGGGGTTTCAATCGCGGTTGCAAGAAGGTCAGCAGGTTTTGCGGTTGGATCTTCCGGCTGAGCTGCCTCAGTTGCTGGCAAATCGAGCTGGGCTGGAGCGAGTTTTGACGGAGCTATTGAACAATGCCTGCAAATACACGCCAGTTGCGGGTGAGATTCAACTGAGTGTTCAGGTGGCATCGGTTTTAGCAGAGGATTCGGAGGAGCCAGTCTCGATGATGCTGTTTAAGGTTCGCAATGCCGCTGAAATTCCAATTGCGGAGCTGCCGTTTATCTTTGATAAGTTTTATCGGGCGGCTGCTAATGATACCCGAGGCAAGGGCGGCACTGGTTTAGGTTTGGCGTTGGTGCAGAAGTTGCTTGAGGAATTGCAGGGCAGGATTTGGGTTGAGAGTGGCAGCGGTTGGACGACGTTTACGGTGGAGTTGCCGACCTGGTGGAAGCCTGAGTAATCGTTAAGTGGAGAGGTGTATTTAGGGAGGCTTTGAAGCTTTATCCTGGTGTTGGTTCTTCCAGCCCCCCTTCACGATTCAAGCTCTAACTGAAGCTCGCTGATGTATGATGGCCGCTTGATAGAAAAGTTGCCCTGCTTGCAGTGCCAGGGGTTTGCTCAGGTGATGGGTGTTTACCTCCAATGATGTCTGGACCGAACCAAATAGCTAAACTGGTCAGTAAGGCAATGGTGCTTTTCTCCGAAAACCTAAGCTTGAGGCTGAGACCAGGTATTTGTTTTTTTGGCGTTGGTTCATTGCGGTTAGAGTTTGATCGAGGGCGACTCACCTTAGTTCTCCACGTTTGCTGAAATTGAGCTGCTGAAATTGAGCATCGCCTGGGCGTCGGGAAAGGCTTAGACGATTGCTCTCTTTCAGAATGAAAGATGAAAAGCTTAGTAGCCTCAGCCACTTGAGAGATAGTTAGCGCTTTGCCTCTAAGTACCGATGCCTCCAAATTATTTGTCTTTTTAAAGGCAATTTTTCCTGGTTTATATCTACCAAAATAAGTAAGAGACGCCTGTTATTGCCGCTTGTTTCCTTTGAGTTTCTTTCTTAAGTAGTGCATCAGGGCAGAAATTGAATTATAAGATCGAGTTGTGGCTGAGCAGTAATAGGCGACAGCTTCGGTTGGGTGTTCTTTGCTAGCTCTCCACGTTTGTTGGCTGAGGGTTCTGTCTGGGCGTCGGGAAAACAACTGGGCAGAACCCTACCTCTGCCTGACCAAAATTCGCTGGGAGCAGGACAGCTCAAATTGTGCGGCTCAAATTCTCGGTTTTGAGCGAGCTTCTACCGGTGCAATTTGTTGCTGTTCCTGCTTTAACTGTTGGCGAGAGAATGTTGTAGTTATGCTTTGGGCATCGGCTCAAGTTTTGGGTGGGTGCCCCAACAAATTAAAGCTGAGCGACTCAATCTTGAGCGGCTCAGCCGGTATTAATAGAGATAAGCGGTAAGGAACGGGAACTGCTTTAGCTTGCAATGGCGGGTTTGGCTGTGCGGCTGGGGCGTTTGCGTTCGCTGCGGCGGGTGCCTCCGGCGAGTTGGTATTGGTAGCTGTTTTTGCCGAATTTGGAGGCGACGCCGATCAGCATGTCTTCGGTCATGTGCTTGAGCAGGGTTTCGTTTTCTTTGAGTTCGGCTTGGGCGACGTCGATTTGAGCGAGGAGGCTATTGTAGGTGGCGAGTTGGCCGCGTATGCGGTCGATTTCGCTGTTGTATTTTTCCAGGCTGAGGGAGTTTTCGAGGGTCAGTTGGGCGCTGATGTTTTTCAGGCCAATGGCTCGTTGTTCGGCTTTGGCCAGGATGGGGGAGGTGCGTTTTTGTCTAGACATTTGGGTGAGTCTCGATTGATTTATAAATCCAAATTAAAGGGCTGGTGGGGCGATAGTCCCCCGAGAAATTTAGGAAAAGCAAATGTCTTTTTTTGATGATGTCTTTTGTTTTTGCGTGGTTTTGCTGTGGTCGTTGTTGGCTCTGGTGATTTATGGGTATGGTTGCTGCAATTTAGAGATAATCGTTTAGCGTTCCCGAAAATTACGATTGAATTAGAAATAAGCGCGGTGAAACTGAACTAAATCTGGATTGAACTAGATGTGAGCGCGATTGAACTAGATGTGAGCGTGATGAAACTAGGTTTTAGCTGGGTGAAACTAGGTTCAAGCGCGATTGAACTAGATGTGAGCGGGGTGAAACTAGGCTGAAGCGCGATGAAGCTTGGTTTGGGGCTGGTGGAACTAGGTGCTGGGGTGGTTTGGTGGGGAGAAGGCCCCCCTAGCCCCCCAAGTTTGGGGGGAAGTGAAGTTTTGCAGGCTCCTGGTCCTTGGGCTTGAGGTTGTGACAGGTATCAATTCAGGGCTAGTCGGGGGTGGGCGCGGCTATACTGGCGGCTAATCTGGCCTGCTTGGGGCTGGTGCGGCAACTGGGCTAAAGGGGTTCTCTGAATGGCTTCGGGTGGAACTGATCAAGCAAACGGTGCGCTTGGGACTTGGCAGCGCAAGCTGGCTTTTTTGGAGCAGAAGCTAGCCGGGACGTCGAATGCATCTCAGCAGTTTGAGCTTCAGGAACAGATTAATGAGTGCAACCAGCAGATCCAACGGTTGCAGGCATCAACAGCTTCTGCGCCTCCACCAGGGGCAGCATCGCGGCCTTCAGCTCAAACGGTTGCTCAGGCTAGTTCAGAGGGGCCGGTTGAGGTTTTTATTTCGTACTCACACAAAGATGATGAGCTACGCGAAGAGCTTGTGGTTCATCTATCGAACCTGAAACGGCAGGGCAAAATTAAGGCTTGGCACGACCGGGCGCTTGAGGCGGGGAATGAGTGGGATGCTGAGATTAAGGCGCAGCTGGAGGCCGCTCGGATTATTCTGCTGCTGATTACGCCGAGGTTTATGGCGTCGGAGTATATCAATGACATTGAGTTAGCGCGGGCAATGGAGCGGCATGCGGAGGGGAGCGCTCGGGTTATTCCGATTATTCTGAAGCCTACGGATTTTAAGGGTTCGCCCTTTAGTAAGCTTCAGGCGTTGCCAAGGGATGCGAAGCCAATAACAACCTGGGCGAATCAGGATGAGGCGTTTCTGAATGTGGTTGAGGGGATTCGCAGGGTTGCGGAGAATTTGCGCCAAAACCCTCGCTAGGCTCACGGCATCCTACTGGCACTCTGCTAGTGAGCCCGACTGCATCAGTGTCAGACTCCAACTTCGTCTTAGAGAATTCTGAGACACCTTTCGTGGCAGGTCCGCCTGTCGGCCATCCTCGTCGCTTCTTTGGGCGGGAGCAACAACTCAAACGTCTGTTCAATTTGTTGAAGCGGACACCTCTCCAAAATGCTGCAATTATCGGCCCTCGTCGCAGTGGTAAGACTTCATTGCTACTCCATCTCAAACAGGTTACTACTACGCCTGTAGAGCAGTTGCGTCCTGGTCAGCGTTCTGATTGGTTGCTTAAGCCGGAGTCCTTTTGCTGGGTTTTTGTAGACTTTCAGGATTGCCGATTAGGTAGCCGTGAGGGCTTGCTGCGCTATCTGCTGGCCTGCCTGAAGTTACCCATCCCTTATCCCTGCGACTTAGATCGCTTTTTGGAAGTAGTCAGCAACCACTTGCGCATACCCACAGTAATCCTGCTTGATGAAATTGGTGTGGCATTGCATCGTTATGCGGAGTTGAATGATGCGTTTTGGGAAGGGTTACGGTCACTAGCTACTAATCAGGTTGGGGGTAAGTTGTCATTTATTCTGGCCACTCATGAGTCTCCGCTTGACCTAGCTCAGCACACCGGCCACAGTTCCCCATTCTTTAATATTTTCGCCTACACAACAACGCTCGGCCCTTTGCTTGAACCCGAAGCCCATGCGCTAATTGCCAGTTCTCCAATTCCCTTTCCTGATGCTGATATCGAATGGATCTTGACCCAAAGTAGTGGCTGGCCAATTTTGTTGCAAATTCTTTGTCGAGAACGTCTGTTTAGCCTAGAGGAAGGTGACCTGAGCGATGATTGGCGAGAGGAAGGGCTACAGCAGTTAAAACCGTTTGCTCATTTATTAGCCTGAGAGTCTTGATACTTTCGCTACCAAGTTTATTTCACTAACTCCTCAACTTTTACTACGCATCTAGCCTCTGTCCCTAAACTATGACCCCACAAGATGTTCCTCACAATGCCTACACTGCCACTCCAGAACAACACCCCAACTTGACTCTGGGTAGCTTGCAAATACTCTTTTGGCTTTTTTTCTGTCCCTCAGTTTGGAACAGTTTTGTAGCCCAAATAGATCCGAATCTACGTGCCAATTTCTCTTTGGTTGAGCTGAACCGAGCGCAATGGCGTAAGCCGTCTCTACGTCGGCTACTAATGCAGACATATGTCATTTTGCCACTCATGACTGGCTCGCTAGGTATTGTGGCAAGTATGCTTATGTCACAAGCGCAGCTTCCTGAGGCTTTAAAGGGCCCTGATACATTATATTCAACATCCCATGCAGCAAATATAATAAATTTCGTAGCAGCCCTTGTAATGACTTATATAACAGGCGCAATAATAGGCGTTGTAGCAATCGCTGTAGGAGCGATTAGTACGCTTATAATCGTACCTTCTTTAGTGGTTGTTAATATGGTAGTTACTGGGAGTCATGCTTATGACATGGAAATGCTTACGTTTTGTGTAGGGTCAAACATAATTAGTATTGGCTTGTTGGGCACTGTAGCCAGTAGAACTTTTGCACACTCATTGGCACGACAAGCTGGTGGAACTGTTGTAAGTGTGTTTGTTAGCCTTCTATCGATCATCATAGCAAGTTTAATCGCGCTCTTGGTGGGAATCTGTATAGCAAGCATTGTGCCGCCAGGAAATGCAGTAAGCAGTATAGTAGGAAGCATTATTGCCATTGCGATAGTTATCGCCGCGCTTGTTGTCGCCAAAGAAGCGGTGGTTGAATTAAGGACACAAGAACGATGGCGTATTTTTTTAGTTGTCTTAACTCTTGTCGTGGGGGCTGGTGTAGTGGTCGGGGCAATAGGCCCTATGATGTCAATGACGCGAGAAGGTAGTGTTATAAATAGTTTAGTAATTGGTACTTTAATGGGTGTCGCCTTCGGTACTTTCTTTTCTTTGTTGTATTTATTGGCCGACCGCATTGGAGGGCCTGGGGCTGCCGCTGTTGCTGGTAACCTAGGGACCAATGGGATAGCAATGATGACGGTAGGTTATCCCCCTGATGCTGGTAACCTAGGGACCAATGAGATAGCAATGATGACGGTAGGTTATCCCCCTAGTGTTTTCTGGCTAAATCTTCTTCTGCTTGTGATAAGTATTATTTTGGGGCTTACCTTGTCTTGGTGGCGACCTATAGCTTTTTACCCATTGGTAGCAGCATGGAACACGGTACTTCAACGTATTGATGAGCAAGGATCTAGAAATGAGACTAGTCTCTTGCGATGGCACTCTGCCTTCTGGGATGAGCTTCAGCGTCTGCCCCTGCTGGGCCTAGATCAATACGTGGTTTTGGTGGCAGAACGTAATCCAGTTGAGGGACAGGCTGCTATTAAGTACCTTAGTAATGGATACCAGCGCTGGGCGGCTCAGGCGGCTCAGATTGAGTTAGATGCACGTCATTTGCATCGACACTTTAATGTAGCAGCTATCAGTCAAGCTCATCGCAGTCTGACAGCAGGAGAATTGGAAGGCCCAGCCAGTGTCCTATTGCGAAGTTTTAGCCGCATCAGTCAGGATGTGGAGGCTGCCTTAAGACAAGGAAGCATCTACAATCAACGCTTAGCTCTCAGCTCTGTTGCAGATCGTTTAGATGGCTTATTAAGAGAACTTATCCAAAGCAGCAATAAATACGCTGTTCGCTTTCATCCGATTGCGAACCACTGGCACAGCCTCATTCAAAATTACATTCAAGAACTAACGGCTACTGCTGAACAACAGCAAGAAATCGACTCACCATACATTATTGGTGTCCCCCTCACCGAGCAACAGAGAATTTTCACCGGACGTACCGATGTCAGTAGTCGCATTGAGCAATTACTACTCGACCGTCGCCGCCCGCCCCTGTTGCTCTATGGCCAACGGCGCATGGGCAAAACTTCCCTGCTCAATAACCTGGGACGCTTACTACCAAACACAATCATTCCACTGTTTGTCGATCTGCAAGGGCCAGCTTCTCGCGCCAGTGACCAAGCTGGGTTTCTCTACAACCTTGCTAGAGGCATGACTGACTCTGCCAAAAGGCAAAGCGGTTTAGCTCTGCCAGCTCTAACCCGTGAAGCTCTCGAAGCAGACGCCTTCACTTGCTTTGATGAATGGCTCGATCAGGTTGAGCAAGTCTTAGGGCAAAATACCGCCTTGTTATCTCTTGATGAATTTGAGGTATTAGATCACGCCTTAGATAAGGGACGTTTCAACGAAGCTGATGTTCTGGGCCTGCTGCGAAACCTTATCCAGCATCGTCCCCGATTCAAGATTCTGATCTCTGGCTCTCATACGCTTGAGGAATTTCAACGCTGGGCCAGTTACTTGATTAATGTGCAAGTCGTTCATATTAGCTATCTCAAAGAAGACGAAACCCGCAAACTCGTTGAGCAGCCGGTCAAAGATTTCGCCTTGCGCTATGAACTAGATGCTAGCCGACGCGTTTTAGATCTCACCCGAGGCCATCCTTTCCTCGTGCAATTACTTTGTGCTGAAATCGTTGCTCTTAAAAATGAGCAAGACCCTTCAGTTCGCCGCTTAGCTCAATTGGATGATGTTGAGGCAGCTATTCCCGAAGCCCTAGACAGTAGCAGTTTATTCTTTGCTGATATTCGCAATCAAGTAGACAAAGATGGCCTTGCTTTGCTGCGCTTTCTAGCGGCTAAAGGCGAAAGAGCTAGTGTTAGTCGAGAAACTCTAGAACAACAATTGCCTGACAACCTAGACAACACTCTCAATCTGCTTCTACGACGTGAGCTAATTGAAGCAACTGACAAAGGCTACCGCTTCCAGGTAGAACTGATTCGACACTGGTTTGCTCGCGGGTCATAACAGTACAGTGGCAATAGCAGCCCAGGGGGAGTCATGACCACAACTCGCGCTACCTCAAAAACAATCCCGACAACCGCTGTGGTTGAGGACAAGTTCGGTCTGACGCTGACCGCCGATCCTCAATTCTTCACCGAATGGCGCGAGAATCTGCCCAATCTTACTGACTTAGAAAAAGAAACACTCAACCTCTTGCAGCAACGGTTTGCCGCTCACCGACGACGCGGCACCGTTTCAGAAGGAGCCGTTGACAAGTTATTAGTATCGCCATTGCTGGACCTAGCAGGCTTCTACGAACTCCCTTTTGAGATCCGCACCGAGGAGCCGGTTGAATTCGCTGTGGCCGAAGAGGACGAACTGCTGCGTGGCCGCATCGACACCCTAATTATTCAAGATCAACTCTGGGTCGTGGTCATCGAAGCCAAACGCACAATCATGGTTTCGCTCGCGGTGCCACAAGCATTGTCTTACATGATGTGCAGTCCCAACCCTGAACGACCTGTTTATGGGCTAGTTAGCAATGGCGACGAGTTCATTTTTCTCAAAGTAAAGGCTACTCCCAAGCCTGAATACAGCTCATCAAAGCTGTACTCGTTGTTCTTTCCACCCAATAGCCAGGACTTGTATGAAGTCTTTCAAGTCTTAAAGCGAATTGGGACCGTGGCTATTTAAATACGCTTGTCAAAGCTGAACCTCTTTGATACTGTATCCTCACGACTGGTTGAGGAGGATTGCCTATCGAAAAAAACAGCCCAAAAACTTAAACGCTACCTAGAAGCTATAGCCAACTCCTAGATAGCTAACCCCCTCACTGCGATCACGGCAGTTCGGCGGCTGACAGGTGATTTTAACACCTCATTAGCCACCCCGACTTGCTATGCAAACCATCGGGGTGGCTCAATCATTGCGGCGGCATCCCGGTAAGGGCAGGACAATCTTGCCCCTACCCACGACCGCATTCTGGCCGCCTAAAGGGCAGGGAAACCCTGCCCCTACCCACGACTGTGAAACTGTAAACCCCTCGGTTTTCAATCCCCAATTCCGTAGGGGCAGGGTCTTCCTGCCCAGTGCAACATTCCTGCTCCATCTCTTCTACAACTCGCATTCCCATGCGCCAACTTTTGCAACTGATCAACCCCCGTCAATTCGAGATTTCCCTCAGCTATCTCGCCACCTATTTAGGCATTGCCCAAGACTGTATTTTGCGCTTCGAACAATGGGCCAACGTCCTATTTGTGCATCGCAAAGATCGCGGGGGCCAATTCATTAGTTACCGCGATCTCATTCAATGGCTCGAAGCCTGCGTGCAAACCATTCGCACCTGCCCCAACCACCAAGCCCTGCAAGAACTCGGCCAACTGCTCAAAAACGAACTCCAACGCTTCACCTACGCCGCCGACACCATCGCCTACCTGCGCCGAATGTGGCAACAACGCAAAGCCCAGTTAGATCTCGACCTCAACCTGCGCAGCTTCTACACCCCCAATCCCCAACCCCTAACCCTCAACCCTTAAACCCCCCAAACTGCCAATGAACTTCTCCCACCTCTCCCCCTCTCAAATTCGCCTCCAACTCTGGGACCACATCAGCCGCGAACTCAACCTCTCCAACCAAGCCAAACTGATCCTGCTGATCATCGCCAACTACACCGACCCCCGTAGCCTCAGAGCCAGCGTGCCAACCTCCCTACTCGTCCTCAAATGCAGCCTCAGCGAAACCGACCTCAACCGCCTCTTCGTACCCCTCGAAGCCAGCCAACTGATCGAACGCCAACGCGTCCTCAGCGACGCCGGTCGCTCAATCACCCTCTGCAACTTGGGCAAAACCCTACTGCAACAAGCCCTGCAATAAAAAAGCCCCCCGACCCCCCAATCGTGGCGGGAGAAAGAGGCTTATTAAGGCTTTAATTCAGTGACTAAAATCAACTCCAATTCCCCCAGCATTGGGGGGTTAGGGGGGCCTCCCCCATCAACGCCGCGTCGCCAAAATCAACAACAAAACCGGCTCCTTCGCCGTTGGGTTGCGCAGCAGATCCACCAGCAGCACCTGCTCATCTTCCCCCTCTCCTCGCTCATAGCCCAACCGCGCATAGTAGCGCTGCTCCTGGCTGTCCAACTGCGTCAGCTTCTCACTACGTTCCCAATCCGTGTCTTTGAGCGTATTGGTATAGAAGGCCAACAAAGCTTCAATGCTGGTTTTGGCAGGCAGGCGATAACTCAACGTAGTCACCGAGCCATCCGTCACCGCATTGCGCACCGGATCCTCCAGCGCATTCATCATCTCCACCGTAAACGGGTCCAGATCTCTCGCTTGCACCGGGTTGGCTCCCTGCGGCACCGGAATATGCTCGACCGCAACAGGACGACTACAAGCCGTTAGCAGCAGCATCAAACCCCCTAACAGAGCAACTCGCATGTCTCCTCCCGGTCACAACCCTTGAACAACGCCCCAGCGATAGCATCAGGCGACAACAATACTGAGAGAATAGAAGAGTTTGCTGCTTTGAAGCTACCGTTGACTCTTTTAGACCGCTTCGCTAACAACCGGCCCCCTGTGCCAGAGCCAGGACCAGAGCTGACCCCAGAGCCGACTGCCCCTGCTGCACCCATCGGCGTCATTGGCGGTGGTCAATTGGCCTGGATGCTTAACCCCGCCGCCCAAAAACTCGGCCTGCCCCTGCGCGTCTTAGCTAGCCATGCCCAAGATCCCGCCGTGCAAGTCGTATCCGAAAGTTTCATTGGCGATCTCAGCGATCCAATCCTAATCGCTCAATTGGCCCAAGATGCGCAAGCCGTCACCTTCGAGAACGAATTCGTCGATCTAGAGCAGTTGCGGCCTCTGGCCCTGCCCTTCTATCCCAGCCTCGATAGTTTGGCTCCCCTGCTCGACAAGTACACGCAGCGCCAACACCTCCAGCAGCATGGCTTGCCCGTGCCTCGTTTTCATAACCTCACCAGCCTTGATGCAGACCTAGACAAACTCAATGACCTAGGCTGGCCCCTCGTACTCAAAGCCCGACGCCAGGGCTACGACGGACGCGGTACCGAAATTGTGCAGAACCCCGAGCAGCTAGCCAGGGTTTGGCAGGGTTGGGGTCAGGTTCCCGCCCTAGTCGAGCAGTTTGTGCCCTTCGCCGCCGAACTGGCAGTGATGGTTTCCCGCTCACGCAGCGGCGAAATCGCTGTGCATCCCGTAGTCGAAACCCAGCAAGAAAACCAAGTCTGCCACCGCGTCATCGCACCCGCCCGCGTACCTGCCGAGATTCAGCAAGCGGTCGAAACCATTGCCCGTGACTTTGTGCTCAGCATCGATGGCGTTGGTATCTTCGGCATCGAACTGTTCTGGGTGCCTACCTGGAACGCAGTCCTCGTCAATGAAGTCGCGCCCCGTCCCCACAACTCCGGTCACTTCTCAATCGAAGCCTGCGTCACCTCGCAATTCGAGCAACATCTGCGCGCCGTAGCCGGTTTGCCTCTGGGTGATCCGGCTCTCCAAGTGCCCGTCGCCGTCATGGTCAACCTGTTGGGCTACGAAAGCGCCCAGCACGACTACGTCACCGAGCGCCAACAGCTCAGCCAGCTCCCCGGTGCTCATGTGCACTGGTATGGCAAAAGCGAAGCCCGACCGGGACGCAAACTCGGTCATGTCACCCTACTTGGCGACGATTTAGACCAGGTGTTAGCGCTAGCAGACCGAGCAGATCTGATTTGGCGGAGGCAGGCATGAGTCAAGCACAGGTCAGCATCATCATGGGCAGCGATTCCGACCTGCCCACCATGCAATCAGCCGCTCAGGTCTGTACGGACTTCGACGTACCCCACGAAGTGGCGATCATCTCAGCCCATCGCACTCCCGATCGCATGGTGGAGTTTGCGCGGACGGCTCATGAGCGTGGCATTCGCGTGATTGTGGCCGGAGCTGGAGGCGCAGCGCACCTGCCGGGGATGGTTGCGGCACTGACGCCTCTGCCAGTGATTGGCGTGCCGGTTGCCACGCACCATCTGGGCGGACTGGATTCGCTGTACTCGATTGTGCAGATGCCGCGCGGCATTCCCGTAGCCACGGTTGCGATTGGCAATGCTCAGAATGCAGGTCTCTTAGCCGTGCAAATTCTCGCCAGCCATGACCCAGCCCTGCTGGAGCGCGTGCAGCAGTATCGCCAAGCCCTGCGCGATCAGGTTCTAGGTAAGCAAGCGCAACTGGAAACCCTAGGCGTTGAAGCCTACCTGCACCAGAAACTCTAGAGAGTTGGAGCCATTCCTAAAGCCAGCTCTAAAACCAGCCCCAGAGCAGGCGTTAGAAAAAGATACGAAAAGCCAGAGTTATTAGTCTTGTGTAAAGACTGTGAAGTTCAGCCTGTGACTGTCCGGTTTGCAGGCTTTACGGCACGATGAGTACAGTACCCAAAACGGTGACTGTAGGGTGTGAGCCCACACAGTCCAACCGTGCTGGAGCACACTATCATCAATTTTGAAGTCATCAGGGGCAATGCTACCTGCCTTGCTGTCGTGGAATTGTGAGCACAGCTCGTTTTTGTGAAGAACTAGATCTCCTCATCCGCTCACGGCATCCCCTGATCTACGTGGTCACCGTGGAGGAAGAGCGTACAGAGCGAGCCATCCAGCAGGTTGCTGCCGCTCATCAGCCGCCCCGTCAGGTGCAGTTGCATGACTTAGTGCGAGGCTTCGAGCACAACCAGCAGTGCAAAGACAGCTTGCTACGGGCGTTGCTGCTGGTGGAGCAAGCCCCAGCTTGGACTCCGACTTTGTTTGTCTTCCGCGATTTGCACCGCATGGTGGGGCCGTTGCGCTCCGATCCTCAGGTGATTCGCCAGCTCAAGCATCTCTATCGCAGTTTGCGCAACAGCGCTAAAACTATCATCCTGCTGTCCCCAGCGCTGGAACTGGCCTCGGAGCTAGAAGAGTATCTAGCCGTGATGGAGTTCCCACTGCTGGAGCCGCAAGAAATCCGGCTGCTGATCCGCAAGCGTTTAGGTGCACGGGCGGTGCAACTGACGCCTTCTGCTCTGGATCAACTGGTCAAAGCCTGCTCTGGGCTCACTTGCGACCGCATTTCGCACCTGCTGGCCCGAAGCGTCACCCAGGATTCCGCGCTCACCGATGCCGTGATTGACCGAGTGCTGGCCGAGAAGAAGCAGCGCATTCGTCGCACTGAGATTCTAGAGTTCTTCACGCCCACGGAAACCCTGGACCGCATTGGCGGCTTAGACAACCTCAAGACCTGGGTGCTGCAACGGCGACGGGCCTTTAGCGAAGAGGCGCGCCGCTTTGGTCTGCCCCATCCTAAGGGCTTGCTGCTAGCGGGCATTCAGGGCACGGGCAAAAGTCTTTGTGCTAAGGCGATTGCCCATCTGTTTCAGTTGCCGCTGCTGCGGTTGGATGTGGGCCGTTTGTTCGATGGTTCGCTGGTGGGCCGTAGTGAATCGCGCACTCGCCAGATGATTCAGTTGGCAGAGGCGACCGCGCCTTGTGTGCTCTGGATCGATGAGTTAGACAAAGCCTTTGCTGGCATGAGTGGCGCGGCGGGCGACTCAGGCACCTCAGCGCGGGTTTTTGCCACCCTGGTAACTTGGATGCAGGAACGCGACAGCGCTGTGTTTCTGGTCGCCACCGCTAACAACATCGATTCGCTGCCACCGGAGCTGCTGCGCAAGGGACGCTTTGATGAGATTTTCTTTATCAATTTGCCCAGCTATGCTGAACGTAGAGCGATTTTTCGAGTCCATTTAGAGCGGTTTCGCCCAGATAACTTGGGTAAGTTTGAGGTGGATCGGTTGGCGGAGCTCACGCCCGAGTACAGTGGTGCAGAAATTGAGCAAGCAGTTGTGGAAGGGATGTATCGAGCCTTCCACCAGGGTCGCGATCTAACTACCGAGGACATCGTTCAGGCGATTCACGAGACAGTACCCCTGTCTCATACTGCTCGTGAGCAGATTAACTACCTCAAAGAGTGGGCAGCTCAAGGGCGCGCCCGCAGTGCCTCGACCGATGTCCGCAAGCTGGCGGAGTTTGACTTGGACTCCCGCTCGTTGCCCGGCCTCTAATCTAGACCTCAGCAGACCGCGCGATTACCTCTCGTTGTGCCCACTCACCTAAATCCCCGCCATGTCTCACTTCACGCGTATCCGTCTTCAGCTCAAAAATCGCGCCGCTCTGCGCTTGGCCCTAGCTGATTTAGATTGTGCGGTTGAGGAAAATGCGCTTGTGCGCGGCTACCAAGGTGCCCAGTTCCGGGCTGATCTGGTTGCCAAGCGTGAGGGCTGCTACGACATTGGCTTTATTGACCGCCAGGGCTATTTTGAAGCGGTGGCGGACTTCTGGGGCCTGGATCTCGATTGGCAGCAGTTCCAGCAGCAGTTGCAGCAACGCTATGCCTACCACACCATTGCGCAGAGTGCTGTAGAGCAAGGCTTTAATGTAGAAACTGTGCAGGAGCTAGAAGACGGCAGCCTGCGGGTTGTAGTTGGCGCTTGGCAGTGAGCATGCGTGGGCTTAGCAGAGGACAATAGTGATGAGTACCTACCGGCAAATTGAGTTCATTATCCGACCGAACGGAGCCATTGAGGAGCGGGTGGTCAATGGTGAAGGGTCAGGTTGTCTGGACTTGACCACAGGTCTGGAGCAAGATCTGGGCGAAGTGGCGTCCCAGGACCAGCTGCCGGAGTTTTACGACCAGGTCCAAGCTGAGGAACTGATTCAGGAGCAGCAGCAGACTGCCTAGAGCAATTCTCTAGGGTCAGCTTCAGCAACTATTTCAGGCTCTACATAGCCAGTTGAAGCTCTGTGCAGGTCTACCAGAGCCAGAACCAAACCAGCCGTCGTGAAGCTCAGTCAAGCTTTGCGGCGGCTGGTTGCTCTAGACGTTTCATTTAAGAACCTTAACTGGGAACCTCTTATGTCAGCACGGTTGAAGGTTTAATGGATGACAGAAAACTGAGAAAGCTGTTACTGGGAGAATTCTCGGTCAAGCGTATGGTGAGTTCTCTGCTATTTCTCTATGCCTGTCTTTGCCTCTACGCCTTCTTTTTTACCGACCGCTTGATGTTCCCGGTTCCGCCTGCCAGCTATCGAGACACGGAGGCGGTGATCAAATTAACCGCAAGCAATGGAGCACAAGTTTCAGCGCTGTATTTACCCAATCAGCAGGCAGACTACACTCTGCTTTATAGTCACGGCAACGGCGAGGATTTGGGTTACATTGCCCCGGTTCTGCAACAGTTGCAAGCGATTGGCTTTGCCGTTTTCGCTTACGACTATCAGGGCTATGGCACCAGTCAGGGCAGAGCTTCGGAGCGCAATACCTATGCCAGTGTTGATGCGGCCTACGATTATTTGACTGCAAAATTAGGCGTGCCAAGCGACCGAATCATTGCATATGGACGCTCGATTGGTGGCGGTCCCACTTTGGATCTAGCAATTCGTCAACCCTTGGCGGGTGTCGTGTTGGAAAGCACGTTTGTCGCTATTTTTCGGGTCGTGACCCGGATTGCCATTGTGCCCTTTGACCGTTTTGATAACCTTCGCAAGATCCGCAAACTGCGCTGCCCGGTGCTGATTATCCACGGCAAACTAGACGGCGTGGTTCCCTTCTGGCATAGCCAACGCTTGTTTGAAGCGGCTCCCGAACCGAAGCAAGCACTATGGCTGGATCAGGCGAATCACAACGATGTCGCCCTGGTTGCAGCGGAGCAATATCCCCAAACCTTGCGGCAGTTCGCTGAGCGGGTTGAGCAGTTTCAACAAAACAAACAGCAGGGCAAGTAAAGGGTTTTACGCCCAAGTTTTGCCCTGCTGTTGCTGCCTGTAATTCAGCTCAAATGCCAATTACAGATATCTACAAAATCGTCGCCAATTCCTTTTGATAGACCCGTAGGAATGGCTCAGTTGGGCCGAGACGATATTGCTCCATCAAGCCCTTACGACGAATAGAGATCGTATCGCCCTCTTTGATGATCGTGGTCGCATCTTCAAAGGCATCACGCATCAGCGTCGTCCGCTCAGCCTCGGTCGGATTATTCAAGACAATCAAATTACTGCCTTGATAGAACATGCCTTCATCGTTCAAGCTCTCCTCACTGTATTCGGCGATTAGCAAATCGAGCCGAGGATTGCGTAACAAGTTCTGGATGTTGCTGTTGTAGTGGCTGTTGATCGCTTTCTCTGAGCGGTTCAGCAACACGGCCTCTCGGCAAACAGCGCCGATCGTCCAATCAGGGTGCTCAAACAAAATGTGATCGACCACTTCTTGCAGTTCCTGAATCGTTACCCGATTGAAGGTAATAATCGGGATCCGCGCTTCTCGACCTGAAGCAAAGAAGGTTGAAAGGATGGGTGAAGTTACATCCACACTTTCACCCACGGCGGGCTTCAAGTGCATGAACACACCGGGTGCTGCATTAATTTCCAAAATGCCAAAGTCACCATCCCGCCAAGAGTGCGACAGGTCTCGTGCAATCACATCAATGCCCAGGCAGGTCAAGCGCAAGTGCTGAGCGATATCTTGAGCCAGGATAATGTTGTCTGGATGAACCGTATGGGTGGCATCAATGCTCATGCCCCCTGCCGATAAATTAGCAACCTTGCGCAGGTAGACGGTGCGGTCTTCTTCGATCACGCTGTCGAGAGTTAAGCCCTGCTCACTCAGGTAACGATGCATAGACTCATCGCTGTGAATTTTGCCGAGTGGCGAGGTGGGTGTATCTTGTCGAGCTGACCGCCGGTTTTCGCGCTCGATTAACTCCGACAGAGTAGAGTAGCCATCGCCAACTACGGAAGCGGCTCGCCGTTCGGTAGCGGCAACAAAACCGCCATTGACGCACAGCAGGCGAAAGTCAGAGCCAGAAATACTCTGCTCAACAATAATTTGCCGAGCTTGATCTTCGCCAATTGCTTCAACCGCTCGCTCGAAGGCGAATTCCAAGGCATCTGGGTCTCTCACGTCGGCAGTCACGCCAATCCCTTTGTGACCGACCACAGGTTTGACTGCAACTGGATAACCCACTGCCCGAGCTGCCGATAAGGCTTCGTTCAGCGTGACCACAATTTCGCCTTTGGGCACCGGAAAGCCGAGGGTGCTCAAAAAGGCTTTGCAATCATCCTTGCGGGTTGTGAAATCGGAGTCGAGATGGCTGTCCTGGTCGAAGGTTGTGGCGATGCCCCGCACTTGCTTGCGACCGTAGCCGTATTGAACCAGGCCTTCGTCCCACAGGTAAAAAGTGGGAATGCCTTTTTCATAGGCAGTGCGCCAGAGCGCATAAACGGTAGGGCCACCGTAGACCGATTGCCGAAACGTGGTTTTCAGCTCTTGCAGACGGTCTTCAATTCTGAAGTCCTCGCCCTGTGTAATCGCCTCAAACCAGTCCCAAACCAAATAGACCACCGCTCGGTCGGTGCGGGCGTGGAGCGATTGCACAGCAATTCGCGTGTAGCTCTCCCCTACAACCACGTTGCAGTGGTCTTGGTACAGGTCCAGGTCACACTTCCGCACATCGGCAATTACCTGCGCGAACAAATGCCCATAGGAAGATTGGGTTTTATGGCTCAGGTGAGGATAACGCTCGCTTAAACGCTCTACATAATCTTCCAAGGGCCGAGGTTGATTTGCCTCTGTGGTCACAAAATCAAACACCAAAGCAGCTGTGCCTAGATTGGCATTAGGACCTACATAATGTTTGAAATTGAAAATATCAAAGGCGTCTGTCTTCCGTGCATTAACACGGGGGACAATTGTGCTTCTCTCTCGGCCCATGGTGTCGCTCCCAACTAAAATTCCTGATCAGATTTCTGGTTAAGTTCCCGATTAGATTTGAAGCCTAGCCTAGGCGGCTACCTGCTGTTCAATAATTGGTTTTCGGCTACGCAGATCAAAATGATAGCCATCGGGTAAGATATGCAACTTGACATTACATAGAGCCAGCCCTTCATCCTTTAGCAGCCCTTCCACATTGTTATGAGTAATGTCACTGAGATCGACGATGGTTACCGCGCCATTACCAACGACTTGGAATTGGTGATCGTTAACAATAACCGCTGTATCTTCGTCGATGCCCATACCCAGCAGATGTGGTTGGTGAGCAACTGCGGCCAATAAACGGCCAATGCGTCCTCGTTGTGCGAAGTGCTGATCAACCACAACCTCCGGTAAGAAGCTCATGCCATCGTCAGTTTCCACGATTTCAATGCGAGGGTGAGTTTCAGCGTCCCCTTCCACAATCATCGTGTCAGACATCATGCTAGCCCCTGCACTGGTGCCACCGACAACGATGCCTTCACGATAGCGCTTATGCAGTATTTTATCGATTTCAGTTCCTTTCAGAATCGAAGTGATACGAGATTGATCGCCGCCTGTAAAGAAGACACCGGTTGATTTCTCAATCGCCTCTAAATAGCTAGGAGCAGCGGCATCGTCTCGACTGACGGTATCAATGATCCTTACATCCTCGATCCCTAACCGCTGGAATACTTTAATGTAATCATCGCCTACTTCTCGGGGAAGTTCAGTGGCTACGGTCATGACGACAATCCGAGCCTGTAGTCCTCCAGCTCGACGCACAAACTCCCGCAATATTTTGCAGTCGCCCTGCTTGTCTTCTGCACCACCAATGATCACTAACTGCCCACGAGCTTCAGTACCAGGCATACTATCTCCAGCTTACTTTTGATGCATTTATTTCCAGAAGACCATAACGGCATAGCAGCGAAAACCCCCAATTGGTAGATTTCGCCCGAAACAGCAATGAGTAGGTGCTGTGTATTAAATATGGCTGAATATCACTTAAATACCAGTGGTTTGTTTAGAGCTGATTAAAGCCATTAATGAGTGAGTTAGCTTATTAAGCTTAGCTGAACTTAGAGTAAGGAAACTACCTTGGACTTCTAGCTAAGATAAACCAAAAGCGTATAACTTCCAGGCCGCTGATCCCAGCCTACGCATCACTGAGAAAGCTGAGTTTGAACGGGGTCTAGCAGTGCTAAATTGCGTCAACTTGTAGAGACACTTCTTCATACACTTCCTCATAAAGATCGCCCGTGGGCAATTCCAGTTTTGCGGCGGGGGAAGTGCGAGCTTTGCTGAGTTGTATCAACGTTTACGGGACGGATGCCTTCCGTGCTTTATACTGGTGTGATCACTTACAACTTAATTGCCAAGTAACTTTTTATTTACCCCTTAGCAATCACTATAGGACATGGACAACAGGGGCGACTTTGCATGCAACCGAGGCTAATTATTCACGGCGGCGCGGGTAGCGCATTGGATGGCAAAGGAGGCGTAGGCGCAGTCCGCAAGTCGCTCTATGCCGTTCTCGATACGGTGTATCCATTATTACTACAGGGTCTCAGTTCTGCGGAAGCTGTGGTGCGAGCAGCGCAGCTTTTGGAAGATGATCCCCTGTTTAATGCGGGTACTGGCTCGGTTCTCCAGTCCGATGGACAGATTCGCATGAGCGCCTCCTTAATGGATGGGGCGCGGCAAAGTTTTAGCGGCGTTATTAACGTCTCCCGTGTCCAACATCCCATCGAACTCGCTCACCACCTTCAGCAATCGGACGACCGGGTGCTCTCGGACTATGGGGCAGGCGAGTTGGCCCGCGAATTGCATGTTCCGCCCTACAATCCGCTGACCGAGCAACGGCTGGAAGAGTGGCGCGTTGAAAGCCACCATGACTTTAAGAAGCGCATGGGCTCAGTCACCGCAGGTGTGGGTACGATTGGCGCAGTTGCGCTGGATCAAGCCGGGCGACTGGCCGCGGCTACTTCGACCGGTGGTCGTGGCTTCGAGCGGATTGGCCGAGTTAGCGATTCGGCTATGCCTGCAGGCAATTATGGCAATGCCCATGCTGCCGTAAGCTGCACCGGAATTGGCGAACATATCATCGACGAAGCCTTGGCTAGCCGCATTGTAGTTCGAGTGACTGACGGCCTGAGCTTGTCGGCTGCATTTGAGAAATCCTTCTCTGAGGCTCGCGACCGCAACCGCTACTTTGGTGCGATTGGTCTAGATGCAGCAGGTGAGATCGCCTGGGGCAAAACCAGTGAAGTGCTGTTAGCGGCCTATCACAACGGCGAAACCATCGGCGATACTTTGCAAGATTAAGCTGCACCCGAATTTGCGCCCAAATTCACGCTTCGGTTCCCTGCTGTGGTTTATATAGCCAGTGGGGGACCGAATGAGTTGTGTTGGTTTTGCGCTTTTTAAGTAAATCAACCATTGATACCTGCAAAGCTTCAGGTGCAGTACCAAGCACTGATGCTTTTAGACCCAGGTTCAACTTGACTAAAGACAACATTGCACTAGACAACATTGCATTAAGAGCAGCATGGACGAGCGACCCCTAGGCACCTCTGATGTACAAATTTCTCCCATTCTGATGGGCACCTGGCAGGCTGGTAAAAGCATGTGGGTGGGCATCGAAGATGCTGAGACAACGAAGGCAATGCGCGCAGCTTTTGATGCCGGGATTACCACCTTCGACACCGCTGAAGTTTATGGCAATGGCCATTCAGAGCAAATTGTTGGACAATCGCTGGCCGATGTCCGAGAGCAAGTGGTCTATGCAACCAAGGTTTTTGCCAATCATCTCAAGGCGGAAAAGGTAATTGAGTCCTGTGAGCATTCCCTCAAAAACCTGAAAACTGATTATATTGATCTCTATCAAATTCACTGGCCTTCCGGCGCATTCAAAAGTAGCATTGTGCCTATTGAGGAGACAATGGGAGCACTGAATCAACTCAAACAGCAGGGCAAAATCCGCGCGATTGGTGTTTCTAATTTTTCCCGGGTTCAACTTGAAGAGGCCAGCCAGTTTGGTCGAATCGACAGTTTACAACCGCCGTACTCGCTGTTTTGGCGGCAGGTCGAACAGGATGCAGCGCCCTATTGCATTGAAAACAACATTTCTATCCTGGCCTATTCGTCTCTCGCCCAGGGTTTATTGACTGGCAAGTTCGGTCCAAATCATCAGTTTGAACCTGGCGATCACCGAGTTAAGAACAAGTTGTTCACCGGAGAGAATTACAAACGAGCCCAGCAAGCTCTAGAGAAGCTACGTCCGATTGCAGAGCGGCATCAAATTAGCCTGAGTAATCTAGCGTTGGCCTGGCTGATTGCTCAACCCCAAGCCAACGCGATTGTAGGAGCCCGTAATGCTGAGCAGGCCAGCCAAAATGCTAAAGCTGGTGAAGTGCACCTCTCAGCGGATGAGCTAGCCGAGATCGATGCCATTGGCCGCATTGTGACCGATCACCTGGATGATAGCCCCGTCCTCTGGAACTGGAGTTAACCAGGCGCAAGCTTGAGCTGCAAGATATAGAGCCACCGAAGTTAGAAATTAAAAGTTAGGGCTCGAAACTTAGAACCCAAAACTTAGAAAAGAAAGATTATCAGGCTGATGATTTGAATCATCAGCCTGATATTAATACTGCTACTTTTCTACTTTCACGCCCTTCCAAAAGGCAATGTATCCCTCAATGTTTTTTGCGGCAGTTTTAGCGGTGGGATAGTACCAAGCAGCATCAGGATTAGCTTTGCCATCGACCTCAATCGTGTAGTAGCTGGCAACCCCTTTCCAGGGGCAGGTCGTATGGGTGTTGCTAGGCTTGAAATATTCGCTCTTGATTGCGTCTGGTGGAAAGTAGTAGTTGTTCTCAACGACTTCAAAGCGGTCACTTTCCGCCACAACCACGCCATTCCAAGTTGCTTTAGCCATCAGTTGCTCCATTGGGTCTGTTACTAGATGCTAACTTACAGTTTAAGTCAGAATGCCAAGGGCGTGCACTGAGGGGCCTCAGCCAGGCTCACTTTGCCTGAATCCTATTGGGTACTAAGCTATTCAGGACTCGGATTAACTGCAGAAAATAGCGCTGAGTAGTCAGCATGGGTAAGACCTTGTTCTAAAGCAATTTCTAGAATTGTGCGTACGCCTTCTAAACTACTGGTGTTTTGCTCAACAGCTTGCGCTTCTGCCAGAAACAGGTTGACATCTTTGAGCAAATGTTGGGTTGGGAAATTGGGTTGATCGTAATTGCGATCGAGCATACGCTGCAATTTTTTGTCAAAAGTCGGGGCGTAGAGAGCACTGCCGCGCAAGATACTCATGAAGGCTTCAACGTCAGCTTCCTGGCGCAGTACAAAGCCCAAGCTGAGGGAAAAAGCGGTGGTGAGAGAGGCAATTAGTTGATTCAGCGCTAGCTTAATCGCTGATGCTGAACCGACTGGACCAAGCAATTGGGGCTGAGGTCCAAAGTGTTGCAATAGCTCTTGGTAGCGTTCAAATTGCTCTGGTGTCGCTCCGACCATGACAATCAATTTCCCCGTCTGAGCTTCCGGGATACTGCCTAAAACTGGAGCCTCAAAATAGTCGCCCCCTGCGGCTTGAATTTGAGCACAGAGGTCTTTGCTTTCCGTAGGCGCAATGGTGCCCATTTGAATGATCGTTCGACCCTGAAGTTGAGACCGAATTTGCTCATTGAGCAGCGTGTCTCGGATTGCCTGAGCATTGGTGAGCATGAGCATAATGCAGTCGGCATTGGCGAGCACAGCCTGCGGTTGCGTGGCAATTTCGGCTCCAGCCAAACGCAGAGGTTCTAGCTTAGCAGCCGTGCGATTGTAGGCCACTAAGGGGAGTCCAGCCGCCACTAGCCTTTGCGCCATGGGTAGTCCCATGAGCCCTGTGCCTAACCATCCCAGTTTCATGGTCAACTTCCCCAGTATTTTAGTGTTGATTTTAGTGTTGGCAATTAAGTCTCAGTAGCGATTCGCTTCTAAAGACGCCGATTTTCGAGATTGGCCCACTGATTGGAGGATAATGCCAGACACGATCACAATCAAGCCAAGGATTGAACTCCAGGCAATCGACTCTGACAGAAATAGTGAGATATAGACGAGCGATAAAAATGGCGTCAGGTAAAGCGCATTGGAAATGACTGCCGTATCCCCATATTCAAGGGCTTTGAACCAGAAAATATAGGAGATGCCGTTGACCAGAAAACCGTTATAGAGCAACCAAAAGAAGACTGGACTCGAAGGCCATTGAAAGGACGAAAAAGCAAACATGGTCAGCGTCACAAAAAATAGAGCCGAGGCGAAGTATACAAAAACGCTCAATGTTTTATCGAAATTGTATTTCTTGCCCAGCACTGAGAAGAGAGCGAAGACAAAAGCCCCAACTACAGCCATTACATCACCAGTTAGGTTGGTGAAACTTACGGCTAAAAGATTACCTCGGGTGACGATGAGCACGATGCCCAAGAAGCTGATCGCGATAGCAATTAGCCGCTTCAAGGTCATCTTCTCCTTGAGAATTACTGAGGCTAGCACCAAGACCAGAATTGGCCAGGTGTAGGCCAGAATAAACCCTTCGGAAGCAGTGGTGAGAGCCAGAGCTCCATAGAGAAAAATGTAGTAAAGGTAATTGCCTAGGAAGCCTAGAAAAACCATGACTGAGTAATCTCTGAGGGAATACTTTCTACTCAGAGTTACTTTGCGCTGCCGCAACAGCAAGCTGCTCATAATTAGACACGAAAAAATAGTCGAGTAGAACAACATTTGCAAGTTGTCTAACTCCACCAAGATCTTTTTGGAGGCAACTGGAATCGAAGCCCAGAGTAAGATGCATAACCCCAGGTACAGGTAGGATTTATTTTGTTTGTTCATGATGCCAAGACACAAGTTGACTAGAGCTTAAATCTCTGCTCATAGCTTGTCTTGAAGATTCTTGCTCCCTAGCTGATATTGGCCAGGGGTTACCCCTACCAAACGCTTGAATTGACGAGTTAAATGGCTCTGATCGGCAAAGCCAGTTTCAGCCGCTACCTCCAAAATTGACCAGCCTAAGGAAAGCAAGCTTTTTGCCCGGGTGACTCTAACTTGGGTGAGGTAAGCATGAGGCGGTAAGCCTACAGCTCGACTGAAGACCCGCGTTAAGTAAAAGGGGCTTAACTCGGCGATGCGAGCCAATTGGGCTAGGGACACGTTTTCTGGGTAGTGAGTCTCCAGGTAATCTCGAATCTGTTGCACTGCCCGGTTTTCTTGCCCCAACGCTTGCTCTGCACAGCGAGAGTCTGCATGATGTTTGACCAACTGAGCTAAACCGAGAACTAGGCATGACTCACGCTCCAAAGCTGAGTTGGATTGTTCCAAGGCAATGTGCAATTGGAGCACCGCTTGAAACAGCCTGGGATCCTGAAGCACCGGCTCTAGGAAAAACGGAACATTCTGCGTCCGTCCCGCTATCTCAGAGGCCACCTGCTGCATCAGTCGAGGCTGGGGGTAAAAGATGCGGTAGGTCCAGCCCCTAGCGTCGGCGGCATGATTGGCGTGAACTTCGCCAGGGTTGATTACAATCAGGCTGCCTGCAGGCGCGAAGTGAGTGGTGCCCCGGTAAAGCACAGTCTCCGCGCCACGCGTCACTACCCCAATGCAAAACTCCTCGTGACTGTGCCGGGGAAAGGTATGGGTCACGTAGGTGGCATGGAGTAATTCAATCGGTTCAATCGCCTGTGTAGACCAGGCTCTAGCCTGCTCACGGGTGGGTTCAACTGACCTGCTCATCGCTAGTCCTGGTGAACTTTGAGGTGGGAACTTGGAGTCATCCTACCGGACCGACTAACGCTTTTTGCGATCCACTTTCACGCGTTTTCTGGGATCTTGTTTGCGCAACCAAGCCAGAAATTTGTCTAGTTCTGGCTCAGACTTGAGCTTGTCCAATGAATTAAGCTCCTGAGCCAAGCGCGTGTTGTCAAATAGTGTATGGATTTGGCGATGACAGGCCGAGCAAATCTGAATCGTTGGACCGGGGTCGGCTTTTTGACGCTTGGTTTTTTGCCTGGGAATTAGATGGTGAACGGTTAAAGCCTCTAACTCTCGCTGGCAGAGTTCACATACTGCCTTGGCAGCGGCTCGGCTCATTTTGGCTCCCCCACGTCTGGCATTTTCTAGCTTGCCATGCCCCTTCTTGGAACTGTGGATTGACCTGTGCGCTGGGTTGGACAGAGCGGCAGGGAGGTGATTTATGCCAGGGCTAAGTTGGAGCTAAGTCAGGACTAAACTGGGACAGCTTGCAGCAGCGTGGCGATTTTTTTGAGCAGTTCCGGTGTGGAAAAGCCTTTGGTCAGGTAGTCGGTTGCCCCCAATCGTCGCGCCTCCTGGTTCCATTCTTCTGAGAGCCGGGAAGAAATTACCAAGATCGGCATAGTCATGCCTGCCTGCCGACAACGGTCAATCAGGGTAAAGCCGTCCATGCCGGGCATCTCGATGTCTGTAATCATTAGAGCAGGCAAACTGTGGCTTTGCAGCCAATTCCACGCCTCTACGCCATCGCCGCAGGTGCTCAAGTCGTAGCCGTGGGCAGACAAGCTCCGCTCAATTCGGCGCCGTACCAGGGCAGCGTCATCGACTACCAGAATGCGTTGCGTGAGTGGGTTGGCGGTTGATATCGTCCTAAATGGCTCAGACGGCCCTGAGAATAGAGAATTCACACTCTCGCCCTCAGAGAGGGTCAACAGCCCTTCAACCAGGGCCGAAGGTTCTAGAACCGGAATCAACTTGCCATCCGCTTGCAGGCTCACGCCCATTAAACCGAGGGGAGCCTGCAAAGGGTTAGGCAGGGCATTGATCAACAGGTCACTTTGCCCCAGCAGTTCATCCGCTACCAACCAGGCTTGCTGCTGATTGACCTGGGACTGAATGCGGAGACAGACGGCGGTTGCGGCTAGCAAGCGGGTTGTTTTAGTGGGTTGCCAGTAGTGGAATAGGTCCAAGGCTGGTGTCGGGTTGCCATCTTCCTGGATGCTCAAGTTATAAAGTCGATGGGGTGGTGCCGGGTGGACCTGTAGATCGCTCAGTAGCCGGGTGATTGAAGTTTCTTCCGCCGGCACTGCAAAGCTGCGATTGCCCGCTTGCAAAATCACGCAACGCACCAGGAGATGGGGCACGGGGATTTGTAGCCGGAAGGTGGTGCCCGCACCTAGGCTTGTGCTCAAGCTCAGACGTCCGCCCATGCTGGCAACCTGAGTCGCCACCACGTCCATGCCTACGCCGCGACCAGATAACTCACTGACTTCTAACTGTGAACTAAAGCCAGATTGACAGAGAACCGCTAGCAGTTCCGCAGGGGTTCGGGTCTGGGTTCGGGGCAGACCGTTGGCTCGGGCAACTTTCTCAATTGCAGCAGCATCAATTCCTCGACCGTCATCCTGCACCTGCACCACAAACAAGCTACCCCGCCGCACCAGTGACAGCGTAATTGTGCCCTGCTCCGGTTTTCCCTTGGCAACCCGTTGCGCGGGTGGTTCAAGGCCGTGATCGTAGGCGTTCCGCAAAAGGTGCAACAGGGCAGGCTCCAAACTGCGCATGGTGCCCGCATCAAGTTCTAGCCGTTCGCCCTGCACGACCAACTGGGCAGGCTTACCATAGCGGTTGGTCAGGTCTCGTAAAATTCCCCGTGCCCGAAAACTGAGGGTTTCGAAGGGCACCAGACGGGTTTGCTCAAGAGTCTGCTGCAAGCCTCGAATGCTGTGATCCAGGCGTTGCAGACTTTCAGTCGTTTGACGCGCTGATTTTTCGGTCTCAGCCCCTAACTCGATTAGGCGCAGGCTAGTTTCGAGCAGGCGGTTGACGGCTGTGTAGCCCTGTCGATAGCGCTCTGGGGTTGGTCCTGTCGTTTTTTGGGTTCGGTCCAGGAGGGCGTAATCGTCCTGCATTTCCCGCAGTCGCGCGATGTACTGCACACTTTCCTGAGCCAAGGTAACTAGAGGCAGCAATTGCGATTGCAGCGTTTGATAAAAGCCCTGCGTGGCGCGGGTTGCTAATAGGGTTTCGACCAGCTGTTGGGCTGAGCGGTCCAAACGCTCCAGCGGCACGGGAATCTGGATATCGACCGCGAGGCTGGCAGCGGTCTCTGGAGGCTCAAGGCTGGGTAGGGCTGGCTGAGGCAGGGTTGGCTGGGGCGCCTCTGGTGTGGCCTCGGCTCCTTCCGGCACAGCCGTTATGACTGCTGCTGGCGTTGGCACCGCTAGGGCTGGTGCAGCCAGCCGTCCGCCACGTCGGGCACAATCCTTCAGTTTCAGCAGATAGCCTGGCCACTTTGAGCGCCAGATTCGGTTCTCTAACTGCGTGGTTAGCAGAACTCGGCTGCGCTTGAGCAGAGGCACCCAATCGCCCTCAAACTCTAGGTCCTTGCCGATTTGCAACAACTGTCGCAAAGTTCGCTTGGCAACCTCAAGCATCGTGGGGGGTACCGACCCCTGCGCTGGCAGTTGCTCAAGCGCCATTTCCAGCTCTAGGACTACTAAATCAAAGCCTTGCTCAGCGAACTCCTGCCAGAGTTGCTGCTGCTCATCCCACTCCGGTAGGTAGCGCTGGCGGACTAGCTCCCGTAGTGCTTCGATGCGCTCGACGGTTGGCTGTACCACTAAGCTGGCGTTACTTGTGGCAGGCACCTGCAAGCTGCCGGTTAGCAGTTCGCCCCCCTCCAGCAAAATCTGGCGCAACTGACCATCAGCTAGAGGCGGTGCTGGTGAGCGGTAGCGCAGATCGGAGAGCAAATCCTCCAGCACGCTTGCCACTTGTAGGATGGCTTCTGCACCGACCGTGACCGCCCCGCCTTTAATGGTGTGCACACAGCGGTAGAGCTGCTGAATGTCAGTGACCCAAGCAGTCTCTCGCAGTTGCTTAGCAGTGCTGACGTAGAGTTGCAGATACTTTTGGGTATCTAGCTCAAACAGGCTGCGCAACTCTTGCTGGAGCTGAGCTTCTGCGACTGAGTCAAACTCAGAAAAATCGGCTTCTGAGGTGAGCATGGGTGACTGGCGAGGTGGGCAAGGTCAAAGCAGTGCGAACGGGAACAAAAAGGAACGGCAAGGTTATCGCAGGTGGGACTTAACGGGAGTGGCGTAGGTTGAACGGTAGAGGCGGCAAGGGAGGCATTTCCTGGGTGGGTGGCTCGATAATCTCAGCTTGGCTCTGAGTGGGTTGGGGGCGAGGCATAAGATGGCCAATAACTTCTGGCCCTTGCAGTTTGCCAGCGGGGAGTCGGAAAAACTGCATTCTCTCCAGCAGCAGGTGAGCCAAGCTTCCCATCTGGCCTGACTGTTCGCGAGTAAAGCGGGCTTGAGTCACCGTGCGTTCAGTCACGCTGGCAATATCGCGAATTGATTGCAGCGTGGTTTCTGCTGCCTCGGCGATTGCCCGTCCCGACTGGTTGACTTCTTGCCCCACCCGTGCCACCTGCTCGGTCACTGCCTGGATGCGCTCAAATGCCTGGCTAGATTGCTCAACCCCTGTGGTGAAGCCGGACACCAGACTGCTCACGCTCTGCACGTCTTGATCGATTCCTGACACCACAGTTTGAATCTGGCCGGTCCGCTGTTGTAGAACCACCAAACCCTGATTGGTCTGCACTGCTAGATTATTCACCTGGTCAGCAATCGCTTCGAATTCCCGTGCGACGCTAATAAACTGCTCAGGATCCTGCTGCCCTGCCGCGCGCGCAGCAATCATGGAGGCATTCATCGCGAGCACCTGCGTGAGTGAGGCGACGCGCTTCTGGTCTTGCACAAACTGAGCTGCCAGTTGCACGAAGTCCCCGAGCGTTTTAACCCGACGCACCATCTGTTCTGTCCCCTGTTCCAGAACGTCAATGCGGCTGTTCAGGTTGAGCATTTCCTGCTGGCCTTGGCCGACGGCGACTTGGGCTAACTGCATGGACTCATAGGCTGCGCCTGCCTGTTGCGCCGTTCCCTGAGCTAGGTCGCTGACGTTTTCCACCAGAGCTTGCACGTGGGTCACCGATTGTGCCTGCTGTTGAGAATTTCGGGACACGGAAACGGCCAGTTGTTCCAGACCTTCAGCCCCCCGGGTTACCTGTTGCGCTGTGCTCAGTACGTTCGCCATCACCTCAGACAACTGCTCGATCAAGCGATTGAGCGTGTCAGCGACCAAGCCGGTAGCGCGGGGGCTGACCTCAGCCTGCACGGTCAGGTCGCCGTCCTCTACAGCTGACACAATGTCCAGAATGTGACTCACTTCCGCCTGAAGCGCTTCACTTTCTTGTTCAGAGGCACTCGCTTGTTTTAATCGCTCCTGAGCCTGCACCGCCCTTGCTACTTCCTGACGAATTTGGGCCTCGTTAGCTGCTACCTGGGCCAGCAAGTTGTAAAACGAGGTGGAAAGGCGTCCGATCTCATCCTGCTGAGCTTGCCCTTCGCCATCTTCAGTCTCAGCCAATTTGTTGCACTCATCCAAGATCGGTTGCAGGCGACGGTTAAGCCCACGCACAAACAACCACACCATCAGCGCCAGAATTACAGCAGCACCCAGGGTGCCGCCCAGGGTGATCCCTAATACTGGACCCACCACCACTGATTGCGGCACCGCAGCAATCATCAGCCAGTTGGTGTTGTCGATGCGCTGGTAAGCCCAGAACTTGCCCTCCGCTGATACCAGCCCGGAACGGCCCTTCTGCAACAGCGGCCACACCGTCTTCAGTTCCGGGATCCTCTGGTAGTTCTCGCGGGTTTTCGCTTTCTCAGGGTCAGCCGGGTAAGCCGCAAGGTTGCCCTGACTGCTGAGAATGGCGAAGTAGCCAGCGCCTCTGAACACTGGGCCTTCGACCTGCTCCCCTAGCGCAGTGACGTTGACATCGTTGCCCGTGATGCCCAAGAGCTTGCCCTGGTCATCGAAGAAAGGCTGCATGAAGCTGGTCATGGAAATGCCATGCCAGTCGAACGGCTCCAGCCACACTTTCTGGCGAGCTGTAGTCGGTTTGGTGAAGTATTCCTTGGTCTGATAACTGTCGTCTTGGAACAGCTCTGAGTAGCGAACGTTGTTGTAGGGAGCAGGCAAGGCTTGTCCTGTTCCGGCGGCATCAGGGAAGCCTTTGACCGTGTAGAAATAGGGGTAATACCACTGGCGGCTGCGGGTGACTTGGTAGGGCATCTGCCCGAAGCCAACCCCCATCGTCAGGCCCACCCGCTTTTGGAAATACTCAAAGGCCAGCTTCTTATAGGTTTCTGGGTCGCTGATGCCGGCTTGTCGCAGAACGCGGACGGAGGAGGCCAAGTCCAGCACCGACTGCTCGACTTGGGTGAGCTGCCCTTCTACGGCACCAACCCGATTGCTTAAGACGCTCTGCACTTCATCTTTGGCCTGCCGCTCGAGCACTTGATAAAACAGCAGGGACATACTGCCCAACCCCACCAGGGCTCCACCCAGCACGTACAGGAAGAGCTGAAAGCCTACAGATTTGGGAGCCCAAAGCCTATTCAAGCTGAAGCCTGAAGGGGTGATCAACTTCTGCATTGAGGCAACTGGAGGTGTTGCCAGTGAAGACCTGGGGCGAATGGAGGTCATAGGGTCAGGGGGGGACAGTGATCGCTGAAGGTTGAAGTGTTTGAGCCGAAGTTTGAATTTGGGCTCTGTCGAGTGCTTAGTTAGGGACGCTGGGAAGCCGACGCAGAACTCAGCAAGTTGTGGGGGGGATGGTTGTGATCACTGGGCTCGGCTTTGACATTGAGCGTGTTCAAACTGGCATTGGCCAGATTTACGCGCATTTCCAGCTCATCACTTTGCAGATCAGGCGGCATCATGTCAGGTAGACGGAAGAATTGAATGCTGGTGAGCAGACGACGAGCCAGATCTTCCATGCGCTCCGATTGCAATCGGGTTCGGCGGGTCAGCTCAGCGGTGCGCTCAGCAAGACCGGCAATTTCGCGCATTGCCTGAGCACTACCCAAAGAAGCATTCACAATGCCTTCACTGGAGCGGGCTACGTCCTGACCCACCTGCACCACTTGCTCCGTGACCGTCTGCACGTTGCTGAATACTTGGCTGGACTGCTCAACGCCAGCATTAAAGCCTGCCACCAAACCACCCAGGCTCTGCACATCAGCATCAATGGCGGAGACCACCGAGTGAATTTGAGCGGTTCTCTGTTGCAGGGCCCCAAGGCCGTCGTTGGTTTGGGTTGCTAAGGTGCTGACCTGAGCCGCGATCGTCTCGAATTCCCGCGCCACCACAATGAACTGCTTGGGATCTCGCTGCTCGGCGGCTCGGGCAGCAACCAGCGTGGCGTTGATCGCTAGTACTTGAGTGAGTGAGGCGATCTGCCCCTGGTCCTGCACGAACTGGTCGGCCAAGCCAACGAATTCTCCCAGGGTTTTCATCCGTTGCACGATCTGAGCGGTGCCAGTTTGCAATACATCGATACCCTGGGTCAGGTTATCAATTGCGGTTTGGCCCTGTTCGACAGCTTCTCGTACTGAGAGTAGGGCTTGGTTGGCGAGCCCTACCTGCTGCGCTGAGTTGCGGGCTGAGTATTCCACCTGCTCGGTCAAGGCTTGCACCTCACTCACCGCCACCGCCTGCTGTTCGGCGTTGATGGCCACGGTCTTAGATAGCTCTTCTAGTCCTTCCGCACCTCGCAACACCTGCTCAGCAGTACCCAGCACGCGCCCGAGCACCTGAGCAAGCTGCTCGATCAGTCGGTTGAGCGTGTCAGCGACCAAGCCGGTGGTGCGGGGGCTGACCTCAGCCTGCACGGTCAAATCGCCGTCCTCTACAGCCGATACCACATCTAGCAGATGTCCCACCTCAGCTTGCAGCGCCTCGCTCTCCTGCTCTGCTGCACTGACCTGATTAAGCCGCTCCTGTGCCTGCACTGAGCGGGCAACTTCCTCCCGAATGCGCTCTTCGTTGGCTGCTACCTGGGCCAGCAGGTTATAGAACGAGGTCGAGAGCCGTCCGATTTCGTCTTGAGAACCAACGACCTCCGTTTCGGTTGCGGCGAGCTTGTTACATTCATCCAAAATTGGCTGCAAGCGACGGTTGAGCCAGTTCACAAACAACCACACCATCACCGCTAAAATCCCGGCAGCAAACAGGGTGCCGCCCAGAGTGATCCCTAATACTGGACCGACCACTACTGATTGCGGCACCGCAGCAATCATCAGCCAGTTGGTGTTGTCGATGCGCTGGTAAGCCCAGAACTTGCCCTCCGCTGATACCAGCCCGGAACGGCCCTTCTGCAACAGCGGCCACACCGTCTTCAGTTCCGGGATCCTCTGGTAGTTCTCGCGGGTTTTCGCTTTCTCAGGGTCAGCCGGGTAAGCCGCAAGGTTGCCCTGACTGCTGAGAATGGCGAAGTAGCCAGCGCCTCTGAACACTGGGCCTTCGACCTGCTCCCCTAGCGCAGTGACGTTGACATCGTTGCCCGTGATGCCCAAGAGCTTGCCCTGGTCATCGAAGAAAGGCTGCATGAAGCTGGTCATGGAAATGCCATGCCAGTCGAACGGCTCCAGCCACACTTTCTGGCGAGCCGTAGTCGGTTTGGTGAAGTATTCCTTGGTCTGATAACTGTCGTCTTGGAACAGCTCTGAGTAGCGAACGTTGTTGTAGGGAGCAGGCAAGGCTTGTCCTGTTCCGGCGGCATCAGGGAAGCCTTTGACCGTGTAGAAATAGGGGTAATACCACTGGCGGCTGCGGGTGACTTGGTAGGGCATCTGCCCGAAGCCAACCCCCATCGTCAGGCCCACCCGCTTTTGGAAATACTCAAAGGCCAGCTTCTTATAGGTTTCTGGGTCGCTGATGCCGGCTTGTCGCAGAACGCGGACGGAGGAGGCCATGTCCAGCACCGACTGCTCGACTTGGGTGAGCTGCCCTTCTACGGTGCCAACCCGGTTGCTTAAGACGCTCTGCACTTCATCTTTGGCCTGCCGCTCCAGCTCTTGATAAAACAGCAGGGACATACCGCCCAACCCCACCAGTGCTCCACCCAGCACGTACAGGAAGAGGCGAGAGCCAACTGAGTTGCTAGGAGACAGGCTAAAGCGGCGCTGCCAGCGGGCGGCAGAGGCTGCGGTTGGAGCAGGTACCGTGGCTTGGGCAGTCTCAGTCGCCTGAGGGGTGCGTGGTTGAGTAGAGGTCATAGAGAGTCCTTTAGAAAACGAATGCTAAGCCTTGGCGAGTTTGAACCGGCAAATTTGAGTTGGCAAATTTGAACTCGGTTAGCTTGCACGCACCCCTACCTGCCATCGTTGAGGCTGCCAAACGGTAGATGGAATATCTTCGGGTTGAAAAATGCGAATGGGGCCTGCTTCCCCCAATGGCTCAGCTGTGAGCTGTTGTGAGGAAACGGCTCCTAAAACTTGGTCTATGACTAACCCTGCCCCTGCCAAAGCCCCAGCTAATGTGGTTAGCCGGACAGCAGTCAAACTTTCCGCAAGCAAAATACCTTGGCTTTCCTGAATCTGCAAAGAGATCAGGGGCACAATGCTGCCCTGATGATGAACCACCCCTAGAACGCCGGCAGCATAAAACGGTAGAGGTAATAAATGGGAACGCTCTACCACCATAATTTCCAGCACCAAAGCCGCTGAAAATGCCAGCGTTTGTTCTCCCCAGCGTGCCAGAATAAAGCGTTCAGCAATGGATACTTCCTGATTGGAGTTATCCGCAGCAAGAGCCAAAGGGACGAGGGCAGGTTCAGTCATTAGCTTGCTGCATTGATTTAATGCATTAATTTAGGGCATTAACAGGCTGATCCAATGTGAGCCAATGGGTTCCGTCAAACTCGCTGCAAGGCTTGAGACAAGTTTTCACGGGTTACGGGTTTAGTTAAGTAGTTATCGGCTCCAGCCCGCTTCAAACCGTAGGAGATTTCCAGGGGCGTTTTTTTACTGGAGTAGAGAATTACGTACTGCTGGGCCGTCAGCTGATTAGAACGCACCGTTCTCAAAAATTTGTAGCCGTCCTGGTCGGGCAAGACAATATCGAGAAACACTGCCGCATAGCCCCCACGCTCAATTTTGTCTAGGGCTCCCTCCGTTGAGGTGCAGGTGTCTACTTGATGACCTAACTCCTCCAGCAAAGAGGTTATTAAGTGCCGATCAGGAGCACTGTCATCAACGACCAAAAAACGCATCTGCAACTCCTCTTAAACACACGAACTTCAAACGGACTTCACACGAGAAAGGTAACAGAATCTCAGGTAGAGAATGGGTTCAGTTCATTCAAACCACCAAGCTTGATCAAAGCAGAACATCGGTAGATAGGGGAGCAAGATTGCGCAAGATTATACGAAGTTCAGCTCGAAAAGTACTAGTTTCTGCTAGTGTTCTTGGCTTGGCAATAAACCGGCAATTTGCCCACTGGGCTCGCCATTGGTTGGCCTTATTCCTCTCAGCAGTCATAAGTACTAATGGCACAGATGAAAATTTAGGCTGGCGGCGGATCTGCTTTAGTAAGTCAAAGCCTGATGCTCCTGGCATATTAATGTCTAAGAAAACAACTGATGGATTTCGGGCCATCATCAACGAAACAGCCTGCTGTGCCTGTTCGGTACAACTCACCCGATAGCCCCAACTCAGCAGTAAATCGCGGAACTGGCTCAGCAACACAGGTGAATCATCCACCACAAAAACCTCAGGTTCTAGCTTGGCGGCTGGCTTAGCTTTGGCTTGGCCTGTGTATAAACTATCCTGTGACTGATGGGCGGATAGCGGCAACACATGCACAATATCCTTCTGCGCTAGTTGATCAAAGAAAAAGGCAGTTCGAAACAAAGACTGTCCTAATTCAGTGGCAATTTCGCTCAGTCGTTGCTGCCCAGTAGTGAGCCGGGCAAACAAGGGAAAGTGTCGATTGCCAACCCGTTCTAATAAGCCCTCGGCATCGGCTAGCTGAACCTGCTGATAGGGATGCTCTACCCGTTGCAACCGTTGCCATTGCTTGGCTTCTTGATTAGAGGCTTGCTCTAGAGCCGCTAGTGGCCAGGTCGGTAAGGGGAGCTGAACTTCTGGGCTGGGTTCCCAGACAAAGGAAAAATGTTCTCCTAGATGTAGCGCCAAAAACGTTTCCAGCAAAATGCTTTTAAGAACCTGAGCCACAATCTCAGGATTCTGGCGGTAGGCTTGCTCAATGACTGGATAGCAATCAAGCCCAACCGGATTGGTTTGGTGAGCGGGTGGTGCAGGCGGCAGCGGAATTTTTTGTGACTTCAGCTTGCCAGCAAAGGTCTCCAGAATGCGGCCCTCTTCAACCAAGACCACCCCATTTTGCAATAGGAGTTTCCAACAGTGGTGCTCGGTTTCAATGCGCAGGATCCCGCAAGAGCGTGCTAACACTCGCACAGATGCTAACAGCACATGCAGAGGTACCGCTTGAATAACTGCTCCAGTTCGGATCTTGCTCGTGATGCTCACGTCAACCTCTGAGAACAACCTTGCTTGTCAAAGCGATCTGTGCTTTCTAAAAGGGCAGTTTTGGATGCTCCGAAGTGATAGACTTCTGGAACTCTTTTGCCGGCTGGGGAGCAACGAGTTTATGGCGATTTACGATTCTAATTCTCTAGGTTCAAGCCAAATCCGGATTCGCACTGAGTTTGTCACTCAAGCTTTAAAGTAAAGGAATTTTAAGCTGCGTTCAAAGTTGCTGGCGCGCTGGCCAATTGCCGCTACTGATGGCCATAGCAGCTAGCCGGCTCAACTGTTTGGCAGTGAAGAACTTTTGAGTCGCTGGTTCGTTTTTCCTACTGTAAGACTGTTGAAAGTTGAATTAGACCAAGCGAGACTAACCTAAGTAATGTAGGCAGCAAATTCCATCATTCAAAGATTCCATAGGGAACAGTCAAATTTCCCTTACCAGGTTAGGGTAGCAATTGTCAGGCTTTAGTATCATTAGCAACAATGAGCTGCGCTACTGGCTCAATTCGTGGCACCTCCAAAATTTCAACTGACAACCACTCGAAAGCTTCGAGTCAGCTGCAACTGAGGCATCAGAACTCAGCAATAAAACTGCCAATTGCTCACAGCTTGCTCAACAGCAACCTAGCCGAGATAACCAGAGCCAACTCTGGTCACCCAACACCATTTGTCTCTCAAAAACTTGCAAGCCACCCCTGGAAGATGCTCAGTTGGCGGTTTGGCGCCAAAAGTCAGGTATGAGGAGCGCAACCCTGAACCGTACGAATCCTAATATAGTGACAGAAATTACACAAGGCAAGCCTCACCCCCAGTTTCTACGCAACTGAGGGCATGTGGTTTGGGGCTAGAGGATGCCTGCTGACTCATAAAGTTGCCGCAGGACGGCTTTGATCCTGGTGCCGTAGTTGGGGTCGGCCGCCCAGCGACCACTGAGCTGATCCACAAGTGGTGCAATGCCGCGGGTGACAAATCCGAAGCGAGGATCCACCAACTCCTGCACTAGAGGGGCGGTGTTGGCATAAGCTTTGAGATGTTGAATGTGGGCCCGTACGCCGAGGGTCTGCGTCTCGAAAGAAGCGGTTTGCGCGCCACTGCCCACCCCTCCCAGTCCAGCAAAGTTATTTTGTTCTGGCTTCACATCGCCTTCAAACTTGAGAAAGCCGGTTTCAACGCACATTTGAGCAAAAGCAATATCGTAATTAATGCCTTCAATTGAGGCTTCCTGGCGATAAAGCTTGGGCAGCTCATCGTAGCGTCCCAGCGCTTTGTCATTGCTATTTTTTAGAAATAGCTTGAGTTGAACCTCAGTGGTCACGCCACTGCTATTGATCTGATCAAATTGTCCGGGGCAGAGGCCAGTGAGTGAACGCAAAGATAGGGTTCTCGTTGTTGCATCCCAACTCACTGCAATATTAAATTCCCGCAAATCTACCGCCCGCATATAAGTAATGCCCCGATAGGTAATGCGGCGGATATTGCTAGATTGCGAGAGACCCAACTTGAGCTGATCAACTAGGTCAACTGGAAGGTAAGCATTGCCCGAAGCAATTACCCCTCTCTCACCGTAGATTCGTCCGTTAAGACTGATTGTGATCTCGGGGTAAGGCTGCGTCGCTCCAGGCGTAGAGGTTGGGGCTTGGGGAGTAGTCGGGGTTTGAGGGGTTGGATTTTGAGGGGCTGGACTGGGACTGGTCCCCACCAGCAGGGTTTGTAAGCCGTCGGCTAAGCCTAGGGCGTAGTCTCGCCTGCGGTTTTGAATCAGCGTTCGGTCTTCAGCATTAGTGAGAAATCCCAGTTCCACCAATACGGCACCAGGCACCGTTTGGCGGCAAAAATCTAGCTGCCCCAACGCTGTATTGGTATCAGGCTGGGCACCTCGATCAGGCAGAGTGGGTATGCGTTGGAGCACCTTAGTCACTAAGGTTTCTGCCTGACGTCGCCGCTCAGCATTATTGACGATGTAGTAGGCTGTGATGCCTCGGGCCATGGTATTTGCAAATGAATCCAAATGAATTTCCAGGGCAATATCTTCGCGATTGCCCCGAGCATTAATCCAGGCAATCGATTGCGCCTGACTTAGGTTGTCGGGTACTGATTGAAACGGCAGCTTGCGCTCTCTGAGTTGCTCTGCTAGCAAATCGCGAATCTGGATCAGAATATCGGCCTCGACGAGACCTGCCACAATGAAGCCTGGATCGCGGCGGCCGTTCTCTAGACCCCCATGCCCCGCCGAAATAAAAATCTGTGCCATACTATCGCTCCTCGCCCACGCAAACCTAGTCCAGCTCTAACACCAGCGCTTACTCTTAACCACTTCTGCTTCTGGCGGCAATTTTCCCGATAATGCCTCTGATAATGCCTTAATCTGCGGCATTTGCCCGATAAGAGCCACAGTTTTACAGAGACTTAAGCTCTGCTTCCAGAGCGCTCAGATGAGATCGGGCTACCCTTGGGAGAGGCCAGCCCTTGCCCCAGGGGGTTTGTGCCTTGGCACATTGAAAGAGTGACACCATGACAAAGCAAAGCTTTGGTCTAATCGGTCTAGCTGTAATGGGTGAAAACCTAGCGCTCAACATCGAGCGCAACGGCTTCCCTATCGCGGTCTATAACCGGACCTCCGAAAAAACCGATGAGTTCATGAAGAAGCGGGCGGGTGGCAAGCAAGTTAAGCCTACCTATTCCCTCGAAGAACTGGTCGACTCCTTGGAGCGCCCACGCAAAGTGATGATCATGGTGAAAGCCGGCGGACCGGTGGACGCGGTGATCAACCAGCTCAAGCCTCTGCTAGAGCCAGGAGACATTATTATTGACGGCGGCAACTCGCTGTTTAACGACACTGACCGGCGCACGGTAGAACTTGAAGCGGCGGGCTTGCAGTTCATCGGTATGGGTGTGAGCGGCGGCGAAGAAGGCGCCCTACATGGTCCCAGTCTGATGCCGGGTGGACAAAAGTCTGCCTATCAATCCATCGAGCCGATCGTGAATAAGATTGCGGCTCAGGTGTCTGACGGCCCTTGTGTGACCTACATCGGTCCTAAGAGCGCCGGTCACTACGTCAAGATGGTGCACAACGGCATTGAGTATGGCGACATGCAGCTCATTGCTGAGGCTTATGACCTGCTCAAAAACGTCGCTGGGCTGGATCGCAAAGACCTGCACGAGACTTTTAAGGAGTGGAACACGACAGAAGAACTGGAGTCGTTCCTAATTGAGATCACGGCAGATATTTTCACCAAGCTGGATGACACAACAGGGCAACCCCTGGTGGAAGTGATCCTCGATGCGGCTGGTCAAAAGGGCACCGGACGCTGGACGGTGATGACTTCGCTAGAAATGGGCGTACCGATCCCCACGATTGTCGCGGCGGTGAATGCGCGGGTGATGTCGTCGCTCAAGAATGAGCGCGTCGCTGCCTCCAAGAGTCTGCCGGGTCCGGAAGGTAAGTACAGTGGGGACATCAAATCCTTTGTCAACGATGTCCGTGATGCGCTGTACTGCTCCAAAATCTGCTCCTACGCTCAGGGCATGGCACTGTTGCAGAAAGCCTCGAAGGAGTTTGGTTACGAACTCCACCTCGGTGAGATCGCCCGTATCTGGAAGGGTGGCTGCATTATCCGAGCGGGCTTCTTGAACAAAATTCAGACGGCGTTTGGTCAAAACCCCGAACTGCCCAATCTGCTGCTCAGCGACTACTTCCGTGAGACGATCCTAGCGAAGCAGGCTGCTTGGCGGAACGTCATTGCAACAGCGGCCAAACTCGGCGTTGCCTGTCCTGCTTTCAGCGCCTCGCTAGATTATTTTGACAGCTACCGCAGCGCCCGTCTGCCGCAGAACCTCACCCAGGCCCAACGCGACTACTTCGGGGCTCACACCTACGAGCGTGTTGATCAACCTGGCAGCTTCCACACCGAATGGACCCCTGTCGATCAGGCTTCGCTCTCACTCGGAACCACAGACTAAAGTTCTGCCAAGCTTCTGCGCCTAGCCCTTCCCATTTTGGGGAGGGCAACTCTGTTTTAAGGCTGTGTTTTTTTAGCAGCCTGTGCAGGATTTGTGCTGCACACTCGTTGTCTCAGTAAGAGAAAAATATCCTCTTCGCTTACTGAAGTTTTGAACTAGAAGTGAGTAGCAGGCGCAGCTTCAAGTGGATAAGGTCAAGTTGAGCGACGCCGAGATCAATGTCACCTTCAATGACAACACCAGTCGTAATCAGCCGGTCGAGCAGTTCCAAAATAGACGCCTTTTCAGAAGGCCGTCCTGGATAGTAACTACCCGGTTTAGGCAACAGCGAACCTGCATCGCCCAAATCAAGATTTAGCTTCTCGGGATCAATATCGAGCACCTCACAGACATTGAAAATTTGCTGCTCAATGGCTTGCAAACTATTGGCTGCTCGCTCGATCTCGGCGTCGCTGAGTTGTTCAGCTTCCATACGGCGGATGACCTGCGCTTCCATCAGCTGACGCAGCAATTCCACCACGGTCAGCACTAGGGGCGCTAGTCCTGACTCACTCTGCTTCAATTTCAGTGGACCCGCCTCAGGCTGAGATTCTAGGGGATCACTCACGCGTCCACACCTGCGCCGCTCAGATGGGTGAAGTGGTAAGGCGGTAAAGGCCCTCCCAATTCCAACCGCCAGTGTGGATAATCCCGCTGCCACTGTTCTAGGACTGTCTTCAGACTTTGCCGTTGCTCCTCCCGGAGCAGTACATGCAAGCGGAGCAGTTCCTCGGCCTGGACTCGGCCAAGCTCAAGCGAAAATTGCTGTGCTAGGGTCTGCACCAGAGTCTCACACTCCTGCTGTTGCTGCTGTGCGCGTTGCTGCTGGGTTTCATACTGTTGTTTCTTCGCTAGCAGATAGGCCCGTCCGGAGGCTGAGCCACGTTCTGGCTCTGGCCATTCGATTCGACCTTTCAGCAGATATTCCCCAGCGCCTTGAAGTTCTTGCAAGCGCAACTGATAGGCCTGTTGGTTCTGGCTCAGATGCTCACGTAGGCGGCTTTCGGAGATGAATACCGTGCCAAAGCGCAGGGGCAACACAGTCTGGTCCTGACACAGATGGCAAATTACCTGGTCGTGCCGAACCGCTGCCTCTAGCAGACGCTCGTCCGACTGTTGCAGCGCGTCCAACGAAATGCCTGATTCCACGGCTGCTGCTAAGTCACCGACAACGATGTACTCAATCGCAGTATCCTGAAGACCCCGAGGCTTCTGGCGCGGGGGTGGCGCACTCAGGAAGGCAAAGGTGTAGACCATCTGTATACAGTGCCAGGATGGGGAGAAAGCTTGGGCTCCTGCTTCTAAGGTAGCCCGTTCCTGACTGGCTCCGTTGCCCCGCTTTGCCTTTAAAAGCGCAAATTTTTGTTGATTATAGCTTCCTGGTACTGTCGCTTAACCCATGACTTCAGTTCCCCTCCCACTGCACGCTCACACCGCTGGTCAGGGCTTTCCTATCCTTTGCTTGCACGGTCACCCTGGTAATGGACGCAGCATGAGTGTCTTCACCGAACACCTGTCTCGCCGCTTCTGGACTCTAGCGCCCGACCTCCGCGGCTATGGCCGTTCACGTACGGAGGATGCGTTCAGCATGACCGATCACCTTCCGGACCTAGAGCACCTGCTAGATCGCCATCAGATTCAGCGTTGTTTAGTGCTGGGCTGGTCTCTGGGCGGCATCTTGGCTATGGAGCTAGCGCTGCGACTCGGCGACCGGGTGAGTGGCCTAATTCTGGTAGCGACTGCTGCGCGACCTCGCGGGAACCACCCGCCGGTCAGCTGGCAGGATGAAGCTTTTACTGGCGTTGCTTCGATTCTCAACCGGATCTATCCGGCTTGGGACTGGAACATTGAAACCTTCGGCAAGCGGTCGCTGTACCGCTATCTAATCCAGCAGCATAATGCTCACGCCTACCGGCGCTTGGCCTTTGAAGCGTTGGAAGCCTATCTGACCACTTCACGCCCCGCAATTGCAGCTCTGTCGCAGGCCCTGCAGCAAAGATACAGCCGCTTAGACGACCTGCCTTCTCTTCGGGTGCCAGCTCTGGTTCTCGCGGGTGCTGAAGACCGTCACATTACGGCTGCTTCCAGTGAGGAAACGGCACAAGCCCTACCCAATGCTGAATGGCACTGCTACCCAAACGTCGCTCACCTCTTTCCCTGGGAAATCCCAGAGCAGGTGCTTAGAGACATTGACGACTGGCTGGTCAGACACCCACAGGTCAGCCAGGCATCAATAATGGGGATGGAGTAAGGCAGCAGCCTCAGAGCTCAAAGGGTTAATTAGAGGGCTGGTTGGAGCTAGCTAGAACTGACTGCTGAAGCTCCGCTTGGATACGGAGCGCTCAGCTGGTTCTAGCTCTTCATCAAACACAGTCAGCACAGTTGGATCGCAGCGTTTGACGACTACCTTGATGCCCTGTGCCCCTTCACTTTCTAGATCTTCGATGTAACCAGGACGGGCTGACTCAGCCTCAGCCTCGTTCTGGAAGGGGCCAAAGTAGTAGGTGCAACGGGGCTCAGCTGTCGAAATCTCCGCCCACCAAGCGCTACCGCGACCACGTTTAAAACCAGTCACGAAGTTCGTGAACACACCCTTAACAACGTCGAGCATTGCCATGAGGAACCTGTGGGATGAGTAGACGTTAAGAATTCACACTTTTTTATACTTCAGGTTGCTGCCTTTTTCAAACTGCCTAGTGAAAGGGTTTGGGTCCACCTTTGGCGGTAAATTTCGTACAGTGCCATACCCGCAGCGACAGAGGCATTGAGGCTAGGGGTCTTGCCGTGTAAAGGAATCGACACTAACTCATCGCAGGAGCGCTGTGTCAATAAATTTAGCCCCTCGCCTTCTGCCCCAATCACGAGCACGGCAGCGGGAGCAAACTTCACCTGATGAATGGGTTGCCCCGACTCCGAGGCCGTACCGTAGATCCAGAAGCCAGCACTCTTCAGCTCTTCTAGAGCGCGATTCAGATTCACCACGCGTGCAACGCTCAAATGCTCCAGGGCGCCTGCTGCAACTTTGGCTACTGTGGCCGTGATCCCAGCAGCTCGACGTTGAGGGATCACCAATCCCTGAGCACCAATTGCCTCTGCCGTGCGTAGGATCGCTCCCAAGTTATGGGGATCAGTAATGCCATCTGCGGCAATGATCACCGGCGAGTTGGAGGCCGCTTTGGCTCTTTCAATCAAGTCGGCCAGTTCCAAATACTCATGTGCAGAGACTTGAGCGGCGATGCCCTGGTGCGTGGCATTGCTGGTGATTTGGTTGAGGCGACGCGGTTCTACTTCATCAATGACTGTGCCTGCTGCTTTAGCTTGATCTAGCAGACCGAGGAAGCGGTGGTCATAACGTAAGTGCGGCACAATCCAGAGCCGGTTCAAGGGCCGTTGCGCTTCTAACGCCGCTATCACTGAATGCCTGCCGTAGATCAGTTCTGCTTCTAGGTTGTCCCCAGCCGCTTCCTGTGGTTCCGCCGCTCTCTCGTCCTGATTGGGTCTAAAAGAGGCTTGGGGGCGGGGGGCACGGTTGAAGTCACGACGTTCCCGCGGCTCGCGCCGGTCTTGTGACTCACCTTGCCGCCGACCCTGAGTGCGTTCACGTTTGGGCTGCCCATCTTTGCGGATAGGTGAGCGCTTGGCGTAGCCGTTCTGCGACTGGCCCTGCGACTGGCCCTGTGATTGGCCCTGCGACTGGCTCCTCTCCCCTGCCGCATCAGCATTGTTCTTGCGAGGCGGTAGGGGCTTAGCTGGGTTGGGGAGACGCTTGCGCTCTCCGGATGCAGACGAACCTGATGAACCGCCAGCCTCACGACGAAAACTACGGTCTCCCGAGGAACCACTGGCCTCGCGGCGGAAACTACGGTCTCCTGAGGAACCGCTAGCCTCACGGCGAAAACGCCGGTCCTGACTAGCATTGGACCCAGCTTCAGAATTGCCATCCCGATCGCGGCGACGGGGTCTATCACTCTCAGCCGCTCTACGCAGTTGAGGCTTTTGAGGATGAGCTTTTTGAGGACGTTTTTGAGAATCGCGAGCAGGCATGACGGTCCACCAGAAAAGTAGTTATTCGGAACCCAGAACGGCCAGAAGCTGGCGTAGTCGTTCGGGGTCAGTGAGATAGAGATAGCCAATCAGGGTTTCTAAACCGCTCGCCTGTTGGTAAGTAGCAGGATCTAGCCTGCGAGGCGCATTGGTAGCGGCATTACGTCCCCGACGCACCCATTCCTGCTCGGTTTCTGTCAGGTGGGCCTCTAAACGTTTTAAGCTCAAAGCTTGACTCTCGGCTCGGACATGAGCCACCACCTGCCTATGGTAATCCTGAATTCGGCAGGGGGGAAAAATCAAGATCTGACGGGTGTAAAGCTCAAAAACAGCATCACCCAAATAAGCCAGAGCTGCGGGGGAAAGCTTAGCTACCTCCGCAGATGAGAGAGTGTTCAGGCCAAACAGGGGGCTCAGTCCTTTGGCACGTTCTTCAAGGCTTCCTCAACCGAGGGTTGAAGTGCCAAGAATTGTTCTAGGCGAACCAGCTTTACGGTTTGAGTAACACGTGGGTTACTAATAATTTGTAGCGATCCTTTTGCATTTTGGGCTTTCTTCGCCATTTGCACCAGGACGCCCAAACCAGAGCTATCTACGAAATCAATAGCTGAAAGGTCAAGGATGATGTGCTTAGGGCCATCATCCACATATTTGCCAATAGTCTTCCGAAAAACAGGCTCAGAGAACGCGTCTAGTAAGCCTGCGAGGCGAAAAATTTGGCAATTATCCCTAACGTCATGGGTGCCTCTCAAACTCACGGTCAGGGTCAGCGGCTCCGGAATAATGCCCTCCTGCGGGTCTCCTACCCCTCAAGTCGAGGTTACAGTATAGGGTCTTTGCCAGAACTTGTCTACCTGGCTGTCCGCCCCCTAACTGTACGGCTTCTCCCCGACATTTAGGGCACTGTCACCTAGCTAGAGAGAGTTGCACTACAGGTGCAACGTGGGACGATAACTATTGTTGCAGTCTGTTGCAGCTCAGCCCCGTTCTCTGCCCCAGCCATGAGCTTTCGCGAAGAATTTGCCCTACTGCTGCGTGCCCGCTATCCGGTTATCTACATTCCCTCGCGCGAAGAAGAGCGGGTAGAGGCAACTATCGCTGAAATTGCTCAGGAGAGCGGCAACCGGGCGGTCTACACCTGGGACTTTGTGGACGGTTACCAGGGCAACCCCACAGATGCTGGCTTTGGCCGACGCAATCCTTTGCAAGCCCTGGAACTCGTAGAAAAGTTACCGGCTACAGCACCGGGGATCTTTATCCTGCGAGATTTTCATCGCTTTTTAGAAGATGTCGCTGTGGGGCGTAAGCTGCGCAACTTGACCCGGTTACTTCAATCGCAGCCTAAGAATGTAGTAATCCTCTCACCTCAGCTCAACATTCCGGACGATCTCAGTGAGGTGCTGACTGTCCTGGAATTTCCTTTGCCCAATGGCGCTGAAATTCGAGCTGAGGTCGAGCGTTTGCTGGGCAGCATGGGCAGAACTTTGGAAGCCCGTGCTATGGACGACTTGGTGCGCTCTTGTCAGGGGCTTTCTCAGGGACGCGTCCGACGGGTATTAGGCCGAGCTATTGCCCTGCATGGCGAACTGCGGCCTGAAGACGTAGATCTGATTTTGGAGGAAAAGCGCCAGACCATTCGTCAAACGCAAATCCTCGACTTTTACCCTGCCACTGAAGAGATCTCAGACATTGGCGGGTTGGACAACCTCAAAGACTGGCTGTTGCGCCGAGGCAACGCCTTCTCTGACCGGGCACGCAGTTATGGTCTCCCTCATCCGCGAGGGCTGCTACTGGTTGGCATTCAAGGCACAGGTAAGTCCCTCACTGCCAAAGCCATTGCCCATCACTGGCATCTGCCCCTCCTACGCTTGGATGTAGGGCGCCTGTTTGCGGGGCTGGTAGGCGAATCTGAGTCTCGAACCCGTCAGATGATTCAGTTGTCTGAGGCGCTAGCTCCCTGTGTTCTCTGGATCGACGAAATTGATAAAGCCTTTGCTGGCAGCGATGGCCGTGGTGACTCCGGCACCACTTCTCGGGTCTTCGGTACGTTTATTACTTGGATGGCAGAGAAAAAGTCTCCTGTGTTTGTGGTTGCAACGGCCAACAACATTGGCGCCCTACCACCCGAAATGCTGCGCAAAGGCCGCTTTGACGAGATCTTTTTCGTCGGTTTGCCCAGCACTGAGGAACGACGAGAAATCTTCCGGGTGCACCTCAACCGCCTGCGGCCCCATAACGTTCGCGCTTATGATCTGGAGCGCCTAGCCTACGAAACGCCGGACTTTTCGGGAGCTGAGATCGAGCAGACAATCATCGAAGCCATGCACCTGGGCTTCAGCCAGAACCGCGACTTCACTACTGACGATGTTTTAGAGTCCGCCAGTCAAGTTGTACCTCTCGCTCGTACCGCCCAAGAACAGATTCAACTGCTTCAAGATTGGGCCGCTGCAGGCAAAGCTCGACTTGCCTCTCGCTACAATGCCCTTTCCGACCGACTCCAGCGTCGCTTTACTGGGCCAGACTAAGCGCTTCTAGTAACGCTAAATCCACTCTCCTTTTGGAGTAGTTTCAGCGTAAAGGCGATCAGCGTGACTACCCTCACTACCATAAAGATAATGAGGTGGGCTAGAGGCTTGTGCCTTTAGCCAATTGGAACGCATGCAATTTATTGACCAGGCAGAAATTCAAATCAAGGCGGGCGATGGTGGCGATGGCATCGTTGCCTTCCGGCGGGAGAAGTATGTACCGGCGGGTGGTCCGGCGGGCGGCAACGGTGGCAGGGGTGGAAATGTGATTCTGCGGACAACCCAGAACCTGCAAACTCTGCTGGATTTTCGCTATGCTCACCGCTTTCAAGCCGAGAACGGGGAGCGCGGCGGTGCCAAGAACATGACCGGGGCTAGCGGTGAGGACCGCATTATCGAAGTCCCCTGCGGCACCGTAATCTACGATGCTGAGACTGGTGAGTTTCTGGGTGACTTGACCGATGTTGGCCAGGAGCTGCGGGTCGCGAAAGGTGGCAAAGGCGGACTCGGTAACCGGTGTTTTCTGAGCAATCAGAATCGAGCTCCCGAACAAGCTCTGCCTGGTTTACCGGGCGAGAGTCGCTTGCTACGTCTAGAGCTGAAACTCCTGGCAGAAGTCGGTCTGATCGGCTTACCCAATGCTGGTAAATCGACCCTGATCTCTGTGCTGTCGGCAGCTCGGCCCAAAATTGCTGATTATCCCTTCACCACGTTGGTGCCTAACCTGGGTGTAGTGCGCCGGCCCACAGGCGACGGCGTTGTCTTTGCTGACATCCCCGGCTTGATCGAAGGCGCTCATACAGGTGCTGGTCTGGGCCACGATTTCTTACGCCACATTGAGCGCACCCGAGTGCTCGTGCATCTCGTTGATGGTACTGCCCCTGATCCCCTACATGACTATCAGACCATCGAGGCTGAGCTTGAAGCCTATGGCCATGGCCTTAGCACTAAGCCACAGTTGGTCGTTGTATCCAAATTAGATGCCGTTGAGGAATCTGTTGCTGCTGAGATCAAAGCTGACTTGAGTGCCCACCTGAAGCAGCCAGTCCTGGGCATTTCGGCAGTGAGCCGTCAGGGCCTCGGCGAACTTCTCCAAGCCATTTGGCCTTTGCTCGAAGCTGGCGTTCCAGAGCCCAGCCTGCCCTAGCTCATCCGCACCAGACACTCTAGGCTCATGGCCTGATTGATTTGGGCAAAGGGTTGAATCTCCAAGGCCCGGCGAAAAGCGGGTAGCGCTTCTGGATAGCGATCCAAGGCAAAGTAGCAGAGGCCCATGCCATGCCAGGCCCCAAAGTGATGTGGGTTGAGTTCCACAACGCGGTGGCAGTCACGGAGGGAACGGTCATAACGGTGGCATATGTAATGCAGGGTTGCTCGTTTGTTATAGGCCTCTGCAAAATCTGGATGCTGCTGAATGAGTTGGCTGAACTCCTGTTCCGCCTCAGCAAAGCGTTGCTGTTCCATCGAGGCTGTACCCGCTAGCAGTTGTCGTTCAGCCTCTGGTCCTGCTTCTGCATACCACCTCTGCCACAGAGCACGGGTAGCGTGCAGACGCACTCGTTCATTGTCCTGACGTAAAGCCTTTAAAAGCCCCATCAGATCATCAGGTAAATCAAAACTCACCGCAGTTCTTCCGTTGCTCACTCAAGTCTAGGGCAGGCACACCCGAAACTCAGACCTGGCCGAAAAACCACAGTGTGGTTAGCCCTGCCAGTATTAGACTGCTCCCCAAACCGTAAGTCCAAAGTTGAAAGTTACTCTTGAGTTGCTCCCCAGAGGCTGCCTCTAGAGTTAGCGCATCGACCCAGGGCAAAGGCCCTCGTCGGAACCAGCCTTGAACCGTGACTGGTTTTGCCGTCCACTGTCGCATTAGCGGATAGCCGACTAGCAAGCTGCCAGCTGGTCCTGCGGCTGCTTGATAGCGCAAAGCAACCCGTCTGCCTGCCTCATCCTCAAATGTGACTGCTCCATCCGGATCGCTACCAAAATCTAAGGGCAGTATGACTTTCCCCTGAAGACGCACGGGCAGACCACGCAGGGGTTCGGCAGATGCATTCAGTAGTAGTTGGCTCAGGCTGGCATCCTGGAAACGCTCCGCCAGCACGTCCGGATAAAGCGTGTTGACTCTCAGCAAAACCCCAGTGCCTGTACCAATCAAGACCAGTGACAGGATCAGCCAGCTGTCTTGGAATAGCAAACTGAGTACCCAGCCTAGAACTAACCCCAGTCCTAACCCCAACCAAGGTGCCGCTAAAAGAGCGCGCCTGAGTTGAAACTGCTCGTAGACGGGCTTCTCCAAGCGTCTACTCAAGGCAACTACTGCATCCAAGTCGATTTGGGTGGGGAGAGCGAGCTGCTGAGCATAGCCGCTGAGCGCTCCCAATCGCTTGCCGAGAAGGGGATGAGTGGTGCTCAGTTCACTCCAGTTCACCCAGGGATTGTAGAGCTCCCAAAGTAGCCAGCGCTCCAAAACCAAGGGCTCTGTGGGCTGAGCTAAGAGCAAGCGTCCGAGGGGCAAAGCGGCTTGGTCATCGCACAGACTTAAAGGCCGGATCGCTTCTAACAACCTTGCCATGGGGTCAGCCTGACCTATGGCGGGATCAGCAGTTTGATCTGCTTGCCCCAACGCAACTTTCACCAAGGCCCGCGCCAGAGCATTGGGGTTGCCGGTGTTGGCCGCTGCGAAGTGGTCTGCGAAATGAGTCCGGCGACGGGACAGCCAGAGCAAGGGCCACAGACTCAAGCGGTATAGCTGGTGAAAACCTGCCGCCAGCAGTAGAATCCCCCATTTGGTCCAACTCTGTTGCA